>CAZLCY010000001.1:0-48158 GCA_964558075.1 uncultured Bacteroidales bacterium
GGGCCGGGATAGTTACATTTGCATTGCCTGGATTTGCTCATCCTGACACTTGTTGCACTGTGTAGTTATAGCAGGGAGCCGTCCCCTGCTCATTATCACGGAAGCTTCGCTTCCGCTACGGATATAGAGGCATCCGCACTCTATGTCCTGCAGGAAATCTACGAGCAGGGCATCTGTGCCGTGCCCGTTGAGGCGAATTTCTGTTCTGCGGGTGTATTTACGACCCGCTATTTCTACTACGCACGGCGCATTATGCGCCTGTGCACGTAGGTGAGCGATGATTCTTGTTATTGTTTTCATGTGTTACCTCCTCTTGTTTCTTGCAGGGTTATTTTAACCCCGCACTTGTTCTGCATGCAGAGGATCTCCTTCAAGGACAATCCTTTGACAATGCAGGTCTTTGTTTCCACTTGATAGAGTGGACGTTGAACGCCTGCTTCTATCAAGTGAAGATGAGTTGATTTTTTCATGATAATATCTCCTTCCCACTATCCTATATCTATTCCGTATTTTTCTCTAATACATTCTGGTAAATAAGCAACTATTGCTTCCACCCCGCTAAGGGGATAAGCATGGTAATTGTCTTCTTGCTGTCTGTTATATCCACTTTCTTCTTTACTATCCTCATAGTCTATTCCGGCTTCTTCGAAAATGCCGGCAAGTGTGATTACCGGTATTTCCTTTCCTAATTCAACAGCCACTGCCCATCTATGAGCTCCGCTCATGAGATGAATGTTATCGAATAAAACTAATGGTGGACAATTTCTCCAGCCATTATTTTTAATTTCTTCTTTTAGGGATTGTAATTTATTTTTATCCCTAATCTCGTGTACTGGATAAAAATTCAATGGATTTTCATACTTTATTTCCATTTCCTCTTCCTCCGTTTTTTTTTGATTTGGCCGTTTTCTTCCGACCTGCTCATATTATAGCACAGTTTTTTCGCTCTATATTTCCAAAATGTTACAATTTTGTTAATAATTTGTTAACATTTTATCGCATGTGCTAACAAATGACCGCATTTGCTAACAAAACGTTCGCAGATGCTAACAGTTTCTTCGCATATACTAACAGTATTTCGCTGGTTGATGGCAGGTAAAATAGTGTAAACGCCGATATTTACTGCATTTCCATCATAAGCATTTTATACTCATGTCGTATATAGCGGAGATGGCATGCTCCTCCTCCCTTTCTCCCTGCATACCAAAACACAGTTATTATAAGGGTTCCGGCCCGTTTCAGCTCATTCCAGCCTATACCAGCCTGCATCAATTGCCCATCATTTTTTTATTTTTACCCGGATGTATTCGCCATAATCATTGATGCGGTTGCCGGCTGTCAATTAGTGTACGATGAACACGCATACATGCGCGGGTACAATTCTATTGCGCGCGGGTACATCTATTTTTGTCGAGCCGATTTTTTTTTGACGGGGGTCTTTGGACGGGACGCGGACGTCCTATGGGGGGTGCACCCGCACGTTTGAGAACATGTAAAATTTTACACATTGAATTTTATTCAACAAAAAATAATCGCAGAAAACCCTTGACACACCATCAAAAATGTGATATAATAGATATATAAGGGGGCGAGATTGGCACTCGACATCGACTAAAGCGTGTTTTAGCGCACTCGATTGGACGCGGGTTCGATTCCCGCCGCCTCCATTTATAATCGCGGGGTAGTAGAGTGGTTTCATACACAAGCCTCATAAGCTTGAAACAGGGGTTCAAATCCTCTCCCCGCTACCAACAGTCCTGTGGTGTAATTTTGGTAACACATCAGCCTTTGAAGCTGAATTTATAGGTTCGAGTCCTATCAGGACTGCCAATTTTTTAATCGGCCCGTTGGCGAAATTTGGCAAACGCAACGAGTTTAAGCCTCGTACAGCTCCCGGTTCGAATCCGGGACGGGCTATTATAGATTTTCCTTTCAAGGAATAAATCGCATATAAAAGACCAATTTCTTTATGAGATCTGGTCTTATTTTTTTTGTACCTACGGCCCGTGCGATAAAATCGCTTGCCACTGTTATAGGCGTGTCCGTGCGTGCTCGCCCATGCTGTAATTTTAGAGCGAGGGCGAAAAAATGAGAGCGCGCACACATGTATATACATACATACATACATACATAATATATTATTATTATTATTATTATTATTATTGTCAGGCGTAACTTAAATTGAGATTATTGACATAAAAAGGGTTTTTTTATAAAATGGGGTTTTTAATATGGAATATCGCCCGCGGTTTGGAAAAATTGAAAAATTCTATGAAGTGCTGTAAAAATCTATACATCAGATCAGAATATTCTTCAAAGGTATGATGTAACTATTTCTACACGGGGTAACACTTTCTGAAAAAATAATACTTGACAGTTTGTACGAAATATGGTATAATATAAATAGAAAGGAGGTGTTATAAATGATATGTGAGCATTGTGGAGGCGAATTAGAGTTGTGGTTAGTTGATGATTTTGAGGAGCATTATAAATGTGTTAGCTGTGGAGAAATAACTATAATTGATTTCGAATAAAGTTGGAGGTAATAAGCGATTGAAAATCCGTTGGACGGAATTAGAAGATGAAATAACTGAAGGGCGGTTCGGGCCGTGGGTGTTTGTAATAAATTACGTTGAAGATCAAGATACGTATCAATGTCAGATTGAGCATCGTGGTTGGTATGATTTTAAAACGTTACCAAACAGAAAATCATTATCTGAACTTAGAAACGATTGTAAGACGTGGTTATTACAACATATTTTAGAATACTATGGTAAAAATGTACAAGAATTATTGAAAGGGGGATGATTTATTAATGGCAAAGTGTAAAGGTGATAACGATCTAATTCAAACGCCGTATGAGTTGGCACAGAAGATAGTAAACTATTACAGTCCGAGCGGAAAGGTATTAGAACCTTGCTGTGGTGATGGAAGCTTCTTAGAGGCGCTAAACGTGTACAAACAGCGTGGAGTTTACGGACATAATCCAATACAAATTTTTGGTGGTGATATTCGTGGGCCGTTGAAATATGGGGCTAAGATGCATGATTTTCTTGAAGATCCATTAAATCCTGACGATAAAGACACGTTTGATTGGATTATAACCAACCCTCCGTGGAGCAAGATTGCGCCGCGTAAGGGCGTAGGATTCCTTGAACAGGCAATGTGGGTAGCTAAAAACGTGGTGTTTTTGGTTAATCTTAATGCGGTGATAGGGACACGTGCAAGGAACGAGCTTATAAAGAGTTATGAGTACAAAGTTAAAAATATTAAGTATTGGAACAGGCCAAAAGAGTGGCCGGCAATGGGGTTTCAGCTGGCGACTATTCATTTAAAAGCTGGAAATATTGATGAAGACATGATGACATTTATTGACATGGAGGTGTTTTAATTGGAACCTGTAGTAAAGGTTTGTTACATATGTGGGAAGTTTAAGAATCCATCAAAAGCAACTACCTGCAAAAAATGCGACACTGTGTATTGCGAAAAATGCGCATTAGACGGCAAGTGTCCAAGATGTATTTAAATAAAAAAGAAAGCTCCAGAACGTTTATTGATATGGATAGTTGGTGGTATTAATATGAGAGATAATGCAACATTAAAACAATTACAATCTTTACCTTTAGAACAAAAGATAATATATTCTGAAAGGGTTATTAATGAGTTTTTAAATAAACATGATCCTTATATAAGTTTCTCTGGTGGAAAAGATTCTACTGTTCTTTTAGATCTTTGTAAAAGGATGGGGTTAAATCTTCCTGCAGTATTCTGTGATACAGGACTTGAGTATCCTGAAGTTCGTCGTTTTGCTGTCGAACATTCAGATATTATTATTAGACCTGAAATGAATTTTAAACAAATAATTGAGAAATATGGGTGGCCCTGTGTATCAAAAGATGTTTCACAGAAGATATATGAAATTAGAAGAACAAAAAGTATTGACTTACTATGTACAAGATTATTTGGTAAGCTAAATAAAAATGGATTTCGATCAAGTAAACTACCTAACAAATGGCGAAAACTTATATTAGCCCCATTTAATATATCTCATAAGTGTTGTGCTGTTATGAAGAAACGTCCTTTTTATAAATATGAGAAGAAGACCGGTAAATTTCCTATGACAGGTGAAATGGCGTCTGAATCCAGAATGAGATGTACTGCCTGGAAAAACTATGGGTGTAATGCATTTAATACTAAACGGCCTAAATCTAAGCCATTATCTATATGGACAGATGAGGATATTTGGGATTATGCTAAAAAATATGATTTAAAATTTGCAAGTGTATATTATCAAGGCTATCCTCGAACAGGGTGCGCACTCTGCTTATTTGGAATTATGAAAGATCCAGCTCGTTTTAAACGGCTTAAAGAAACTCATCCAAAAATGTGGGAATATGGTAAGTCTTTAGGTATTGAAGAAGTTCTGGAAGCAATTAAAGATTGTGGATAAAAAAAATAGAGGAGTGTAAAGCTCCTCTTTTTATTTACATCTCTGTATTATATTTATCTGTTTCATTCCCCCACGTATCCCAACCATCCGACGATTCCCGTGCGAAGAGTTCTATCCGAGGCAAATCCCCAAACATCTTCACTATGCTTTCTCTTACGCTATCAGGCTTCCTGCTATGCTGTCTGCGGGGTTCCATCACGGTCTGTAGTATAGTATGGTCTAAGACCGGTAAACTACCACGCATAAGGAGCGCACATTGTTCACAGCATATTCTTGTATAATGCCCCGGCCCCATCGTGGGATGACTACCATCCTTTACCATCTTAACCCACACGAACGCATCTGATCTAACTACGCGCCACATATCTTTTTTGTATCTGTATCTTTGATTAGCTTGTTTAATTATTTCAGCTAAATCCATATGATGCGTTCCAAGCCACCAACAGAAGAACGCACAATTATCTGTTGCCAGATTGTATAGTTTATCTGCCATCAGTGGTGCGAGTTTTTCTATTTTCATACATTCATAATGATGACACGCACCAATTCCTTTTGTAGGCGTTTTTCCATCCTTACGAACCTTTTTCTGATCATTAAACCACCACGGTGGGTCTGCATATATAATATTATATTTCATTTTATTACACACTCCGGCTGTATTAATTTTACATTAGGACATATTCTACCTAAATTACATATTTTCCACGCGCACTCATTAAATATAATTTGCGTTCTTTCAAAAAAATCATCATAATTTTTGTTGTACATAAAATCAAATCTGACATTAATTATATCTCCATTTATAATCTTATATTTACAATTATCAGGAACATATGCAAATTTTTCTTTATTATTTAGCGAATACTTATGAAATGTTTCTTCAATACATTCACGAATATAATCAATAAATTTTTTAGTTATGCGCTCATTAATGCTGTGTACTTCTAATCGAGTTCTAACACTAACTATTTTATACCCATTCTTTTCATCGTTATTATAAACTAACTTTTTTGTTGACATAATTTTTTATCCTTTCAAGGTTAATTTAATTATTCAAAATCTATATCTTTACTTACTTCTTGACCACATTCGGGACAATGGATAACTAATTGACGACTCGGATCGTCGAGATAAAAACTAAAGTCATCCATTCCACCATAATGTCCACAACTTGCGCATTGTAATTCAATCACTTCTACAATATACTCCATTTCGTATTTTACTCACTCCTTACTTTTATTCTTGCTTCTATAGACACAACTTCATAGGATTTATCTTCTACAACCAGATTAGGATTATTCTCAAACGGATGAGAGTTAAATCTTACTTCAGTACCTTCTGGTGCTACAGCAGTTAAAAACGTTTCCATAAGTTCTAAATCATCTTCATTAGGTCTAACTAATGTGGGCCTGTTGGCCTTAGGATGATAAAAGATTTTGTATGTTTTATAATTATTTTCTACATCAAATTTGTCCTCCGCTGTAGGCCAACCAGATACAATTATTAAACCAACTTCAAAATGTTCGCGCCAATAATGGGTATTAATATTGCTCTTTTTTACACGCCCACTTCCATAATGGATAAAATCTCCATTGTTATTAATAAGTATTCCGACGTGTGTTTTGTCATCTTCAGGCCCTATGCCTGTCGGTAATACTGCGTCGTATGTTCCACGAAATACTACTAAATCTCCAACTGTCGGTTTTTTTGTAACAAAACCATATTCAAAAAAGCGGGGAACCCATGTTACATGTTCTTTTTTCCAACCTGCACGTTCAAGTATAGTTGAAACAAAATCTGCGCAACCTTTGCTATAAGGGGAGGAGTAACCCTCCTGATACGCTTTTTCCGCTTCTTCTACGATTTTAAGGCTTATTTCTTTATTCATCTGATATGCTTACTTTCATTAGTCCACATTTATAATCATATATTAGCGTAATAACTTTGTTTATTTTTACAACAAAGAATACTTTAATTACTTTCTGATAATGAATTTTTAGTGCGTATGTTTTTTCACCGCATTTTGGACACGTAACTTCTTCAAGTGTTATCATATTTTCATTCAATGCCTTATATAACCATTCAAGTATAGACATTTTCTCTCCAATTTTTTTCTGATGCGATTTATATACGGCAATAGGCTGAAATACTGATTTACCTTTTTTAACCTGTTCGAGCGCATTTATTGCTGTCATAATAGTTTTCTTTAATTCATTTGTTTTATCCATCAAGATCAACTCCTTTAAATTCTCCATAAATTACCATTACAATTATATATATAATGGAACTAATACTCTAATTATAAATATTACCACGGTTCAGCCTCAAATCCAGTTCTGTCTTCCCATGTATCTCGAACTTCTTGTTCATAATCCGAAGTTGGCAGACCTAACATCATTTCATTTTCTTTTTCTGCGGAAGGTAATCCCTCTTTGAAAAGAATATATGATGGTTGTGGAATTGGCCCTTTCTGCTTTCCGGTGTATCCACAACGGGGACATTTAAGGGGATTACGTCTATCCTCAACTTTTCTATTGTATTTTTGCATTAGTCCGTTACATTCTTTGCAACGATACACATAACAAGGCATTCATTAACATCTCCTTTCTGGTTTATAAATTATTCTTTCGAGTTCATATATTTTATCTTTTCTCATTTTAAGATACATAGGTTCTTCGGTGATGATTTTGGCTTCGTCATCTTTTAGTATTACAAAACCTTGAGTCCATATAGGATTGTTTACAGTATTCATTTGAGAATATTCAACCTGTTCAGGATCAAGGCAACAGCCTCCATCTATTCCGATGTAAATAGCGGGATCGGTAGATTCCATCATTGCAAATGTGTTATAAGAAAGGTAATGTTGGTGTCCAGCAATGATGTTTTGTCCATATCTTTTACACAAAGATTTGACTAAGCTACCGATCCGCTTTCTATAACCTCTCGGATGACATATTCGCCATTTATTATTAATAATTATATAATCTCGTTCGGTAACTATTATTTTATCTTTGTATTTATCTTTAATAAGCAAGTTTAATACATCACCAAACAGTATGTGATAATCTGTTTTCCGGGAAATTCGTTTTTCGTGATTACCTATTACACAAATAATCTTATCAAAAACTTTACATATCTTGTCAAAGAATTTTCGTGCAACATCTTGTTCTATCTTCCACGAAGCATTAGTTTGCTTACGTACAAAAGATGAGAATGAATCCATATTTAACGTGTCGCCATTGAGCACGAGGGTTTTAATCCCCGTGCTTTTAGCCATGTCAATAACCATTTTCAGCATCTTTTCGCTGTGTTGTGGAATGTGCCAATCACCAGTGATTATTGCATCTCCCGCGTATTGGATTTCTCCGTTGTTGTTTTTAATCAATTAACATTACCTCCTTATATACTCTATTATAACATATATTTAACATTTTGTCAAGCCCATTAATTATTGTATATGAATTTCATTTTTTCGTTGGTTATCGTCCTCATCTGGATCTCGTATTACTTCACCTTGAACGTATTTAAGCCATAGACGTTCTTGTGGACTTAATCCATCTTTTTTAATGCGTTTTATTGTTTGTTCATTAAGCACACCATGAACATCGCTTGTTGTAAATGGTTTTTTCTCCGTCCGCCTCTGCGCGTTTCTAAACCTTTTATATGAAATATCAAAACCATTATTAATGGCTTCATCTTTAAATGCGTGTGCTAATCGCGAAAGTATTGCATCTTGTATTTCATATACATTTTCTTCAGTAATTTTTTCATGTCTATTTCGAAGTTTAAGATAATCAGCGGCGGCATTATATTGACTCATTGTAACTTCTGGTTGATTCATTAACTTTTTAATAGTAAATTTATTGGCGCGGCTAACATATGTATTAATTATATCACTTTCTTTGTTTTGTTCCCAATTAGTTATATTGTAACCGCGTCGTTTTGCTTCACTATATCGGGCTTCATCGGCAGATCTTACTCCGATAAGATTGAGCATAAGTTCCAGTCCATCATATTCTCTAACGTGTCCAGTTCTTATATCAACATTTATAGGATATGTTCTTGCATCATTTAAAACTTTAAGACCTTCTTGTCCAAGTAAACTTACAGTACTATCTGCAAGAGTATCTTGCCATGACCAATTTTCATCATTAAGTTCATTAGATTTCTCTATTTTATAATTAAGGGCGGCTCGACCAAAATTAAGTAACATTGCATGTGTAAGTAATGCACGAGTATCTCGCGCTTCTTTTTCTACTTTACCGGACGCAACAAGTTCGGGTTTACTTGATTGATATAATAAATCAACTATTTGTAAAAATGGAGTTTCAATATTCATAACACCACCCGGTTCAAATCTTGATCTCCAATCACCATTAGTTACTGAATTCACTACGCCTTCATCAAGAATGTCTAATACTACTAATGCACCATAATTCACAACTTTATTCATTACTTCCTGTTCTTCGGTTGATTGATCTAATTTTTCGGCACGTTGTGCCATCATATCATGAATAACACGTTTTATTCCGGTTTCTAATTGATGTGTTGCTTTATCAAGTAATTTAACTCGAAATGCGCCCTCGCCTTTTTCTTGATGTAAATTACGTTTTTTAGTAACATTAGCGACACCTTTAAGTGTCGAGTTTGTTGCACCTGTAAATATATTACTAAATCCCTGAAACATTCTATATCCAACAACAGATCCAATACCACCCAGCATTATTTCAGTAGCTACTTCTAACGGAAGTTGACTAATTTTTTTCATACTGCCCGGTTCTGCCATTTTCCATAAACCAGAAATTCCCTCTTCAGCTACATCATCTAAAGTACCAACTAACGCTTTCATAACATTTAAATTTTTAGACCACGCATAAGTTTTAAATTGATTTAATGCTAAATCAATTATAGGGATTTGGAATATTAATCCTTTATTAGCGGATGTATAATTAAAATGAACTGCGTTAATGCCTTCGGTAGTATTAATGACTGCATCTTTAAGTTCAGTCGTCCATGTAGTTGGATCGGTTATATCAACGTTAGGATCTTTTAACATTGTTACCATATCCATATCACCGAATTTGGCTTGAACTTCTTTCAATCGACCTAACTTTCCTTCAATACTTTTGCGCTTAACAGCAGGTAAATCCGGGTTTTTAAGTAAAGATTCAAACTCGGTAATCTTATTACCAACATTTGCAGTTCTTTCGTCTGCCCAATTAAGGTAAGCATAGAATGAGCGCAGTCTATTATATTGTTCACTTTTTTTAAAGAAGTTAAGATGATCATTAACTGTTCTATTCCATACTCTTGTTCCGACGCCACCTTGTATTCCAAATTGACGTGTGCCTTCAGTAGCAAATGATTCGGGATCGAGTAATCCCAGTTTATATGCTACCTGCATTTTTTCTGGCATTTGTTTAATTAATTCGTCGTGAGGTAATCCTCTATTTTGAAGTTTGATTTTTAAAAATCTCATGGAATCTGCGGTTGCTTCAACATGCGATCGTGTTGCAACTTTAGTTCCATATATAGCGTTATCGAATAATGCTTGCGTTGTATTAACTAACGCTGAAGCCGGATTATGTTTAACTTTCAATCCAGAGATTACGTTTCTTATTCCATATACTAAATTATTAAGAGTATTTTTTCCACGAGTGCGACCCATTACTCCTGACATTAATTTTTCAACATTATCCGCGTATTTACCACCGCCCGCTTTTCTTAAATTATTAACCACGCCTTCTGCTTCAATGAGTGCAGGCTCAAGCATAATTTTACGTCCAGCTTCCCTAAAATCATCTTCAAGAATATCTTTCAGGTTAATTTTATATTCCATCATTCCACGTTCGGGATCTACTTCGTAAGTTCTTCCGGCAACTTTTTCTTTAGGTAAACGACCTAAATCCATACCGCCTTTATTACTTATATTTTCAACAGAAATAGTTTTATTAACACGATTTTTAAAATCTTCAAAATCTTTTATGTATTGATCCGGGGCTTCATTAAGTCCCGTATTTAATAAAAGATCTTTCATATCTTCTTTATCAAGATTACTCATGTTTCTAAGTAAATCTTGTTTATAAAAATCAAGTTGGCGTTTTTGACTAAACAATGTTTTATGTCCGGCGCGTTTACGATATTCCAGTAAGTTGTTAATTTTATCTTTAAAACTCTTTTTAACTTTTTTTGCATGTTTGTACATGTGTTCTCTAACATCTTTAAACCGCACATCTTGTGCAGTTTTAAATTTTCGAATTTCTTTATTTCGTTCTATTCTATAGGCATGTATTTCCTTTTCTTTTTTATAATTTAATTCAGCTTTGTATTCATTGACTTTATTAGTAATATCATCCGGTTTATATCGACCATCAGCTTCTAATGATTTTTTAAATGTTTCAACGCTTTCATTTATGTTTGCGTTCCACTCTTTACGTAATTCGCTTACATACTCTTTACTAAAAGACATTAAGTCTTTTTTCATTTGTTGTTTATTAACAGATTTAGCTTTTCTAAATCTTGAAACTATTTCACTTACATCACTATCAAATTCTTTTTGTTGAATTTCAAAACCGCGTTTTAACGGTTCGGTTTTTAATTCTGCTTGCTCATTAGCCATTTTGTTTAATTGTTTAACATATTGAGGATCGTTCATTTGTTCTCTTAATACTTTCTTTTTTGTATTAATAAGATAATACACACGTTTTTCTATTTCGTCTATACGTTCTGTCGGGATGTTAATTCCAAGTTGATCTCTCATTGCTTGATATGGATCGTCGAGATGGAATGTATCAAGAAAAGTTTTTACGTTAGTATCATCCGCTGAAAAACCTACGTTATCACCTCTGCGATACATAAAATCATATAAATCACCATAAGTAGTTCCAACATAAGATTGAATACCATCTGCTGATGATTCAGAAAGTTTTTTTCGAACTTCACCCCAGCCTTTAGTTGTGAAATATTTCTCAACATACATGTCTTTGGCAATATCTAATGCTTGTTGTTTTTTATCAACAGCGAGTTGTTTAACTAAACGTTTAGCGTTAATATTTTTTGATACTTGATCAAATAATTCATCCTCCGTTGCAAGTCCTGTTTTATCAAGCATAAATTTAGTAATCTTTTCACGTTCGGTAGCGTCGAAAATTTGTCCGGTTTTATATTCGTAACCAAAGTTTTTTTCTGCAATATCCGCTAATATTCTTGATTTACCCATGTTTACAGCATCTCTTGTATTTTTTGCAAATAATGCAATCCGAGGGCCATCCTCTGAATGATAAATCACTTTTTGATTTCCTTCAACCGGTTTTTTAGGTAACCAATAATTAGGCTGTTTTTCTGGTAAACCGGGTGGCTGAAAATCTGGATCGCTTAACAATTCATTAACACGTTTTGTTCTTTCAGTTCTTGTTGCGTTCCAATAAAATTCAGGATCGTTATCGACAATATAACGCTCGGTAGCGTTCCTTTTTAATTGTTCATATGAAGGTTTAAACCATCTTTCTTGTATGGTTTGATATACTTCTGCGAAGTTCTTATCTTCGATTAATAATTTATCGATCATATCAGAATCTTGATTACGCATAGCAGTATCCCATAAATTAGTAATTCGTTTAATTTCTTCTTTATCAAATTTAATTAAAGAATCAGAAATGTCGGCCATACGGTGCATTTGTTGCGCATCGGCCATTTGTGTTAATGCTGAAGTTTCATCCCACAGCCTATTTACTGCCGCGATATGATCACGTAGTTCGTCTGCGCGTGGCAACATAAGTTCAAATAATTTACCAAATTCACGTTGGACTGGCATATATTGATGTACAGACAAACCCATTCGACCGAGCTTAGAACGTACTTTACCTACTGGAGTTTTTACATTTTCTCCCGGATGTGTAAAAGGTTCTATTTTGGTTCTTTTAGTATCAACAGTGCCCCTTAATTTATTTAGTTGATATTTAAGATTATTGTATAAACGTATTACACCATCTTTCACAGGTATTCCCGCGTGGAATTTCGCGAATGATTTCGAATATAGTGCATCATCTAACCTTATCAAATCAGTATATTGTTCGGGATCAGCAATTTGTTTTAACGCATTAACTAAATCATCATCTAAAACATTATCCAACATTTTAATTGTTGATTTCTTTTTAGTAATATCAAGATTAGTGTTTTCAAGTAAGAATCTAACTCTATCCTCATTTAAATCTAACGGCCCATCGCCAAATTTAATATCAATGGGTGTATCAAATTCTAAAGCGTTTTCTTCCGCGGCGCGCAAAATGTTATCCATTTCAATTCTAAAAATATCGGCCATTGCATTGTTATTTATTCTATCTTTAATAAAACGTTTTCCAGCTCTGTAAAGATATTTTGAACCTTTATTTTTTCGAACGTGATTAATTAAACGTTGCTCCATTTGCGCAATCGTCGGGGCCGCTTCTAAATCAGAATACATTATTCCTTCTGCATCCGCTTTTTTAACATCTTGTAGCGGTGTAAGAATCGTTTCTCCTGTAAATGTATCGACTTCATCTATAAGATGACCATCGCGATGTAGCGTTCTCACGCGATAACCCGCTTTATAATCGTAGTTAGGATCAGGCGTTAAGCCCGTTCTTTCTTGTATGTCCTTAAATGTTCTTGCGATTCTTTCTTTATCAACCGCACTTTTACCATCTAAGACTTCCTGAAAATTAAATCCCATAAATTCAGCAGATAAATCATCTTTAAGATTATTCAAATTTCTAAGGGCGGAGCGTAATTTAACCTCCATTTTTTTGTCTGCATTTCCACTATCTAAAACAATATTTATGTTTGATATTTTTTCGTCGATATCATCAAGATTTCTAACCAAGTTGTCAATTGTAGGCGAATTTTCAATTTCGTGATTAGCAACTCGACGTGCTACAGTCTTTTTGAATCCAATTTCGTTTGCTTGCTTTAATAATTCTTGCACCTGTTCTGGGGTGGTTTTACTATAATCCTTTGGAACCAATTTAATGAATTCATCTTCAGATTGAATTATAGCATCATTTACAAGATTACCGATTATTTCATTAACTTTGCCTTTAGATTTAATTGCTAATTGTTCCATTTCCGGGGTTATTTTTGCACCACGTTCCAAAAGCTTTTGATATTTTTCGAGCGTATTTCCAGCGTCAATAACTTCGTCAACTTGACCACTTTTCATGATAAGGTTCGGTATGTTATCACTATCAACAGCATTTTTAGGTAACATTCCCGGATCAAAGTTATAGATTTGGTTCATTGAATTTTTAACTTCACCATGTTTAACAACATCATCGATCGCACCACCAAAATTATAAAATGCAGAAAAATCAACAACCATATCAAGTGCGCCACCAACAAATTCTGCGCGATTGACCGCTATCATTCCTTCAGTTTCATTAAGAACGGCCTCACTCGGCGAATACAACCAATCTGCAAATCGGCCAAAAGTTCCTTTTTTACCAACATATTTTTTGAATACAGGATCGATGATTTCAGTTTTAGAGTCGCCCTTTTCAACTTCATAATTTATTTCGGTAGTATATTCTCCCGACCAAGTTTTATCTGCGCGGCGAATCTCTTGAAATACCGGTTTCATTCCTTCACTCACAAAACCGAGTAGCGGTATTCCGGCAACGACATCACGCTCATCTAAATTATATAAATCAGCATTACCATTTAAAATATCTTCCCATGTTTGTCTAAAATTAACTAATTGTCCTGCCGCTTTAGCCGTCATTCGGCCCGGTAAAGAACCTAAATTCATAACACCGGTACCGGCGCCAGTAAGTGCATAATTTAAATCTTTAGAAGAACCACTCCGAAAAGTCGCGGCAAATGCGCCTTTAGCTTGTCGTATTTGTTCTGGAGAATATTGCTCTAATCGTAAATGTTGTGCCCATTGTTCGTCCGTGGGGGCGGGCCAATATACGACAGCATCATTTATATCTTCGCGTTTTAATTCATTTTCTCGCGTGAATACTGAATTATTATTTACGTCCGATTCCATAATTTCCGAGGCAATTGGAACTTTTTCAATTATAGTTTTTTCTTCATTATATTGTACCCACTTTTCGTTTTGTTTACCTAAAAATGCGCCTATATTTATAAGATCATTTTTAACACCCGTTATGTCTAATTTAATTCCATAATCATCGGATTCTTCCATCTCTTCAATATGTTTAACTAAATTTTCTCGTGTAAGGCTCCGATCGGGTTGTTTGCTTTGATATTCAGATAAAGCGGGTTCAATTAAATCACTTTTGAATAGTTCATATTCTGATGAACCGAGGGCAGTAAGTGGTTGACGTGCTCTATTTTGTATTTTACGTGCTTTATTAAAAACGAAATTTTTTGCATCATCAGTTAATACTACGCCTTCAGGTAATTGACCATTTTTAACTACATAGTCAACGTAGGGGCTAAGTTTTTTAGCCCCCTCTCCTTCTTGTTCGTTTGCCGGTGTTTCTCTAATAGGCGTTTCAGTTTTTTGATCATAATATGGCGATAAATCTAATTTGAAGCCATTATCGTCATAGTTTAAAAAGTTCAATTAAAATTCCTCCAATTCCATGTTTTTAACATAATTTTGTAAATCTCGCGCAATCTTTACCGCTTGCTCATCGTTTAGTATAATTGGTTTAGTTCCTTGCGGTGTTTCAATATTGATTTCAAATGCACCGCGACCGCTTTCTGCGTATCCCATAAGCATACTTGCCGTGCGTGTCGCGGCGGTTTTTCTTGCTTCTGGAGGTAAATCTTCAAATAACGCATTTTCACCAACAGTCGCTTTTGCTAAACCGTTCATAAATTTAACGCCGGTACTTTTTCCCTCGGCATTTAATATATCACGAGTTTGTATCGCCAATTTAGTTAATTTCTTAACATCTTCTTCTGTTTTTGTTTCTAAATGTTTTTCTAAGTTAGCGGCTTGTCGTCTAAGGCTGGCCGCTTTTTTCTCGGATTTTATTGGTATATCTCCAATAAAATCATCCGCAGTTAAATTTTTTGCGACTCCTATGTCTATTTGAGCAGTATAAAAACCATCCTGTACTTCCTTGCCATCTTCTATTTTATATTTTGGTATTGTAACAGTCATTTTTGGTTCATTTTGTTTATATGCAGTTTTTGCTATATCTCGTCCAGATGCTTCTGAAAGATTGAATATACTGTTAACAACATCATTTTTTGCATTATTAATCGCATCTGCTTCAGACTTTGCATCAACGGTTGCAGTAATAATGTCGCCTTGTGATTCAACTTGTTGTGCACCGATAGTCGCATCTTTACTAAATTTAGATGCAATTGCTTGTTTCAGTAATTCTTGATTACGGGTCTGATTATCAATTATTTCCTCTTTACGATTTTTAGCATTTTCATTTTGTCCCATTACTTCTCTTAATTGTTCAGCAACAACCATTCGTTCAAGATTTTCAACAGCGGGCATATTAGTCATCCCCATCATCCCGCCCAAAACGGCCATCTTTAAATTGTCTTTTATTTCCTGGCGCCGTAATTGATTATATTCCTTAATCAAATTATCACGTTTTTTAGCACGTCCGGGAGCTTCTTGTCGTCTAATACTTTCTGCTAATGATTCGGGAGATGCCATTGGAACTTCGACCGCACCATTTCCACCAATAAAAGTATTAGTTGTTTTTGGTGCAAGTTGATCAATTAATTGATTCATTATTATATTTTCAAAATTGCCTGCTTCAGGCTGTGCAATCTTTTGTAAATTTTGCGGATCTTGAATCTGTTGTACATTTGAAACATTCGATAACATTGTTTCTACATTATTATTATGAGCTTCATTCGCTCTATTTCTCTTATCATTAAAAAAAGAGAACATTCCAAACATATCCATTATATAGCACCAAAGAGATTCATGGGATTACTATTAGATTGCTGTTGTTGCATTGGTTTTGGCTGTGGAGGATTCATCATTGTGTACATATTACCAATTGTTGGTGTCGGCATTTGAACCGGAAGTCCCGCTGTACCTGTCGGAGCGTTCTGCGGCGTTCCTTGAGGCTTGATAGACATAGGACTCTCTGGGTTTAGTCCGGGAGGCTGTGGGACATTCACAGGAGTACCTCCAGATTCCATTTGAGAACCAGGCCGAGGGTTATTCATCATAGACAGCTGATTAAGCGGTGATCCAACGCCTCCACCAGCAAAGTTGTTTTGTCCAAAAATATTTTGTCCGGGTTGATTCATCTGTCCCATTTGACCCATTTGACCCATTTGACCCATTTGTCCTTGATTTTGCATCATCATTTGTAATAGTTTTAAAAAATCCATTGTATCACTCCTTTATGGCCTTGTAGATATATCTCCAATAGGGTTATATGTATTGCTTGCATGTGCTTCTAATGTTCCGGGCGGGGTTTGTGGTTGTCCGCCAAAAGACGTATTATTGATTATATCGAAAATATTTTGCATACTATTTTGTTGCGCTTGACCCTGAATTCCAAGTTGTTCTGCTAATGATTGATTTTGTATTCCTAACAGACTTCCCATCAAATCTTCTTGTCTTTGATCTTGTAAAGACTGTGTTAAACCAGTTGTCAATGCACCCGGATTAAGAACGGTTCCGGTTGCTACACCCGTTCCGGGGCCAGATACACCTTGATTCAATTGTCCACTGTGCATTTGCCATTTAAGTTGATCTCTGACGTGTTGTTGTGCATCGTCCTGTAGTGCCGCTTGTGCTTCTAATTGCATCTGCACCAATTCTTTTTGCGCGTCTAATGCCGCCTGTTGTGTAAGCATAGGCATAAATGAATTCATTGCACCTAATGCCGCTTGAACTTGATTTTGTAATTGAGCCTGTGCCGAACCACCCGAACTTACGGGATATTCAGCATTACCAAATTGATCCAAAAATTGATTAATATATGACCACATATCTTGACCACTACTGTTTGTAGTATCGGTCTGCGATTGTCCACCTTTTTTGTTGTCTTTTATTATCATTTAATCATACACCTCCTATATTATATTATAACATAAAAAACCCCTTTTGTCAAGGGGTTTCTTAGCTATTTTTACTTCGTTGAAACTTGTCTGCTTCCTATTGTATCAACTTCGTGGTGCACTCCAACGGTTTGAATGAGCGCATCACCCGCAAACGCATCATCTATTGAAGCTATCCGTTCAAGAGTAAATAAAAATTGATCGCCAATTTCTAAATCTGTTCCATCAATATCATCTAATGCACAAAAGTAATTTTCATATTGCGTATCAACGGCGCATTCTCCTTCTGTAGTTTCAGTTGCGCCAAGTATTGCTCCTCCTTTTGCGATGGTATAAGCGATTTGCCACCGAATATGATCCGTTCCAGAGGGCGCATCAACTATTTGAAAATGCACATGCGGTTTCAGGTCTGTGCCTTCTTTATATGTATGAATTAATTCAAAAGCACCGTGGACTTTTTCTCCAACTCCGAACGCATATGTTTCAATTCCGGTATCTGTGCCTGTGTTGTCAACAAAACTATCAATGTCAGGGTGTGAAGATGCGGGTTTTGAAAGTTGTGCCGATCCAAGATTAATATCGTCCCAAACCGTTTCTTCAAGTGTAAGTGTCTTATCTGTCCCACAGGCGATAATTAAATCTGAATCAGTAACCTCGTTTGTCTTAATGTAACCATCCGTCCCGTCGTAATAGACGGACATATCGGACTCTTCTCCAGTTATAATTTTTGTGTTATCTCCTAATGCAGTTATACTTTCCGTAGTTTTAAAATTCTCTGTAGCATCAGTCCAATCAATATGTTCATTCGCCTCAAACCCGTCAAGGTTATCATGATTTATTGTATCGCTTCCACCAGATTCGTGTGTTGATGCGTGCGTTATATTAGCAAAATTTGTTCCATCATAACCAGAATCTGATAATTCTCCAGAGGCATCAAATGTGATGAAATTTCCTACGGCGCCGGGTAAACCTGATAAGGTTAATCCCACAAATTCTGGACTTGCTGTTGTATCAATATTTTGGATTGTATCTAATTCATCCGAAGTTAACTTTAAATTTGTTTCATTATAATTTAAACTGACGGTTGGTTCTGTTGTTCCTGTAATTTCAATCGGGGCCGATTCCGATACACTTTTCACTCGTGCTTCATTTATCCATGTAGCCGATGAGCTATCCCATGTTAATGAATCATCATTAGAAACGCCGGAAACATCTACATTATTTAAATCATTTAAATCTACATTTGAATCGCCTTCTGGTGTTACAGTTGAATGATGTAATAACGATTCCAACATTCGCATTCTGTTTTCGATTTCTGATAAATCCAATTATCTCACCCTTCCGTAGCTTGAAGGTTTCAATGCTCCATAAGTCATTATTCCTCCAGTAGATTTAGCCGCAATTCCACGCATATTCTGTATTTCTGAAGTATCAACTTCTGGAAATTCAATTGAATTTATTGGATTTTCGGCGGCAGTATTATTTACATTATTAGTCGTTGTTGTATTTCTTGTAGGTGTCAAAGCACCCATAGCACCCGTAGCACCCGTAGCACCCGTATGTGCTGATTTGCCTACTATTATCATTTAATTACCTCCTTTCGTAACTTCCTTGTTCTAATGCACCGTAGGTTTCAACGCCACCTAATGACATTGTAGATATACCGCTGTTTGTAGGATCATTAGTTTGATCTGTTCCCGCAAACGCTTGATCTACATACTCTTGTGCATTGGCGATGGCTTCATTATAAGCATCCGTCCAATTCATTCCCGAACCACCTGAATCTACAACAACATCGCCGATTCCAGGAATAGATACGGTTCCGACACTACCATCTCCGGGAGATAAATCAACAATAGTAACATTAGTTTCTGGAGTTGATCCGCCACTCGTGCCCGCAATATTTTGTTGTCCTTGAGTTTCATCTGAATCCTCATCTTCGGGATCTCCAAAATCCATTCCTTCATGTTGTGTATATGACCAATCACTTGTATTTCCGGGATTTACAGTAGATCCACCCGGACCAATTTGTGCTCCAGTTCCGGGGCCTACATAAACTATAGGTACATTAGGCATTAGCTAAACCCCCTTAATTCTCGCTGTATCCACGCATCAATAATCAATTTTTTCAATACTAATTCACCGTTTCCTTCTATCCGTAAAACACATTCAACAAAAGGCCTATTATTAGTTATTGGAATAATATATCCTTTATTATTTACATTAGATATTGTTTCTGCCAAAACAAAATCATCATTAGGATCTATTCGAGTGTATATTTTAATTGTTTGTACTTCGACTCCATCAATACGAATTCTTCGTAATATTTTCTCTTTTGTAGGATAACCGAGATTTAATGCGGGTGTTATTAGATATGGCGCAATACCACTACCAATATCAGTAATAGTGTATTTACCTAATGTTACTACACCCTGTTTTCCAAGCCAACAAGATGTTTTTGCAAAATGAACTCTCGCCGCGTAATGCGATGTTGTGCCGTCAGTTATTCCCAAATCGCTCCAATTACCCCACGTATTGTTTCTAACATTATAGACGTAATTAGTTTCCGTATCATTTATATCGGTACATACAACAACACCTTGTGCTTCATCAGGATATAAATATACTATCTTGTTTCTTAAACTATCTGCCACAACATATGGATTATCAGTATAAGGGCCAAGCTGTTGTATTCCTTTTGAGCCAAGCGTAATTAATCCTAAATCAGATAACCACATATATATGCGACCATTAAAAGGACAAAAAGATCGTTGACCGCCGGGAAGATAATTATTACTATTAAACACTTCAGTAAATGAAGACATTGTAATATATTGAGTATCTCCCAAAGTATATATTTTTTTGAATACTCTAATTCCGGGTTTATTACTATTACCCATCATTAAGACGTAAAATTCTCCAGCAATATTTTCCATATGTATTATTTTTTCTCCACCCCAACCGAGGACAAAGAATTCATTACCACCTACTTTATCATAACCCTCGGATATATCTCCTCGTTCAGAGTATTTTAATACATTATCATCCGTAGCAACAAATAACCTCGCTTCAGTAACACCACAGACACCTTTAAAATCTGAATCAATTACATATTCCCACACAGGCGCTCCGCCACTAATAGTTATTTTATATACAGGTGTATCGCTTCCGCCGACGGCGAGAAAAACATCATTAAACGGTGCAAATGTTATACTTCCATCTTCGGAAACATTTTTATTATATGTCGCCGTAGCGATTGCACCGGTAGCTTTATCATATACATATCCGGTTGAACCATCTGATATTTTACACCATCGTAATGAACCTCCGTTTAACGCATAAATATAAAATCCTGTCCAAACACATGCGCCTATTACTGTGTTATGTTCACAACTATCTTCCATAACAACTAATTCTGGACGGGATCTAATAATTCCATTTACAATTGCTGTATTATGTCCATGATAAAATCCTAATGGTATATTAGGTTCTTGAAGATTAATGTCCATTGAATCATCAACCATCGGATAATGTCCTTTATTTATAGGAACAACAACACTAAATTCTCTATTCGCTCGTCCCATTAAAATTCCTCTCCTTCTAATGCGATTCTATCATCGGTAATAACGTCTGAAGTATTCATATAATTTATGATTGCATGACGTATTTTTTGTCCATACATTTGCCCATATAATTTCATTTTTTCAAAATTCCCATCGATTTGATTAGCATACATTAACGTCTGATAGAATACGGCATTATGATATTCTGCAGGAATTTTGGGCACATCATAATCATTATTCAACCGCAAGGGTGCAGTATCGTAATATTTAATAGTTAACGTTGTTGTATATTTAGGTGCTGGATAAACTTTAACTTCCCAATGGTTTCTATAAATTTTAACAGAATCCTCATCATTAAAAGTAAAATCATTCTGTTTAAGAGTACATGTTCCCGATGTTGATGATTCGACTACACCCGTACCGGCAATTGTGGCTTCGTCTGTAATATAACAACCTAAATAATAATTATCAGGTTGTCCTAAATTATTGACATCTATTGAAGACCCCGATCCCGTTATAAGTGTTCCGTCGTACAATACATCATCATTATAGCCAATATAAGTGTATTTATCTACTGTACCAAGTGTATTAATTTTTTCGGCATCGCGCTTAAATACACGTTCAGCTATATGTGTTAAATAACCGTTATAAATAGATGTATTTGTATATTCATAATTTATAAATCTTATTTGATGAGTATGTGGGATAAAAAAACTAACGGCGGAAACTGTTGGAGTTCCAGAAGTATTTTCAATCTGTCCGGGAGATTCTAATGTGATAGTATCTGCTGTATAATCAATAGAAGATATTTTACAATTATCAATATTATTACCCGACTTAATTACCACTAACTGTCCCTGAATAAATTCAGACGCATCGTCCACCGTTATTTGTGTTGCACTTGTCCACGTTGTTACGGTTGTTTTTGGTAATTTAATCGTTAACGTTTTCCATCTTGTGGGCCAATTAACCGCTTGCAAACAATCCATATAAGCATCATTTAAGATGGATAGTAATTTACTATCGCTGAAATATGAATAATTAGAATCCTCATTATAATATAAATAGAATTTATCTTTTAGTTCTTTTACGTTCACGTTTTATTTTCTCCAATCTCTTTCGCCGTTTTCGTTTTTTATCTTTCTTTTTTATCCATTTAAGATGTTCATCTTTAAATATTTTATATCCATTAAATTTCATTATTTAGCCGTAAGAACTAATGCAAATGCACCTGTTCCTGTTAGTACGGTAAAACACCCCGCAGTCATCGGTATAGGGTTACTTAATAGAACACTCGGTGATGGACACTCTGTAGTTCCCTGTAACGCTAATATTTCATCACCATCTGCGCTATCCGCATCATAAATTTTAACAGTCGCATCTTCAGATCCGCGGTATAAAATTACACCCCATAATTCTCCAAATATATTAGCAGAATCAAGCGACATTACGTCTGCATTACTTCCCGTTTCCACTTTCGTCGTTTTTAATTCTTGAAACACGAATATCTCTCCTTTCCATAATTATTTTATCAACTTTACTTTCTATTCGCCGTTGGTTATTTGCTATTTCTTTAAGACTATCAAATGCAAAATTCCATATACGTTCGTTACTTAATCGTTGTAATTCAAGTACCGTTTCCATTTTTTCCCACAGTCGAGTTTGATTACTATCATCGCGGCAATTTCTAAGTTTGATTGCTTCGTTTCGAATTTTCATCCAATCGTCTATCTTTGGTGCGATAATCCACAGTAACGCGATTATAAATCCGCCTATTGAAAGTCCGCCAACTATTAATGCAACGGACATTAACTCACTCATTATTCCACCTCGTTATAAAACATGTAAGGGGAAACTAAACGCTTCCCCTCCTCAATCTTTAAAATATTACTATACAATCTTCACCACGTGCCGTTGCCCCAGCAGGGCCAGCACGACCTATTCTCATAGAATGATTATCTGCAGACGCTTTAACTTTAACTGTTGTTTCAGTTCCTGTTGCGACATCGCCAGTTAAAACTTTCGTAACAGTTTTAAAAGCAGAATTCATCGAAGTAGTGGTTGTTCCATCAAGTTCCTGCGAATCATATTGTGCTGATCCATCCGTACCGGTTCCAACCAATCCAATTTGTTTCACTGATGCGCCGTCAGCCTCAACAGTAGGAATCACATTAAATGCTCTAACATCTGTTCCCGTTACATCAGTAACTCCAGCAGAATCTGTACCCGTTGCTAATGTTGTAATTTCTCCGTTAGTTGATGCTTCACGAATTGTAATTGTTCCGGCGTGTCCACCCGTTAAGGCTTCGACTCCAAGAACAAGATTCATATCTGTTGCAGTCGATGCGACCGGGGTTGTACCATCAGACGCATCTGTAGTAACGTCTTCATAAAGAACTTCATCAGTTGCACCACCATCATAAACGGAATACCAAATACGAAAATCCATTGAGGTATCAGCAGAATCATCTGAAAGAATTTCGATACCGTCATCTTGCGGTTGATTACTAAAATCTCCAGCTTCAGTAACTTCTTTAATTACTGAACCTTTCATAGCAGTAGTAACAAATTGACTTACTCGTCCATCATCCCCGCATTTTACAAGTGCTCCACCATCAACGGCTTCGTCAGCTGTTACAGTTGTGAAACCTTGTATAGCCAATTCGAATTCATTGCCAGAAAAAACCGTAGTCATTTCACTCACATTTACACCACAGACTGTATCACTATTTACAGACCCAGGAACTAAATCCCCGGAATCATCAATTTCACAAAATCTATGGCTATCTATATCATCATCTGCAGTAACTTCCATTAAAGTAAAATCTTCATCTGCTTCACGTGCAATTACACCATCGATTCGAAAATCAAGATCAGCATCTGATACAAATTCCCACTCATCACCATCGGAAGTGATGTATGTGTTTGAATCTGCAAAATAAATACTCTGTCCAGAAGCTAATGTAACCTCTTCTGCCACACCCTCAAAAGCGCAATCATCAGAATCTCCGCGATTGACATAAACAAATACATCGCCAGTATCGGCATCTGTTTTAATAAACAGACAACCAACAGCATATCCTGAATCACTATCAGCCGGTTTAATTTCACCTGACGCTAAAAGCAAATTACCATCATCATCATATATGAGTGCGGTTACTCCCGTGTTATCGGGAGTAACGCTATCACCATACAGCCTAATACTATTAAATCCAGTAGCACCCATTAAGAACCAGCTCCTGCGCTTTTATGCCATTCGGAATAACCAGCAGACAATCTAAATCTTACTTTATACCAAGTATCGTCAGTATAAGGATCTTTTTCTTCTTTGCCATTAATTTTCTCACGCCAGAATACAGTAATTCCGCCAGAGAAAGGTTTCGGAACAACATGCCAATTGCTTTCTGATTCAATATAGGGATCAGCAAGATGTGTTAACATATTATAGAAATATGAAATGTCGTTATTGGCGGTTCCATATTCATTCGGTGTTCCAAGCAATTTAGTTGCTAACGGATCAAGTTCAATCGGAACTAACAATTTATACTCTTCAGAGAACGGAATCGGATGTTCCTCTGCCGATTTTTGGTTCTTCAAAAGAACAATCATATTTTCTAATGACACTCTTCCAAGTGAAACATCGCCAAGCAGATTACTCTGCGTTCCTTCTAATGAAGGGTGAGAATCAGAGAATAATGAAACTCCGTCGTAACCAATATTTGAAAAGCCATCATTAATTGTCGTATGTGCTACCGATTCAATAGTGAAACGTGCCGCGTCAAACAGAAGTTGTGGGAATTTTTTAAGCTGTCCGTACAGCTCGTCATCCTTAGCTTCTTTCGACCATTTGAGTGCATAACCATAACTGATATGTTCGTATTCAATCTCGTATCCCGGAGTAATTTCTCCAAATTCATACGAGGACATTTCCGGTTTTTCCGGTATGTTTTTGATTCCCCAGAGAGAGTAATCAGTTTCTTTTTGTTGTTTAGAAGTCCGAACATCACAAAACTGTTTGTAAATCCACGGATATTTCTTAAACATATTAAACAGTACACGGTACAATCCCGGTGAATATAACGGGGTTGCAGTATTTCTGTTAAAAGTACCCACGAAACCACCTCCTTTCGTGGTATTTAAATTTTAGTTATTAATCATTATGCATATAACTGATAGTGATCTTCGGCCACTTTTACAAGGTATCTTGCAAACTGATCACCTTCGGTATCACGACTATCCAATCCTACAATTACGAGCGTCGCTTCCGCGGCATCTCCAATGTTTGCAACATCAACCGCACACTTATTCGAAGTAACTTTAAATTGCGTAGCAGATCCAACGTTATCCATCGAATTAACTGCGCTTGCTTCAGTATCATGATACGGCGACATTGAAAAAACTGCTCCGGGTGCTAACGCTACCGGAATCATTGTTCCCGCTTCACCACTTGCATCTTTCATTGCCATACCAAGAATTTTTTCGTTAGCGTTTCCAGCACATTCTGTAAGCTGTCCATCACCGTCAAGATATACGAATTGCCCTTTTTCAAAAGATTCACTTTCATCTTCTTCATACCACCTAATTTTATTATGACCAGAATCATAACTAACAAGGCTCATTTCCATTATTTTGTCAGGACTCATTTACTTATCACCTCCCCCTCTTCATTAGATATTTGCCATTATGTTTTATTTTTGTTCTTACATCGTCAGGGCCAAGAAAATTATTTCTAACCTCCTGTGCCGTCTGAATTTTAGTTCTAATTTTATGGCGTCGATATTCCCTTTCTGCATCACCAATTCTTTTTGGGCGGTGATACAATACATATCGTTCACCTTCGCGTTCGATTACATTACGATTTTCTAATCCAACATCGCTTGCAAATTTGGCTTTTACAATGGGATCATCACATACCTTGAATCCTCGACGTTCACGCTTTTCTTTTTCGCCTTGATTATCTACACGAACAAACGCGTATTCCATACCAGAAACAATTTTACCGGCCTCATTACGCGTGTTTCTTTCATTTTCAAGCTCAAATATATTATAGGGTTTAAACATTTCATTGACGTTAATATCGTTAACATCCTTCCATGCCGCTTCGGGATTATAAGTATCAGCTACTTCAACATTATTTTTATTTACTTTTGATCTTCTCTCTGACATTAAATATCCTCCATAACGAATGAATCATTATTTTGATTATATGAACTTTTAATAAATTCATTAATAGATTTTGCATCAGTTTCAAATACATTCGCATTTTTCTGTACAATGGGATGAATTGCACCACCCTTATTCTTCGACTTGCGTCCTTGATCAAGATTGAAATGATACATATTATTTAATATCTCTAACGCCGCTTGATCACTTATTGAAGGCGAATATTTTTTAATCGCCTGTATTCCCTTATAAACGGGGGATTGTTTTAAACTTCCCTGTTTAAGTTGTTTGATTTGACCATCACGCTGTTTTAACGTATTTGATATAGCACTCGTAAGCTTCATCGACACCTGTTTAAGTGTATCTGTATTCGATCCATCATCAAGTGCAGATAGCGCATCATTCACGCCATTGAATAAATCTACGACTGTATCCTGCTCATTTAATTCGTTTGAATCTAATAATTCTTTAACCTGATCAAGGAATACATTGGTGTTTTCAGAACCTTTGTTTTCTACTTCGGGTTCTGAATCATTATTTGCTTCAGGCGTTTCATCAATCGTGTTTTCAATATTTGTATCTGCAAAATCATCAATTGAATATCCACCTTCACTACTTCCATCCGCTAAAGGATCAAAAGTATTTTTATCTTCAGACATTATTTTCCTCCTTTTATATTTCGAACTCTAAACTATCTCTTGCATCAGCATTTTTAACTTCCATTATATCTCTTTCGAGATTTTTAAATTCAGTATAAATACCTAAAAATTTATTGTATTCTTCCCAATTGTCGGTTCCCTGCAATACGTAACTACGGGCGACCTCCTTTCGTTCAGATATTTTTTGTAGAATAAACTCTACCAACTCCATTAAAATTCTCCTCTCTTAATAAACTCTTCTAATACTATTATACCATATTATATTCAATTTGTCAAGTCTATTCTACTCTTTGTGCAGAATTTTTTGATAATTGAACGTTCTCCGGTTTTGCTTCATTTACAGCCATATCCCGTAACATTTCCTCTGGATAGTGCGGTAACATTAACGGAATTACATGTTTGCGCATTACCGCTTGATCAACAAAAGGATCTTGCGACAATAGCTGATACATTTGTACCGCCGTTTGTTGATCGATCATTGTTTTATTAGGATTAATTTGTAAAGTGATAGAGTATTCTTTAACCATTTCCTGCGTCATTACTGGTTCCATCGCACCGACGCCCGCGGCATTATTAGAGGCGAACATCGGCCCCGGAGAAGTAATAGACATCATCAGCAGAACATATTTTAATAAAGGAATTATGCCTATAGACACAATAATATCTAATTCAAAATCAAATTTCATTGTAGCTTGTCCATACATTTTATTGGTTTCAGATGTCGTCATACGTTCATTTTTAGCCGCTCCGCCCTGAATTAACGATGATGCTGATGATATATCTGCCGCTTCTTTTTCAAGATATGATATTTCCTCATTTGCCTTTTGTGTTACATCAGGAACGGCTAAGGGCCGTATGCCGTCAGGATTGTTAACAATAATTTTTCTATTTCCGGCAACAATCAAATCACTTGTTTTATCTATTGCGCCTTTTTGGATCATAAATGGTGTATTTAATATCTTATTGATATTATCGGCGCGCTGATTACGTTTGACATCAGCCTCGTTTTGTCTATCAAGTAATAATTCCCCGATTGATTTTAACCAAAATTCATCATCTACCGGAAGATTTACTTGTATTGTAAAAAATGGATAACCAATAAAATTAGGTTGTACTTTTAAGAGATAATCGTCATCAGCAACAGTAACAATAAAATTATTGTCATAATATTCTTTAACACAAACACGACCAAATTTTTCTTCTGACCACTCACTACTTATAGAATCACGCATATCATCGCGATATTCTTCTTCATAAAATAATGATTTAAATGTGTCTGTCAATTTATCTTTATCTAAATCAAGTTCTTCTTTACCAAACATGTGCCGATAATGATCTTTCAGAAGTCTTTCCCCTTCTTTTTTATCATAAATACCTGCATCAGTTTTCGCCTTAATTTCATCATAACCAAGCCACATACGATGTACAATGAATTGAGCGTCATTTACGTTCGTAGCAAACGGATCAATCATAAAATCTCTCGGATTAATCCACATGATATTAGGAACACCTGTTTGTCTGTTTGGTATTACTTTAATAATTCCACGTCCATATAAAATTGCAGACTTAATTGCTCGCGCAATAGTATATCCATAATCCGCTCCAACAAAACACTTTTGAAAAAGTAAGTTTTCTATTTTATATTGGCGAACGTTTGTATTACTATCCGTAACTTTAATAAAATTAAGTTTGGGATTTATAATATTGATCGCCGACATGGCGACTTTAGTTTCAACATGACGTAATGTTAATGGAGTCTTTATGTTTATCTTTGGTTTTGTAATTCCTCTCGGAGTAGAAAACTCCTTTTCGCAACGATAGGCATCACGTATGTCATCCCACGTAGAATGTAATTCAGACATTTCTCCGCGAACAAATTCAAATTTTTCTACAACTTGTGTAATAAGTTTCTGTTTTTCATCTTCATCCCAAGATTCAAAATCTATATTTAAAGAATCTTTAACCATACCTATAATTGATTCTTCTAATTGTAAATTAAAATCCATTTATATTACCTCCTTTTCAAAGTGTCTTACGTATCCCGTATAGGGATCAATTACAGTTTCCCAGCCGGAATTATCCTCATCCTTTGGAACGAAATGAGGAGAAGCCATTATAATATAACGTAAACAATCCATTAAATGATCATTACCGCGCGCAGGTTTATCCGTTCGAGTATTTATCTTATAGTTTTTAAATTCATAAAACGTGTTAGTAAGATGTGGTAAGAATACGATTTTAGGATACCTATCTTTATCATTTACTTTATCACCCGCTAACCATGAACGAACTGCCTTAATTCCTGGTATTAAATCGTTAACGGCAGGCACACACGCCAATCCATGTTTCTGATACTCTATAGCTGGTGTTATTCCGGTAAGTTCCCTCCCAAACGCCGCCGGATCAATTAATCGTAACCACGGCTTCATTGGATGATTCTTTTCTTTTTCTAAAATTAGTTCTGCATTTTGACCAATCGTTTTATTCCTTTCATAATATTCGTCATATACAAATGCAAAATTATCTGGAGATACAGCAATCCATAATGCCGCTGTGGGTGCTTCTATTCCTATATCCAAAGCAAAATAGCACGTCCAATTAGACGGAATATCTTCAATTGATATTCCCGAAAGAACGTGCGTATCAAAATTCCATTGCGGATAAATTGAGGAAACGGCTAAAGCCTGATCATCAATCTCATATTCCTGCGCCCATTGCGCTTTACTTAAACCTTCTTTTGCATGTTTAATCCATTTTTTACCTTCCGGCGTGTCAGGATCTTTTTTTGGATCAGCACTATAATGTACCTCCAAAACGGAGAAACGATTATTAGGATTATTCCAAAATCGTAACCCCTTTTTTGGAGAAAAAATCTCTTTATCTTTTGTATTATTTATATGTTTTCTACTTTTCAGCCAAAGTTCTTGACCTGATTTATCATTTAATGATTGATTCATTCATTTTTTCCTTGATTAATCATTTCGTCCAAACAAAGATCAATCATAATTTCCTTAAGTTTATTTGAGATTTTGAAATTTACTACAACACGATAACGGGTATTTGACTCGTTGTCCCATTGTCTTATGCTGATATTCATTATGTCTAAAAAAACAAATGCTTTTCGCATCAATTTTAAAATCCAATTTAACTTTTTCTTGTCGTCAACTTTCCTATTTAATGTAGGTAAATTATCCATTTTTTGTTAACGGCACGTCATTCACTATATCATTCATTGGTCCCGGTTTAATGGATGACGTTATTGTTAACTTTCCACCTCCTTCCAGAGTAGGCTTTGATCCCGTAATTGCTTCTACGAGATAATCAATAATTGCACCTTCGTCAATATAAATTGCTGTAGCGGTAAACATTCGAAGTTTATCGCCACCTTGTGCAATACCAATGCATTTAGAATTATTGTCAAAATCAATGTGTGTCATAAATTTCTCGTATTCATCTTGACGCAAAATAAATGCTGGTAATCTTTCTAATATATAATGACATTTATTCATTAATTCACGGACGTGAACTTTTTCCGACAAAGACTGCATAAAGACTTTCTTGTCTTTTTTAAAAATACATATCCACAAATGTACCGCAATCATACTCCAAGTCATCATCATTCGACGCGATTTTGGAATAGCTAATAAATTAACTTCTTCCCAAATATCAAACACCCATTGTAAATATTCTAATTTAGGAAACTTACGACATGAAGGTTCATGTAATTCATCCTGTGTCCATACCCACCTATATGCAAAATAATACGGATCAATTGCACAGGCCATGTATTCGGCCTCTTGTAAATATGGTTCTTCTAATATTTTAGATTGTGGTATGTATTTAAATCTCCACGGGCGGGATTGAATCCCACACTTCTTGTGCAGTTTTGTTTTTAATTCCTTCAACGTCAGCATCATTCCCTCCCGATACGTTTACATTCTTGTTATCCATACCTAACAATTTAATTAGAATTTTAGTATGTTTAGCATCACCGCTTACGGCCTTTGCTAACGTAGTTTTAATTACTTCAGATAAGCGCCCCGAATTTCGCCTCAAGGTTTCTTCGACTACGCTTTTTAAGAAGTATGGATCGTTCTCAATTCTCTCAATATGATCGGCAGTGAGTTCTGGATATTCTTTACTTAACTGATTCACCACTTCTTTTGAACAGCCATCGAACCCCGTTGAACGGAGTTTGATGACTTTAGCTTTTATTTCTTGTTGTTCTTTGCTTGATATATAACTCATACTTATATTATACCATATTTAAAGGCGTTTGTCAAGTATATCAAATATGTTTGATAACATTCGCCAAAGAACAATATCACCTTCTGCACCTTCAATTTGTTCAAAAGGCATTTGCATACATAAATGCTTATTCTTATCCATGCATTTTTCGGAAGAGTGATTGGCCGATTCAGGATCATAATATCCATCACGTTTTTTAATTCGCATAATTCTCCGCTCATCCTTTACATTTAAAAAATAAACCTTGCCTCTATTATTATAAATCCAATCAATTTCATCCGCGTAACGAACATCAGTTACTATGTGAACAATCGGATAGTCATCTCCTTCACGATAATAACCTAATTCATGTTCATTTTCAATAGACCTTATTTTATTTTCTAATCCTTTTACAAATACATCATCACCATAAATTTCCTTTAAACGATTACATTGCTGATATGCTTTCCTCGGTTTTTTATTTCCAGCTTCATGCATTAAATCACTTATATCCTTACATATTGATATTAAATTAAGTCTTTTTTCTACAGTAGTACAAATACCAAAAAATTCTTCGGCATAAATTGTACCAAGCGCTTGATCTTTTTTACATTCTATCGCAAATTCTTTTAAAGTATTTGCTATAGCATATTGATTAGCCCAAACACCTGCTTCAGTTAAAACTCTATATAATCTTAACCCATAATAATTTTTACCTGCACCCTGCTTCCCGCTTAATCCTATAATTAATGATTTCATTTAACTATGCCACCTTTCTCCGATTTCACAATCGACAGTAAATTTTATTGGCGACCATTCGGGTTTGGCCTCCATAATATTCTCAATTGTTTCTTTAACTATTTTTTCACCATTGAATGATACAACTACGCAATCATGAACTGTGCCTATTATATCAGCACCCATTGTTGGCAATAACGGTATTAATTTAATTAAACATTTTAACATTATATCCGATGCTGTAGATTGAATTAAAAAGTTAACTGCCTGTCTATGAACTTCGGCACGATTCCAACGATTAATCACGGGGAAATGTCTTCTTCTGCCATAAGGCGTTTCAACATATCCATGCTTATCAACAAACTCACGAACTTCGCGCTTCCAATCGTCAATCATGCCAAAATATTTTGCTCTAAATTCAATAGCTTCACGCATTGTCATTTCCATTAAACGAGCAAGCTCTTCATTACTACCATCATAACAGCATAAAAAATTAACACCTTTAGCATCACGCCTAACAGCGTTTGGTTTATGTTCTTGCATACGCACTAATGTAATATTATGCATATCTTTTCCAGCCTTAATTTCATCAATCGTTTCTTTTGCGCCAGCCTTAACTACGATAACTTTAAATTCAAGCTGGGAGTAATCCCACTCGCCAATTTTAGAATGATTATCATACGGAATGAATAACATTCTTAATGATTTAGGAATGTTCTGAAAATTAGGGCGTGCCGAAGACAGTCGCCCCGATACAGTCCCGTGCACATTAAACGTTGGATGAATTAAATCATCCGACCATAATAATGTTTTATAGTCTTCAATACCCGTATAAGGACGAACATACGTTGAAACTAATTTATGCAACTTTTTATATTGCAATAGTTTAGTAAAGAACGGATGACCCGTTTCTTTTAAAAGTTCTTCCATTGTATCAGCATCAGTTTTTTTAACTTCATGTCCACAAAAATGAGCAAATATTATTTGATTATGTACATAAGAATTTGGTTTATACTCTAATCTATCCTTCCAATACTTATAATCTTTCTTTGCTTGTTTCAAATGTTTATTCAATGCCAGAATGTTATTTTTTGCACCGGCTAATTTAGACTTCCAATGTTTTATTTGAGAGTTAAATGTACTCATCTTTTCTGCACGAATATTCTTATATTCTGAAAGAATTTGGAGTTCTTTTTCCATCTTTTTTAGCTTTCTATTTGCTGATTTAAATATATTACGAGCAAGATCCTTATCAATGTTGATACCTTTATATTCTATTTTAGTTTTCTCATTAAATAACGGAATAAGAATTTCGTAATAGAATTTAGGTAATCCTTTTTTCAAATACTTTGATGCTAATTGATACGTAACATATACGTCCATAGCCAAATACTTACGAAGTATATTAGTAGGAACAGAAGACCATCCGATACTATTAGCAATCTCTTTAACCTCTGCATCATATTGATGGAATCCTAATTCGAGTGCACCTAATCTTTTCAAACTATAACCACCATATTGCCGATCACCTTTTTTTGATGCCGATAAAGTTTCATCAAGGGCATACGCCATAATCATTGTATCATGATTTATTCGTGGCCAATCACCATATAATTTTTTTAACCACTTAATATCAAATGTGCCATTATGATAACACATCGGTGTATTTAAAAAGAACTCTTTACATTCAGGCCAATCAAGATTCTCTCGCGGAATTATCCAAGCAGTTTTGCCATCATAAATCCCTACTTCCATAATCTCTTGATTTAACCAATTTAATCCTTCAGTTTCTAAATCACAAGTGATTAATCCGCTCGTATCAATCTCTTTAATTTGAGATCGTTTAGTAATAACTGCATATGGAATTTCTTTCGGCGGATTATAGTTCTTAACAATACGTTCGAGAGAACTTTTAAATAAACTATAATTTTTATCATTATGTTTGCGCAAAACAAAAGCTGGATGAGGACATACAAGAACATCACATTCTGCAATATCCGACCAATAAATCTGTCCGCTGTTTACAATAACGCCTTTTTTAACGTTAGGCAATAGGTATTCAAATGCTTTTGAACCGAGTGCAATAATTAGTTCCTTGTTCTTGCATTCATTTAGTTCATCAAGCAAATACTCATTTGCACAATCACGCACTGCTGATAAATTAGGGGCACGTACAAAACATTTGAGTGCATTAGTTGTATAAAAATCATTGCGATTCAGACCTAATTCTTTTAGCACTCTAAATAATAAATTACCACTACGCCCGGAAAAAGGACGCTTAGTCCCTACATCCGTTTTACCGGGTGCTTCACCTACAATAATGTATTTAGCATCTTTATTTCCGTATCCATTAACATATAATCCTCTTGCGTATTTATATGGACATTTTTTACATGTTTCATTCATGTTTTATTGCCTCCTTAAATGAAATGCCGGGTTGACCGTCTGCCCATAACTCCATTAACATCTGATTATAATTTACAAACATCTCAAAGTCTTTACAGTATGTATCCATTACTGCATAAGCAGATTCAGTATCTACCGTAGCACCACGTAAATGATTAAACACCATTCCCAAATTACCGCAATGATTACTAAATGGTTCTATTAAATAAGCAACTTGAGGATAATTAGACAATAGTTGCAATTTTTCTTTTAAATCTCGTATTGAAGAAAGTTCTACTACAATCGCACGCAACGGGAACGATTTAGATATTTTATCTAATCTTTTAATTATCTCAATAAAACTCATTCGATCTTCCGATAAACATACTAAATCAATACTCGGCTGTGCGCACGCATCTATTACTTCATCCTTTCGTGCGCGATATACAACAGCAGTATCCGAATTTAAATACCAAAGTTCCTGCACATCTCGTAATTTAAATGTAGATGGTAGTATTATATAATCAGGATACCAACGATTAACTACACTATTAATATTAGTTTCACCTTTATTTAGATACTTATTTGCACAATCTATCCACAATTTTTTATCTGGATCTTGAACATATCCATCTACATTATTAACCTGTAAATAATGAATCAATTGTTTATGTTGCACCTCTGGCCTTGATACATGTATTACTTTCATATCAAACTCCTTTTTGCCATTTAACTGTTATCATATCATCTTCAAATTTCAGCATCCAATTTATTTTTGAATAAACATGCTCATCTCTAAGAATATCTTGTTCAAAATGTTTCTTAGATCGCCACGGACATCTACGATGCAACGTTCTTGCCGTCCATGATAACGCATTTAAAATTTCTTCCGGTGTACCTGAAATACCAAATACTTTATCTTCTTCAATAATTAAATTATAAACACTATCTCTTATAACAAGATTTTCATCGCGCTTGATGATGCTATCATCATCGGAACGTATAAGTGCTAATTTTAAATTCTTAAACCACTCAATTGTTTCCGAGTTCCTAATACTTGCCTCTGCGGACTTACTAAGAATATATTTACTCCAACGAGTAGCTAAATCACCTTCACCAATTATTTTTTCTTCCTGTAATTTTTTACCAACTAACACCATCAACATAAAATAATCAACTGTACGTTCTTTGACTCCGAGCATTTCCTTGTATTCACGAACCCGTTGACGGGACATAAACTCGTGTATATCGGGTAATACTTTTTCTGAAATTAATTTTAATATAGACGTAAGAATAATTTCTCGGTTATTAAGAATTAATTTCTTATCCTTTAACCCGTAAAAATCATCTTGATATTTAAAATCAGTTTCAATTTCATAATAACGAGTTCTAACATCGGCTTGCAAAAAATTATCTAAACCGGAGATCATTACAAATGAATGAGCCTGCTGTTCATGAGTTGACGTACCACCGCCCGATGTAGATCCGATGACACGACGTCCGCCCGTAGCTGCCATATCAAAAAACGTTCTAAGACCTTCCGATACATCAGTAACATTTTCATTGTCAAAGAATAATAGTGGTTCAACTGTCGCTGTTCGCCACAGCCCTGCCGTAGTATATGTTGGCAACTTTTCTTCATTATCTCCATAAATTAACCAATAAAGTATTTTCATTAAAGTTGATTTACCAGAACCGGCAGGCCCTCTTAAATGAATGCCCGGACGAATAGATGAATATCCCTGTAAGAATATTGCCACTAACCAACAAATAATAATTTCTTTAGCAGTATTTGGAACAACTAAATGACGCATAATATAATCACGCAACATTGTCAAACCATCACCAGATTTTAATTCAATTGGCTTAAACCATGTGCGACGAATTTGACTATAATCAATTCCTTCGGAGGGCCTGACAAATACATCATTTTGTGTTATAATTATACTGGAGGCTCCTTGAGAAATTATAATTTTATCCTCGCTAAGATCATTATGTAACCAACTTGTAGGTTCAACTTTTTCTGCTTGTAAAGCCATACAACATAACGCATCTAAGATAATCCGCCCATCTTGTTGACTGGTAGTAACGCCACCTAAAGTGAATAATAATGAACGTAGCATTATGTTATGTGGATCTAATTCATACAATTTATTATCATATTTTAAATAGCCTTTCTTTTGTGCTTCATCCCAAAGAAATTTTCCCCCATTATCCTTAAACCATTCAATGACTGCATCAGTCATTTTATGTGCCGGCCCCGTTCTGGTTTCTTTATACCGTGGTTGACCCTGTTTTTGTGCGACATAATGAAATTCATCTATAACTTCTTTTAATGTTTGACCTTTTCTATCTATTTCAATAGTGGGGTTAACATTATATAAAGAAGCACGTTTTATGGATGATTTAAAATCACCTTTCCAATCGCCAAACTTTACAATAGCACCGTTTTCAACTAAACTTTGCGCCACTTTTTCTGCTTCGGATCTTCTAAGTTTATCTCGAAGTAATGTTACATTACGTCCCGATAAATTTGAAGACCACATCGCTAACCAACCATTGTCAAAAGCAATGGTGTTCGGCGGGGCTTCCGGTAATAGAGCCGGATTATCAACAATTGTAACATTACCTTCTTCGCGCATACAGGGATAAATCGTTGGAAAATTATACAACGATTTTTCTTCTGTTGAATCATATGCATTTATCCGATAATTATTACTTGTAGCAATAATAGTATAATCTTCCGGCACAACACCATATTCATTATGCCTTAACATTCTCCGTATAATGCGTGCCGGAAGATTATATATCTTAGCGAATACAGATCCTTTTGAAACCGTCTGACATTTACCACAAATTACGGAATCATCCGTTACTACTATATTCTCTTCTCCGCAAACCGGGCATGCTTTTAGTTTCAAAAAATCCATCATATCACTCCATCATAAAATCAGGTAAACGTGTTAGTGCGCCTGTTTCTTTAACAATTGTTACTTCTTTCTCCGTTTGTGTTTTCTTTTCAAAATAATCATCAATGATTTTCCGCACGAGTGCGGACTTCGATAGATCTAAAAGGTTTGCATGATGTTCTAAAAAAGCATCAACCTCTGGATCTATCGAAGCAGATATTCTCGCTCGTTGCATTATTCTACGAACTTTTTAATAGTTGGTTCGTCATAACCATCACGATCTTCTTCGAGTGCAACATAAGCGTTAACAGTATCGCCTACATAATCAGTAAAAATTCCATTCTCATCCTGTTTTCCAAGTGTGAAATTTTTACCAATATCTCTTCCGGTTGAACGGATCATCTGATGAAGCCGTCTTTTACCAATTTTATGTTCGAGTGTGAAGTATTCAGTATATTCGATGCCTTCTTCATCAACAAACTCTGTTTTTACACAAACGTTACCTTTCTGTGATTTATGAAGTTTCATCGAAACAATAGTAAGTTCTCTTTCACCTTCATCAAATTCCTTAACTGCGCCGGTATCAATTACCAGTTCACCGTTTTCGTTGTACATTTCTTCTACATTCATATTTTCGCTCATTAATTAATCCTCCTGTGAATCTTTTGTTGCGGGTGTTAACAGATCAAATATTTTTTTGACTGTCGGGTCTTTCATTTTTCCAATACTTGCGCTACGATCTCGTGCAAGGAAATTTTTTCCTACGTCGGTATCAAGATACTGCTCAATTAGCGTTTTTCCCCCTTTCTTTTTCGTTTTAATTGTAGTTCTTCCAATGACGGAGAACATTGACATTAACTTCGGTGGGAACTTCCTTCCAGCCATCATAACGTCATATCCAACAATATCTCCGTCGCTATTAAACCTATCCTCTTCAAGAACTGTTATCATCAGCATATCCGTATTCGCTTCAATAGCCCGAATAAATTTTTTCGTTTCACGGAAGAGTGTTTGCCAATGAACAAACGTAGCTTTTTTACCACCCGTAATCTCTTCCATTAACAGATCCATTAAATATGTGAATCCGTCAATTACGATAAGATCAAAATCTCTTGACGCTTTTTCAATATCACTTAACTGTTTCGAAATTCGTACCTTCTTTTCCACAACATATACCATCTCGTTAGGATGGTATCGTGCAAACGTAGTTGAACCACCCGGTTCACATTCAACTACAAGTGCTTTTACATTTGGCACTTCATATGCCGTACCGGATAGTCGAGATTTCCCTGTACCATTTTGACCATATACTAAAACAGTTTTGTGCTCTTGACAAACCTCACTTACTTTACCTAAACCCATTATTTAATCTCCTTCAACATTAATTAATTCCCCTTTTGCCGTCATGTTTACTTCTCGAAGAAAGCGTATTATGCCTACCGCTTCATCATAATTATCCGACGCTTCTGCGCATATGTTTGAAAATGGGCAAAGACGGCAATTTGTTCGATTCGGATTTCCGGGTGGCATTTCATTAGCTCTATTATATTCTACCATATTTGATGACACTTTGTCAAGTGTTTTTATCCAATTTCTCATATATTTTTCAGTATCAATTAAGTATCGCTGATTAAATATATAAGAATTATTTTCCAAGTATGATAAAATTTCCTCGTAGTCTTCCACATTCCGATTATTTTCAAGAATAGTCTGTCTATACACTTCTGGTGTAGTTCTAATTTTCCGTTTAGAAATTGAACCGTTCTTATTAACAGACGGTTTTTTAGGATACGCTTTAATCAATATGTTAAACAGTATTTTGGGATACACACCCCATTTTGAAAATACCATATACGCATACATTTTTGCTTGTAAGTGCATCATATAATCCGTTATTGTGTACGGCTGTGTAGCGGTTTTATGTTCGACTACATAAACTTCATCACCATTGCGAATCAAAATGTCTATACATCCAATTGCATTATATTTCTCTTTATGCATATTAATTTTATATTCAGTAACAAATTCGTCAACTTCATGTGGTTTCGGAATTTTGATGTCCATATTATTTTCATTATCAATATAATTTTTCATCATTCCGACAACCAGATCATACTGATCTGCCGTTACTTCGCTATTCATTTTTAGTATTGACCACATTTCGTCAACATTACCTAAATGATACTGTTCAAGCATATCATGAACTAAATGACCTAAAATAGTGTCCGGGGTATCATTGGATCGGGGTACTTTCATTACTTTATCGAACCACCACGCCCGGTCGCATCGTGAAAACATTCTCATTTGTGTAGGAGATATTCTTATTTTATCCATTTATTCCAGCCTTTCTTTATACACATACACGTGTGCCAACGCATCTTTTTCATGTGGTGTTCTTCCTTTTAATTCACGCTTTGCTTCACGAATTTTAGACAATCTTTCCTGCGGTTTTTGATTTGCATAAATAAACTTTATGTCCCGTTTCTTATTAATTATCTTTTCAAACATCAAGAATATACCTACAAAAATGCCTCTGTAAAAAGCCGGTGTTGCCATGAATCTGGAATTTCCAATTTCGTGTTCCATTATAATATGAATGTCGTCTTCAGCCAAAGATAAAATGTCAAGCATGTCTTCAGCAAATTCTTCGTGTATAGTGTCCGGGGTGTATGCCTTTGTATGACATACACGCCCATTGTGATATACTACAACTCCTGTTGTTTCGCCCGGATCAATTCCTATAAGCATATATATTTCACTCCTTCAATTTTAACTCTTTTTCTATACGTGCTTCTTCTTCCTTAACCTGTTTTTCAATTTTTTCGACAACAGATCGAGTTGCCCAGTATGGATCTATGTTTACGTTTTTATGATACTCGGTTATACATGTAGTATTACCAATTTTATCTACATATTCTATATTATATACAATACTACCATTTTTCAATACTTCTACATGTATAATTTCTCCTCTATATAATGTAAGATGTCTATCCATAAAATAAACAAATGTTCCGGGTTTATAAACCATCATCATATTATCAGTATTAAAATTCATATTATTTACCACCTTTCATCGAAATAACTGTAGTTAACACAGTGTCTGTATTCTTACGGAAACTTTTCTTAATCCTCTTTGACCAAAACTTTTTAGCCTCTTTTACCAACTTATTAAATAACTTCTTTTTTGGATGTAATACCATTTAATCATTCCTTTCCTGTTTCATTTTAAAAATAACATTCATCATAGAAATTTTTTTAGATTTCTCTTTTGCAGTTGATTCAATCGCTTCATCAATTGTTATTATGTCATCAGAATGTCCAATGATTTTATACACGTTTACCGGATATTTTGATGTTACCCGATGACAACGATCAATTGCTTGTTCATTAACGGCTGGATTCCAATCCTGTTCTGCCATAATTACATTATGACAAAAATCCAAATTTCGTCCTTCACCTATAGACTTTAGAGTAGCAACCATTATATTTGTATCTCCGCTGAATTCTTGTATAGCCTTATCTCGTAAGACTACAGGTGTTTCGCCATCGACATAAATTACTTTCTCTAATGAACGTAAATGATCAGCCAACATTCGCCCAAAATCGCGATGCCAAACAACCACTACTACTTTATTGCCTTCAACCGTGATATCCCGCACAAGATTATAAACAATCTCATTTTTGGGTTCGTAATCTTTATATCCCAAAGATGATGGATAATTTATTAACTGTCGTAGATAACTAATAATAGACAGCGCAGTTTTTTTGACTTTCTCACCATCAACATTAATGACTTGTTCTTCACTAATCTTTTTATACAACGCGGTGTGTTCTTTCGATAAAGGCGCAAGTATATAATTAATGTTTTTGGGTGGTAAATCAAAACCAACCGCTTCTTTAGTTCGACGCAAGCGAATGGTTTTAAGAATTTCGCCTAATTCATCAAGATTTTTTGGCCCTAAAAGTTCAGTACCCCACGGGCCTCTCAAAGTTTCGACATACCGATAAATGAAATTCCATTTAGAACTAAATCTCCGATTGTCAAGGCAGTTAAGCAAGTGCCATAGTGTATCTGGATTTTTAGTGAACATATCACTGCCGGACATTAGCACAACGTAATTACTATGCTGTGCTAAACTATTTACAGCCTTTGATTGTTGTGATTGACTGTTTGAAATTCGATGCACTTCATCTACAATCAATACTTCATAATTACAATAAATGTCTTTATATGTGCTAATCGTTGCCGTTCTATATGATACAATCAGAATTTTTCTTTCTTCGCAAAATTCAAATTCACGTAAGATTGATTCCTTCTGATTTTTAGATCCCATTAATGCGAATACTTTTGGGATATTACCCCCAAAAATCTTTGTCCATTTAATGATTTCCCCGTACCATTGAGGAATTAAATAAGCCGGGCATATAATTAACGCATTACCACCAATTTCTTCCATAGCTTTTATCGCTTCGACGGTTTTACCTAATCCACGATCATCTCCGATGATGACTCGTTTGGCCTTTTTAATAAAGCTAACCGCCTTTGACTGATACGGATATAAAGGTTTCCTATCAACAGAATCAAATTCCAGCATATCCAGAATCTCATTCTCGTGTTCTATCGACTTATTGAACCATTCTTTCATCGGTTCACTCAATTTAACATTTGATACTTTGTGCATAATTATATCCAGAAGGACATAATCGGGATGAAAAGATACTTTTCCGCTTTGTCGTTTACATTTCGTTATTGCAACGACCTCATTGAGTTCCGCAGGTGTTCCATGCGCATAGATCCTTTTAAGACCTGTCGTATGGAACTTTCCTGTTATAAACATTTAATCACTCCTTTCAATAACTATTATATCACATTTACATCATCTTGTCAAGCGATCGTACATCCGCATACAAAATTCAATAAAAATTGTCAATGGTATTAATGAAAACAATACAATGAACACAGTAAAAACAATATCAATCACCAAATCATCATCTCTGGTAAAAAATCAATAACTTCATCCAATGATGCAACTATATGTGTTGCAAATTCTGCGGGAAATGGAACTTTTTTAGGATCTTCTGTTACCAAAATAAATGGTTTTCCTAAAGTCCATGCATAACATGTTTCCCAAATTGCGCCTGTCGTATATACGTCTTCCGGTAAATATAAAACAATCCAATCCGCTGATCTTACATCAGCTAAATCTCTATTCACATAAAGATGTCGATCTCCAATTTGTTGGATTGATCCTCTTGAAATGTCAATTAAACCAACGGGTCTAATATTGGCATTTTGTAGTGCTAACATAGTCCGAATTTTCGCCCGGATATTGGCGTCAAACTCATCTCTGATTTTTTTACTTTCACTATCACCAATACTGCCGTATGGCATAGCCAAATAAATGGATCTTGCCCACGTTTTATTCATTTTTTGCCTCCAATTCTTGCTTCAATACCTCTTTTAACCGCTTCCAAAACACATAAAACATCTGGTTCATTCAATTCATTCCAATAAGCATCAGCCTCACAATCAGGAGTTACGAAAATGAGAATTATATCCTGTACTTCATCTTCGTAATTTTCCATTACTGAAACAAACTTTTTTTGCCTTCTTGAACAATCAATAATGTTAATTGCCTGCTCAATCGGACTTATTCTTTTTTTAGACATTAAGATCAATTTCTTTCTTTAAGTTTTCGACAGCTTCAATCACTTCAGAGTAATTATCATACTCAAAATAATGAATAGTATAGACATCTACAATTCTTGTCATATCATCCATTGCAACGACTGCAGTCCATGCATCATCGTTTTTTATGATAGATCGAATCATTTCATCGAATTGATCGTCAGTTATACACGTATAGAATTGAATGTCGTATTTCCAAATAAGATAATCATCCGCTATTTCCTTAGGATATTCAACCGATACGGCATACTTAATACTTGAATCACCATCACTATACTCTGAAGGTATATTTTGCACAATACGAATTATCACATCATCTTTGGATTTTTTACTTTTACCTGATGTAGCAACCATACCATACACATGTAAGGATTCCTCTAAAGAAGCATCTGTCCCTACAAACTTGTTTGCATACAAGTATTTAAAGAATTCGTCAGAAGTTTGAAGCTCTTTTCGTTCATCTTTCGTTAATGACGCCATGTCAATAGATTTTGCCCATGCTTTACTCATTATATCAATCCTTTCTGTTTTTGTTTTACAAATTCCTCAACTGGTATTTCCACAGTAAACCGTCTTTTAGTTAATTTGCCTTCTTTCCAAAAGGCAAATTTACCTTTTGAAGCACGAAGTGTTCCTTTACCGTCAATGATGTATCCACGCATTGGCTTTTCCAAGAAAAAATCAGCTTTTTCAAATGTTGAACCGTCAGGCAATTCAATAGCTCTAAAGTTATCCTTTGCAAAAAATTCCTCTTCTGTTAATAGTGTTATAATTTTTCTACTTTTCATTTAAACCATCCTTTCATTTATTTTGTAATTACATGTTAACACATGTTTTAATACTTGTCAAAGGTTTATTCAATATTATCCAGAATTATTTCTGCCATTTCTTCATCCACTATTTTCCATATATCACGACCATGATAAAAATACGTTAATTCGTCATAATCCTTATCATATCTTACTCCATCAATTATTATTTCCTTATTACAGCAATATTCGCCCGTATAAATGAAATTGTTAAAATTATATTGAAGAATGTCTTCTCCAATATCTTTTCCGTTTTCAAGTATAAAATCTTTCAATTTGTACCAATGTGCCCATGTATCAACCATGATAAGTGAATAACTGCTACCATCAGCAAAATTAGCCGTTATTTCAAACCTATACTTTTCATTACCAAAAAGCGTGTTAATCGCTTCTTCCAATCTTTCTGCTAATTCTATTGCCTGCCATAAAATGAATTCAAATTCGTTTTCAATGATTTTATCATCGGAATACCATTTAATTAGATTTTCGTGTTGATAAATCCCATCAGTACAATAAGTCAAATCACTTAACCATGTACGATGTTCGCCATTTTCATCAATCCAATAATCAACAGTATTATAATTTTGTTCAATTACATACTCTAATCCGCGAAGGTTAAAACCTATTCTTAAAATATCTTTTGCTTCATCTTTTTTCATTATATCAGATCCTTTCCGTGTGCTTCTTTAACATTATCAAAAATAACTTCAACTAATTCATCATAATTTATTTTATGAAAGTTTCCTTTTCTCACTTCCGATGAATTCATAGCAAATATTTCCCATTCTGCCTTTAGTTTTTCTATTAATGTTTCCCTGTCATCGAACTTCGCTCTGTTTATAGCGAATTCCTCTAATTCTTCTCCAAACGTACTATTATACGCCCAAAGTGAAACATTCCATGTTTCCCAATTCGTAAAACCATTGTAACTCATGAGTTTTTCCTCCATTTCATTTTGTTTTTTTCTTTAACCTATACATATGATAACACATGTATTTTTTATTGTCAAGTATTTGTACAAACTTTTTTTTATTTGATTTCAATTAGACTGTAAAAGTATTGATTTCAATTAGACTGTACTTTATATATTATATTATAAACTTCGAACAAACGTTAACCAGCCTGAATTCATTCTACAAAAAATTTGAATTCATCCTATTCATATATTTGCATATTCACATATTCAAATATTTATATATCAATACGCCGTATATGTCATTCTTTTGTATGTCTTAATAAGATATTACCTAAAAGCAAAATAAACCCTGTGTACGCTCTGCTACAGGATGTACAAACCGCATTTTAGGGTTAATTGATGACGTTTTTTAGGGAATTAATGTGCAGGCATTAAAAAAGACCATGTTTCCGCATAGTCTTTAAACTTTTACCTGCTGGTTTAAGTTATTAAAACAACGAATCATATTTAACGTCAAATCTACTGATTGAATTATTTTTCATTGTAGGCATTTTAATTCCTGTGGTTGTGTAATGATTGATTTTTTTCCCTGAAAAAATTAATTGAAGGGAATTTATGTTTCTTGCATTGTCGATGACAACACGTTTTAATTTATGCAAAGAATAAAAATCATCAAATATGGCATACAATTCATCGCGGGAAATATCCCATAAAAAACCTTGAAAGTTAATTCCAAAGTTTAATGTATTTGTAGTAACAAAAGTTCTTTTTGTCAATGGGAATAGATTCAAAAAGATTAATTCATTAGATAATTCTTGTTTATTGAACATTTCCTTGAATTGTTCGGGTTTTCTTATTCTTTTTCCATAAATTCTGAAATACGCTTTAATTTCATCAATTTTTTTCACATAAATTCCTTCTTCTAATATAATTTTTGAAGCTTTCTGTACCATTTTCTTGCATCCAAGTAACGAATGGTATCCAGTCATATTTCAAGTTTGAACTTTCGAATTCAAACAGGTTAAAATATTCGAAAATCATATGTATTAGTTCGATTGTTGCAAGAAAAGTTTCCGCATTCAGGGTACCTCTAAAGTACCTAAATTCATATGTTTGACTTCGCGATAGATTAATACAGTTATGATGATTGTACACGTTTTCAAACTGCAAGAAGAATTCATCGTGAACCTCATCGGCAGTTTTTTTGCCGTCAACATATTTTATAATGTCATCATAAGATTCGACCGGCTCACACGTGGAAGTGTTTATAAATTTTCTGTTATATGTAGATTCTTTGCGCCGGCAAAAATTTCGAATTTCATCGTTGTTATCTGCGAAAAATTTGAGCACATGTGGCATTAACCTGTTTGTGCGGTTATTTTTAGATATATGTATATGCAAGCCACAGGTTAACGTATTATCGCTCCTGTACCCTACCCGTATTAATTTTTCAAACCAGAAACGAAAGTTATGCTTTTTCAATGTATGGAAACAGCATGGTTTTGAAACTATCTCAAAACCGTTGTCAAGAGATGAATCCCATGACATGCCCGCAACGATATTACTTGCATAATTCATTATCAGCTTTGCGGCGTCATTGTGCCGTGTACCAGTTTGTGAAGCTCTATCAGCTTCAATTTCCAGTTCGAAACCGATAAGAGTTTTTTCGTTCGATCGCGTGCATTTTTCGCAACGTGTCCACTTGAACCGATCTTTAGGAATTTGATGATAATCATGTATTGCATTAATTGTATTATATCCGCACGGACATTCACCTTCCGTACGATAATGACCACAACCGGGACATTTAGTTGCGTTTAGGTCATCTATACAATTATAGCATATAGTTTCAATTTCCAAATCATGATACATAAAAAACGTATAATAACTGTGATGATAATTATCACAGTTTGCACAACACACGTAATTCTCAAAACATGATTTGCAAACATGAACTTCCACTTCCGCAATACATTCTATTACAATATAATTATACTCGTAATTGTCTTTGCGTATTAAACCAGTGCAATCATTGCACCGTGTATAACATCGCGGACAATACTCTGTAGCGGGAATTATCCTTTTACAAAGCGGGCAGTTTTTATATTCTTCATAAAATGCCCATTGTATTGTTGATGGCATTGTATTCATGCCTATTTTTATATTTAAATAAAAATTCATTATTATCTTCTTTCCCATATTTCATCAATTATTTCCGCATCGCTGTTTGATGCTGAATTGTCATTGTGAAGCATCGAATTTAATGCTTCGTTTATAATTACACTAACAGTAATTATGATTATGCCAATTAGTGTATTCATTCTTCCATCCTTCTTTTAGTTAATTTGCCTTTCATATTGCAAAAAAAAGGATGAATAATCCCCATAAGAGGATTATCCACCCGAGTATTTTTAGCATGCTATCACGGCCATAAAAATGACCATAATAATCCACGCTATCATGGCAATTTCTTGCCATGTTAATTCAATTTTCATATTTCATACTCCTTTTTTTTAAATACAAATTACCCGGATTTGTCGACTCCGGGCGTGCCGGATAGAGGGAAGCAAGCCCGGCACCTGAAATAGGTAAGGTCTTACTTCCAAAAAATAAAGCCATCATATATCCTCCAAACAGATATACAATGGCTTTATTTTATATAAATTCCCTTTGTATATATTCTTCATAGGCCGTTTTACGGCCTATGATGGCTATTGTCGTTGTGGTTGTAGTGCTATTCATATGCACTACTTTTTTATTTTTACCTTCGGGGAGGCAAACTATGCCTTTCCCGTCGAAATAATACACATTACAGGGAGCGACATCGTAATGTGCAATTTTACGATGCTCTCCCCCCCCTGTTGTGTATTCTATGACTTCTGAAGGCTCTATGTCCTCCAGAAGGACCCTTGATTTTTTTCCCTTTGGAACTATAAAAGTTCCGTAGGGTTCTTTTCTTATTTCCCATCCGGGAATCAACCATTCAGGGGAATGGTTTAATATGAAACCGGGTTTTATTTCCCCGGTTTTAGTATTAATTGCATCTCCCCATTCATGGGGGTTGGTGCAATTAAAAAATGGATTTATACTCTTATGATAATGCAGACCTGCCATAGTCTGCATTTTACGGAGCTGTTTAAGCTCCTTTTTATTTAGTTTTTTCATTTTTTCTTCCTCTTTCTCCCCTTTTCGCCGGAGCGCGGTTGATTTCCGTTTCGCTCCCCGCTGGTTGCGGAGGCTCATCAGCCCTGTCAATTCAGGGGACGGTTACCCGGATTTGTCGACTCCGGGTGGGCCGTGGGAAGGGAGTGAATTACTCTTCACTCCCCTCCCAAGTTACTCTCATAATAAATTCGAAATCTTCGAATTCATAGCTGGCATACCAGGGCAGGGCTTCGAACCCATATTTATCCTGGTATTTAAACATGACAAGGCACTGTTCCATTGACAGTGCCTTAATGAGAGCCAACCCGGCCTCCGCCGGGCTGATGCCGTTATCATATTCCAGCGCATCCTGAAGCGATATAGTATCCAAATTGCCAATTTGGATATTTTTTACTTCCGTATTCATTTTCTTCCTCCTAAATTTTTACTCCCATCCCCCTTTAACACGGGCTTTGGACCGTCCTCGGCGGGGTTAAAGTTACCCGGATT
>CAZLCY010000002.1:0-20542 GCA_964558075.1 uncultured Bacteroidales bacterium
CCTGCATCTGGTTCCGGATAGTTTTTAATACAGGATAATTCATTTGTTAAATATTTTATCAATTTTGGCGAAACAGGGTCAAACGATACATTTGAACTGAAATCTGCAATTATTTCAGTTCCGCACAGAGATAATTCATTTCCATGTCCGTACATCATAATTGTAAAGATTTATAGATGTATTCCATGTCAACCGAATTTCTTACATGTGTGGCAAGTCGGTCGTATTCTTTATTCTTATATTCAAAGAAATTCTGTTTTATTTCAATTTCCGGACGTACCTGTTTTAGGATATATTCCATAACCTCCGAATTATCAAAAATACCATGTATATATGTTCCCCATGTCTTCTCATTCAGGAAGTATCCATCTTTTAAACCATCAATATCACATAAGGGACTGTTCGTTTGAGAACGTGTAACTCCCATGTGTATTTCATACCCTGTACAAGGTTTTTTTTCTTGTAAAAATGTAAACTGTATTTGTTCAGTTTTTTTTACTTTTGATATTGTTGTGATTACAGGAATTATTCCTAAACCATTGATTTCCTTAATATCGCCCTCAACATTATCGGGGTCGCATATTTTTTCACCCATCATTTGAAAACCACCACAAATACCATAAACCTGTTGCCCTTCACTGTGCATTTGAATTATGGTATCGGCAATACCTGTCTTGTGAATGTAACAAAAATCGGCAATAGTACTTTTTGAACCAGGGAGTATTACAATATCTGCCTTTTTAATTTCTTGTGGCTTATTAGAATAATATAGGTGAACCTCTGGAACTCTTTCTAAACTGTCAAAATCAGTGAAATTTGATAAGTAAGGAATTAGAACAACACAAATGTTAATTTTACCGCATTGTGATGTACTTGTTTTGTGTTCCATCACAACAGAATCTTCTTGTTCAAGGTAAATATCTTTAAAGTATGGAATAACTCCTACTACAGGTTTCTTTGTGAGTTTTTCGAGTATATTCTTCCCATCTTCAAACAACTTAATATCACCCCTAAATTTATTTATAATAATGCCTTCAATTAGGTTCCTCTGATTCTTAGGCAACAACTCTATTGTTCCAAAAACACTTCCAAAAACCCCACCTCTGTCAATATCGGCAACAAGATATGTAGCTGCATTAGCTTCAAGTGCAACACGCATATTGGTAATGTCTTTATCCCATAAATTGACTTCTGAAATACTGCCTGCTCCTTCAATTACAACAGGTGAATATTTTGAATGCAGTTTCTTAAAAGATTTAAAGGCCTCTTTAAATAGCATTTCTCTGTCAGTGTCAAGAAAATAGTCTGAAGCTGTTTTATTGCCCACAGGTTTTCCATTAAGCACAACCTGAGAACTGAGATGGCTTGTTGGTTTTAATAATACAGGATTCATTTCAACCATACATTCAATACCACACGCTTCAGCTTGCATTGCTTGTGCCCTTCCAATTTCAAGATTATCGGGAGTTGCATAACTATTTAATGACATATTCTGAGCTTTAAACGGAGCAGGGCTATATCCATCTTGTTTGAAAATCCGACAAAATGCTGCATTTATAACAGATTTACCAACATCGGAACCTGTTCCCACAAACATTATAGGACGTGGCTTATTGTTCATAACTGAAATGTTTTTAATTCTCCAAAACCTATTTTTAGATTAAATGATTCTTTCAGGCTTACCGATTTAATGATACTATAAAAAGTCCTAATTACCCCTGCATGGGTAATGATTAAAGTATCCTGAAACAGACTTTGACCGTTTATTGTGTTTAAAAAGTCTTTCACCCTTGAGTGTAAATCCGAAAAAGACTCACCACTGGGGCATTTCACATTTACATAGTCGTTGAACCATTCCTGAGCTTCGTTACTTTTTGAAATATCTTGCCAATTCATCATTTCCCATTTTCCAAAATTGATTTCTTGTAATCGGTCATCTTTTTTTATTTCAATATTTTCGGGACATAATAATTCAGCTAACAGCACACACCTTTTTAACGGACTCGAGATAATCCTATCAAATGAAATATTGCTAACTTTACTTTTTACTAGAGAGAGCTCCTCACTAAAAGTATTTGACACTCCGATATCAGATTGCCCATAACAAATTCCCTCTTCAATTTCGGGTTTAGTATGCCTTAACAAATGAACTCTCATGATAGTGTAGTATATATTAGATATGTAACATAAAACAATATTTCTGATAATTGCTGTAAAGCCCCAAGCACATCACCAGTATATCCGCCTGTCTTTTTGTGGATGTAGTACCTAAAATATATCAATAATATAAGTTGGGCAGGGATAATAAAAAGAAATAATTTTAAACCTAAAAAGTAAAGAAGAGGTATTATCCAAAGCATTGATATAATAAGCGTACTCAATGATTTTTTATCGCCAATATGTTTTGATTTGCTTAATTCTGCACGACCAACATAATGCGATATATAAATAAGACCTACTACTAAACCTCTGCTTAACACATGTGCGGCAATCAAAATAATGGGAATCGTCTCTGAAGCAATATCCAGAAGCAAAACATACTTTAACAAGAACAACAAACATAAACCAACAGCTCCATATGTTCCAATTTGACTGTCTTTCATAATGGAGAGTGTTTTTTCAGGGGTATATCCACCTCCAAATCCATCACAAAAATCTGCAAAAGCGTCTTCGTGAAAAGCTCCGGTTAAAAGAACCATTGCTGCAATTGAAAATACTACGGATATTTCAATGCTTAACACCTCATTCGCTCCAATAAAAACCAATGAACCAAAGCCCCCAACGATATACCCAACAAAAGGAAAATAACGGGTAGCTTTATTCAATTTTTCCGAAGAATACCCAATGTTTTTTGGTAGGCGAATTCTCGTGTAAAACATTATAGCGTTTAGCAATATGGTAAGTTCTTTTTTTAACATCAGTCTTTGTTTGAAACACCTGCATCTTCAAAACTTGCCATCTCATTTATAAAACTCACACCTGCCTTAATAATTGGAAATGTAACGGCAGCACCCGAACCTTCTCCAAGACACATGTTTAAATCAACCAATGGATCGACATTCAGATATTCATACATAAGTTTATGCCCTTTTTCTTTTGATGAATGACAAAAAATGGCATTCTCCATCAGTTCATTATTCAAGGCATGTGCAACAAGAAATGCTGCGGTTGAAATAAAACCATCAACCATAATTACCATCTTCTTTTCTTTGGCTTCAAGCATTGCCCCAACCATCATGGCAATTTCAAAACCACCGTACATAGCCAAAATTTCAAGTGGTGTTTTTGGATTATATAGGTTTGATGCTTTTGTAAGAATCTCTATTTTCTTTTTTAAGCCATCATCATCGTGAGCTGTTCCCCTACCGGTACAATCTTCAATTGAATATCCGGTAATTTTATGCATCAACAAAGCAGCCGAAGATGTATTGCCTATACCCATTTCACCAAAACCAATGATATTGCATCCCATTTTATTTTCTTTACTCACAATTTCCTTCCCTTTTGTAATCGCACGAACACATAAAGAATCGGACATTGCAGGTTCTTTTAAAATATTTTTTGTACCGAATCCCATCTTAGAATGAATTATGTTGGGTTCGTTTGAAAAATCGAAATCAACCCCTGCATCAACTACTCTAAGATTTAAACCGTTTTGCCTGCAAAAAACACTTATAGCTGCTCCGCCACCAAGGAAATTCAGAACCATTTGATGAGTAACCTCTTTGGGGAATGGACTAACACCTTCATCGGTGATTCCATGATCACCTGCAAAAATAAGCATGGTTGGTTCTTTAAGTTCAGGAGAATGTGTTTGTTGAATGGTGCAAATTTTAAATGCAATATCCTCTAATTTTCCTAATGAACCTATTGGTTTTGTTTTTAAATCAATTTTATTTTGAATAGTACGTTTCATCTGTTTATAATTTTATTTTTAGAGTTAAATGCAATATCCTTGTTAAACATAATTAGTCTCTGTATGGGAAACTTCTCAAATTACGACTCTTCTCGCAAGCACTAATTATAAAGGGTATTTCATATTTATTTAATTTTAGTGGGAACTCCTGATACCATGAGATAAACATTGTTTGCTCGTGCTGAAATATATTGATTTACCCATCCCTGCAAATCAGCAAATTTTCTTGATGTTTCGTTTTCGGCATGAACACCCATTCCAAGCTCGTTTGTTACCACAATTAAAATAAAGTCCTGAGATATGAACCTATCCCATTCCGCTTTTGCCTGTTCTAATGCTTTTTCCACAACGTAATTGTTATCGTAAAAAAAATTATTAAGCCAAAGAGTAACACAGTCCATAAGCACGGTTCTGTTGCGTAAATTGTGTTTGCTTATGAGCTTATTTTCTTCAATAGTTTGCCAACAATCCCCTCTGTCTGCTTTATGACGTTCAATTCGGTTTTTGAAATCATCGTCCCACATTCTTGCAGTTGCCAGATAGATGGGATTGCCTGAGTTTTCTTCTGCAAGTTTTTGTGCAAAAGAGCTTTTTCCGGAGCGTTGCCCCCCTGTAATAAGTGTAATTTCGTTCATCCTAATCTATTTTACGACTAAAAGTCTTGAGTTTTTCTTCCGAGAGTGGGTTGCAATATGAGACATCATATCCATAATATCTGTCTGTATCTTAAATAAGTACCTTTGTAAAGGAAGATTTTCAACCAACTTAAAACACAACAATCCAATAGATAAATTGGCATGGTTCAGTTTGCCGTTACTTTCAATCTTAATATCGTGTTTATTACACGTAATATCTCCAAAAATGATGGTCAGAGATTTATCTTCGGTTTGTGTGGAAATTCTCATATTGCTTATTAATTATCAACTGTATGTGAGCAAACATCTTTTTTGTACATCCAGCGAATTGTATCACCATTATTGATTTTATTATTTATTGCCAACACCCCCTGAGATTCACCGTTCACCATATAATACCAAGCATTAACACCCCTTATGGTCTTCACACTATCAATTGCACTGACAAACACATGTTTTCCGACCGGATGGGTTTCAACAACAGCGGCGTATTGCAAAGCCTCCAGTGCTGTTAGCTGACGGTGAGAAACAATATCTTTCTCAACCTTTTCTTTAGAATTTCCATAATCAACAATAAGCTTAACGTTGAATTCTGTATTATCAGAAGTATTATTAGTTTCTACACTACAGGAAATCACAAAAAGCAAAAAGCCAATGTGAAAAATGTTTTTAATTTTCATAATAATAGATTTTAAAATGAATAGTTAAAATTCGCCATTAATATACGACCGGGCATATTGTAGCCGTCCTTTTCGGTATAATTTTCATTAAAAAGGTTTGATATGGTAATGCCAAAGCTGTAGTTTTTAATTGAATAAGCAATTGAATAATCAAATATTAAATATTCAGGGTGTTGTAAAATCTTATCAATTCCAGTATATCCACCCCCGGTGTAATAGTTGTCTACAGTTAAATCCGGACGAAGTTTTGAGAAGTTATCTTTCTCCAATCGTGAACCAATATACCGTGCATGAAATCTTGTTGAAAATCCTTCGTAGTTATCATAGAAAATCCCAAAATTGGCATTGCTTTTTCGTGCGTAAAGTAAATCACGGGTCACAATACTGTCATTTCCAAGGCTTGAAATAAAACTTTCATCAACTGTATTGTTAAAAATATAGGTTACGTTTCCATATAACTCAAACTTAAATTTATTGCTAAACAAGGCTCCTATATTTGTTGAAGCAACCAGCTCAACACCATTCATAGTTGAATTATTAGCATTTTTATATGATGTAACATTATACACTACCTCATTCTGATTAACTACGGCAGAATCAAGTGTGGTTTCAATAATTTTATCATTGTGTTTGGTTGTGAAATATGTTACGTCAAAAAATAACAGTCTATTCGGGCTTGTATAAGTCAAACCAAGATCTATGGTTGACGATGATTCAGGATTTAAATCAGGATTTCCCATATAATTTTTTACCCACCAATAATCCCATGCGGCAAAATATTCAGAAACAGCATAATAACCAGCCACTTTAAAAGCATCAGGTACAGAGAACCCTTTCCCATAACTACCATGAAGCTTCAAATTGAAAGGGAACTTATACTGAATACCTAATGAAGGATTAAAAGCATTGTATGTTTCAAAACCACCCGTACCTCGAAGAGAATCATTCTTCTCATTAATATAAATAATATAATTATACCTCAACCCTGCATTCACATCAAAAGAACCTTTGCTGTAAGATAATTGCGAAAAGACTGCAGCCTTTGCGTTTTGATGGTTTGGAGAATAAGGATTTGTCGGTGTAGCCTTTCCCTTAAAACGTTCCGATTCATAATCGTAAACATCAAGGTCTGCTCCTGCTAAAACTTTAAAATTACCTAATGAGATATTCTCGTGCATTTTAAAGCCGTACTCGCTCACATAGCTATTAAAGGATATATAACCTGTATCGGAATTATTGGTATAGTTTGCATTTGATTCTTTGGTGTAATATGGGCTGAAATAAAAGTTGTTTTTCTCAGACTTTCGCATCAAAGTAGCGTAAAGGTTAAGCCTGTCAATATCCTTTTTGCTGTGCCCATAGCTCCCCCAATAGTTGCCGGGGGTTTCAATATCATTGGCGTTAAAGTAAATAGCCTCAATGCTTGATGACCACTTAGCATTTATGTTGTAGTTGTATTGTCCGATAACCTGATTGTATTGCCAAGTAGAATTTCTCATCACATCACCAAACGAAGGTTTATCTAACATGAGTTTTTCCTTTTGAGATAGTTTTAGAATGTTGTTGCTTCCAATTCTGTAATCCAGCCTTTGTTCATTTCGGGTAAAGCCGATTCTGAAATTTGATTTTGCACTTAGAATTCCATTAACATCTCCACTTAATTTTAAATACCCCAAACTGCCAAAACCTGCCTCAACATTTCCTTTATTTTTGCCATAAGGAGTTTTGGTGATAATATTTATAACTCCACCCATAGCATCTGAACCATATAATGTAGAATAGGGTCCTTTTATAATCTCAACTCTTTCAACAATATTCTTATCCAAACAACTGATATTAGTTGTTCCCACTGGTTTGCCATTTATTAAAATAAGCGTATAACTTCTTGAATGTGCACTTGGAGAAAAACCTCTCATTCCAATACTCGATGATAATCCCGGATATTGAATAATATCGAGGTTTGTTGTAGTTTTAAGAACATCAGCCATATTATTTACAGGCAACGACTGTAACAGAGCTTTATCAATTACTTCTACTTTTTGGGGAATGTTTTTAAGTTGTGTGTTTGTTCGAGTTGCAGATATAGTAACAACATCAAGTTCGTACAGTTTAATAGAATCCTGTTCTTGTGAAAATGCAACTTTCACCATTAGGTATAACATACCTATTAGAAATATTTTACGCATTTCTTTAAAGTTTATAGTTTAACAATATTAAAACCATAAACCTTCGGTTAGTTCCGGATTACATCCCGGGCAGCAACATGGAACAGTGGATTGTGAATTCTGGTTTTTGCCTGAATCACACCGCTTTTATCCCGAAAGCTATGATATAAGAATCAGGCAGGTCTTCTGGCTTGTTCTGTTCTTCATTGGCCTTCCCTTGTTAACAAAGTGGCAATAGATTATGAAGAACTTTTTCGAAATCCCGACAAAATTTTGGTTTCACTCAAATTTTGTCGGGATTCTATTTTTCAAAACATTTGTAATGCCTCGCATTTAAATATTAAGAAAAATTAGAACTTACAGCTGCGGGTACAGCTCCGGAATTTCTCGATAACAATCAAAATCACCGGATTCCCTTTTCATTCCGAAATTAAAAAAAATCGGAATACCAAATTCATTGCAAATGTATAATTTATTTATTCAATTTGTTACTGTTTTTTAATATTTTGTTAGGAACTAAAAAAATTGAAGGCTTTTTTGATATTGGATTATCTTGTGTAATAACCACAGTATTATAAACTTTCTCGATGTTTTTGAAATTTAAAATTTCACTAGGCGTTCCTTGTTTGTATAATGCACCTTTGTCCATTAAAACCAAATAATCACAGTATTCACTAGCAAGGTTTAAATCGTGAATAACCATTACAACTGTCAACCCATGATCGCAGGAAAGCTCCTGTATTAGATTTAATATTTGTACCTGATGCGAAATATCAAGATGAGATGTCGGCTCGTCTAAAAGGAGTAAGGATGGCTCCTGCGTTAAAGCCTTTTCAATGCTTGCCAACTGTTGTTCTCCGCCACTTAGATTTGAAATTTTTTTGTCTTTTAAATGAAATATATCTGTTAATTCCATAAATTTTTTTGCAATTTCAAAATCTTCATCCGTTTCAAAAAACTGATACTTATTTCTATATGGAATTCTCCCCATTAAAACATATTCTTCAACTGTAATATCAATAGCTTCTGAAAATTGGGTTACGACAGCTATTTTCTTTGCACGTTCATTTTCCATTAACTGTTCAAGGTCTTTTCCTTTAAGAAAAACCTGATTTTTTTCTACCGATATCTCCCCTGTAATACCCTTAAGAAGAGTTGATTTTCCGGAACCATTGGGACCAATTATACCTGCAAATAAACCCTGAGAAATGCTAAAATTTACATCGACAAGATGAAACGACTTATTGTAACCATAATTTGCATTTTTTAATTCTACAAAACTCATAGTTTAATTAGGTTTAAATTTTTTACTTAAAGCAAGTATGAAAATAACTCCACCAAGCATTCCGGTAATTACACCAATTGGCAGTTCGTTGGGTGAAATTATAGTTCTTGCCAATATATCGCTTAGAATTAAAAATATTCCTCCACCCAAAAAAGACGCTAAAAGAAGAACACGATAATCGGAACCTATTATATTGCGTACAAGGTGAGGAATAATCAATCCCACAAAACCAATAACTCCAGCTACCGATACACTTATTCCCGTGATAACAGAAGCTATAATAAAAATTACTTTTATAGAACGCACGGTTTTTATTCCAAGGTGCTTTGCTTTTGTTTCCCCAAGGCGTAATGCGTTTAAAGGGACAACAAAGAAATAGCTAATAATCAAACCCAATAATGAAGTAACAAGGGAAATATTAATTAGCAATTTATTGGGTTCATTCAACGAACCCATAATCCAAAAAACAATGCTGTGTAAATCTTCTGCTGTGGTGATAGACATGAAGAATAACATAGCAGATGAGGCAATAAAACTAATCATTACGCCAATTAAAAGCATTCGATTTATATTTAAATCTTTTCGCCTTTTTGTACTCAACGAATAAACCAAGAAGATGGAACTAAAAGCTCCTAAAAAACCAAAGAAAGGTAACATTAGTGGAGATGTTTTCAGGTGAATGCCTAAAACAATACAGATGGCTACGCCTAAGGCTGCTCCTCCTGAAATACCCATTGTGTAGGGTTCAACCAGCGGGTTTCTATACACCCCCTGTAAGAGAGTTCCGGCAAGACTCAGTGCACCACCCACCGAAAAAGCCAAAATAGTCCTTGGAATCCTTATGTTATTTAAAACGGCGTATTCAATACCATCCTTTAATTTCAAATACGTAATAATTTCAAATATTGAAATATCCATATCACCAACAGAAAGTGATAATAAGGCAGAAGAGAGGAGAAGAAGAATCAATATTAAAATTGAAAACAACCATTTCTTGTACCTTTTTTGATGAAAGGAAGTGTGCTTTTTATTCATTAAGGTGGTTCAATATTATTTTCATGGTTTTCAAAAAAGTCTGTGGTGTAGGCGTACAGGCCAAATCAGAATCGATAATGAATATTTTCTTATTCTTAACCGCATTAAGATCTTTAAAGCTTTCCCAAACTTTCTTTTCTACCTCCCCAATAATTCCCATTGTAACAATAAATATATAATCGGGATTTTGGGTAATTATTTTTTCTCTCGAAACTGTTCCCTTGTTTAAGTCTTCTGCAACATTTTTTGCATTTGCAAATACGATATAATCATTCATAAAGGTATTTGGTATTACTGCATACAAAGGATCTGCTCCAATCTGGATAAATATCTTTTTTGCAGGGACATTTAAACATTCTGATTTTATTGCATCTATTTCCTGTTTTATAGATGATACTATTTGAATAGCATTTTCTTCTTTGCCTAAAAGTTTCCCCATATTAACGAACTGTTTGCAAACATCTTCAAATGATTTCGGGGTTGCGAAAACTTCAACATCTATATTAAATTTTCTTAACATTTGAATATATTCCGGATTTGTAATAGTACTTGCAATAACCAAGTCGGGTTTTACGCTTACAACTTTCTCAATATTTACCATTACCGGAGAAGCTACTATTGTTTTATTATCACTCTTAGCAAGGATACAAGAATTTGTACATCCTATCAGATGTTTTTGTGCATTCAGATAATATATATTCTGTGTAATGGAAGGAGCCAGAGAAACAACTCGGGTAAACTGCTGTGCTTGAACCACAAAACAAACAACAGTTAATATTACTGACAAAATGATTTTTCTTGTACTCATAATATATTCAGTCTAACGGTAAAAAAAAGTGATGGTTTTTTTGATAAACCTCCCCTTTTGAAAACTTAACAGGATTTGAAAAAATTGGACCGGAATATACAAAGGAATGATATTCTCCATTTTCTGCACAAGGATCGATGTTGTCCATAGAAGTAATGTCGTTGAAAAAAGATTTGTTCAAATCTCTTCCAATCCATGTTTTATCAAGCTTATTGGCATTAACTGCAACTGTTAAAGCCTTAAAACCAACGTCAATAAATTCTTTCAACAATACTTTTGTATCGTTCTCCCACAGAGGAAAAAAAGCTTGTATTTCGAGTTCAGCACAAACTCTCTCAATCCATGTTCTGTGTTCCATCAGGTATATGTCACCAAAAACCCCAGCAGTAATCCCTTCTTTTTTAAGTTCATTTATTACTGATTTAAAACATACTTCATAACCCTTAAAATCAGTTAATTCCTGAATAATCGGGATATTCAGTTGAGCAGCTTGCTCCGCTATGAAATGTTTCTTGATACCATGAGAACGCGAATGTTCTCCATCGGAATCGCACATATTTACAAGGAATGCGACTTCGTGTTCATTGTTTTGGAGAAATCGGTATAAAGCTAACATACAGTCTTTACCACCACTCCATGATGTGAATGCTTTCATTTGAATTTTTATTTTTATTTTACCTCTTGAAAAAACCGATGAATACCACTCATGCGATTCAAAACTTTTCTCCCGAAGCTTGAATTAAACAATTTATCATTTGGTAGGTCTTCTGGCTCGTCGTGATTTTGAAGCCTTCCCATCACACCAAGGACGTGACAGTGGCAGTAGCAATTTCAAAATCGTGAAAATGACTTACAGCTGCGGGTACAGCTCCGGAATTTCTCGATAACAATCAAAATCACCGGATTCCCATATTAAGGTTTTCCCTAAAAAGGAAAAATCCACCAAAACAATGCAAAAATAAAACTTTCCTTTAATAAAGCAGCTTAATATCAATGAAAAAGAATATTAAAATTACACATTTTGGGTAATTTTAATCTGTGCGTCTGCCTATGCAATTTGCCAATCCTGTTATAAAAACACATAGCGGAAAGATATCTATTAAAAAAAGTGTGGATTGTGTAATTATTCCCCGAAAAAAACAAAAAAAAAAGCCTCTGAAAAAATCAGAGGCTTGTGGTAACGGGCGGGATCGAACCGCCGACACCAGGATTTTCAGTCCTGTGCTCTACCGACTGAGCTACATTACCGTTTTGAAATGCAGTGCAAAAATAGAATTTTTATGAAACATACAAAATAATAACGAATTATTTTTTTTAAAATATTGTATTATATCTGTATTATATTACAAATTAATACGCATTAGTTCCCAACAAAACCAGTGTACATGCACGTTCGAATGCAATACCATGCGACTGTAATAAAGATTCTAATTCGGGGTTTTCGGTGCCGGGATTAAAAATAACTCGTCGCGGTTGTAATGACACAATATAATCATAATACCCGGTTTGATTTTTCGCTGACACATATAAGGTAACCGTATCAACATCGGGGAAAGATACCAATTCGGTATGAATCTCTTCTCCAAATAATGTTCCGGTTCTATTTCCAACTAAATAAATATCATGTGCGTGTTCTCTTAATTTTTGTGCCGCTTTATACGCATACCGTTCGGGCTTAACACTTGCTCCAATAATGAGGGTTTTATTTTTTTCCATATTTATGAATTATTTGTTACAAATTATGACGTTTTTCGAAATATAAAATTACAAAATATCCGAGAATACCTGTTTTTATTATGTCTATTTTAGAGAATAAATCACAAAAAAGACTGCTATCCCTTTCTGAGAAAGAAACAACACAATTCTCACACAATTATATACCAATCATAATAAAAACACATTCTGTTTTTGAAAAAGACTCGTACTTTCATTATATTTGCGACGAATTGCAGGCTCTGCTACACTCACAATCTGCAATCGACAAATATCTAAGAATGAAACATATACGAAATTTTTGTATTATAGCTCATATTGACCACGGCAAAAGCACTTTGGCCGACAGGCTGTTGGAAGTCACAAAAACAGTGACCGAACGCGAAGCTCAGGAACAAGTGCTTGATAATATGGATTTAGAACGGGAACGAGGTATTACAATTAAAAGTCATGCCATACAAATGAATTATGAATATAATTCCCTCCCCTATACACTTAATTTAATTGACACTCCGGGTCACGTTGATTTTTCCTACGAAGTGTCGCGCTCAATTGCATCATGCGAAGGAGCATTGCTTATAGTTGATGCAACGCAAGGTATTCAAGCTCAAACTATTTCGAATTTGTATTTGGCTGTTGAACATGATTTGGAAATTATTCCTATTCTCAACAAAATGGATCTTCCGAGTGCAATGCCGGAGGAGGTAAAAGATCAAATTGTAGAACTTATCGGTTGCGACCGCAACGATATTCTTGAAGCAAGCGGAAAAACAGGCTTAGGTGTTGAGAAAATTCTTTCTGCAATTATAGAAAAAGTTCCGCCTCCTACAGGTGATCCGGACGCTCCCTTACAAGCTTTAATTTTTGATTCTGTTTTTAATTCTTTTCGCGGAATTATTGCCTACTACAAAATTACGAACGGTAGTATAAAAAAAGGTGATAAGGTTAAATTTATAAACACAAAACATGAATATATTGCCGATGAAATAGGTACGCTTCGCTTAAATATGGAACCCAAAAATGAGGTCAAAACGGGTGATGTGGGGTACATTATTTCAGGTATAAAAACCTCGAAGGAAGTTAAGGTCGGCGACACTATTACTCACGTGCATCGTCCCTGCGAAAATGTTATTGAAGGTTTCGAAGATGTAAAACCCATGGTTTTTGCCGGTATTTACCCTATTGACACCGAAGATTATGAAGACTTACGTTCGGCTATGGAAAAACTACAACTCAATGATGCTTCACTAACGTACGAACCGGAATCCTCGGCTGCTTTAGGATTCGGATTCAGGTGCGGCTTTTTGGGATTGTTGCATATGGAAATTATTCAGGAACGTCTCGACCGGGAATTCGATATGAATGTCATAACAACTACCCCGAACGTATCGTACCGTTGTTACACAAAAAAAGGAGAAACCATTATTATCAACAACCCGACCGACCTACCCGACCCTACCCGAATTGATTATATTGAAGAACCATATATTCATGCTCAAATCATTACGCATGCCGATTATATTGGTGGCATTATGACTTTGTGTATCGAAAAACGGGGTATTTTGAAAAATCAGATTTACATGACCGGAAATCGTGTGGAGGTAACATTCGACATGCCATTAGGGGAAATTGTATTTGATTTTTACGACAAATTAAAATCTATTTCTAAAGGATATGCTTCGTTTGATTATCACATAAAAGATATGCGGGAATCAAAACTGGCAAAACTCGACATTTTACTTAACGGCGAACAGGTTGATGCGTTGTCTGCATTAATTCACCAAAATAATGCCTATGATTTCGGAAAACGAATTTGTGAAAAATTAAAGGAATTAATTCCTCGTCAGCAATTTGATGTGGCAATTCAGGCAGCTATCGGAACCAAAATTGTTGCTCGCGAAACAGTAAAAGCTGTACGTAAAGATGTAACCGCAAAATGTTATGGTGGCGATATTACTCGAAAACGAAAATTATTGGAAAAACAGAAAAAGGGTAAAAAACGTATGAAACAAGTGGGGAATGTAGAAGTTCCGCAAAAAGCGTTTTTAGCAGTACTTAAATTAAATGATAATTAAACATATTCTCTCATGACACGATCAAATGTTCGGGTTCGTTTTGCCCCAAGCCCAACCGGACCGCTACATATAGGCGGGGTGCGAACAGCCTTATTCAATTATTTATTTGCACGCAAACACAAAGGAACGTTTATTCTTCGTATAGAAGATACTGACCAAACACGGTTTGTACCACAGGCAGAATCCTACATTATTGAAAGTCTTAAATGGGCAGGCATCACAATCGATGAGGGAATAGGTGCTTCTCCTGAAGGAGATTTGGGACCATACCGACAAAGCGAACGAAAAAATCTGTATAGAAACTTTGCGTTTGATTTAATTGCAACCGGACATGCATATTATGCTTTTGACACACCGGAGGAATTACAAGCCTTGCGCGATAAGGGAGATGCAGAAAAAAAGCCCTTTGTATATAATGCCCAATCTCGCACATCGTTATGCAATTCTCTGACTCTTTCGCAGAAAGAAACTGCTCAAAAAATTGCAGAAAACATACCCTATGTAATTCGGTTTAAAATCCCTGAAAATGAAACCGTAGAGATGTTTGACATAATCAGACAAACGGTTCGTTTCAACACAAAAGAACTGGACGATAAAATTCTCTATAAATCCGACGGACTTCCGACTTATCATCTCGCTAATGTGGTTGATGATTACACAATGGGCATAACTCATGTGATTCGAGGAGAAGAATGGCTTTCGAGTTTACCTTTACACGTATTATTGTATCGTGCATTCGGTTGGGAAAAAGACATGCCGAAATTTGCTCATTTACCGCTCATTCTTAAACCTCAGGGACAGGGGAAATTAAGCAAACGCGACGGCGACAAAATGGGATTTCCGGTATTTCCTCTTGAATGGAATGACGGTTCAGATGAACCAACAATGGGATATAGGGAAAACGGCTATTTACCGGAAGCGTTTGTAAATATGCTTGCTCTTTTAGGTTGGAATCCGGGCACAGAACAAGAATTGTTTACTATGGAAGAGCTTATTGAGGCATTTAGTTTGGAACGCGTCGGAAAATCGGGTTCAAAATTTGACCCTGAAAAAACAAAATGGTTTAACCATAGTTGGCTTCAAAAGAAGCCTCTTTCCGAAACAACTGCTCTATGCGAAAAAATTCTTTCCCAAAAAGGATATTCGGCAGATATTCAAAAAGTTGAAAAAATATGTGGTATGGTTCGCGAACGAATGAATTTTGTTCACGATTTTTGGAATCACGCATTTTATTTTTTTGAAGCTCCGCAAGAATATAATGCAAAAGTGGCAAAAAAACGCTGGAAAAATGATGCACCACAGACTATTGAAACAATTAAAAATATTCTCTCCGAAATATCTGATTTTTCTGCAGAACACACAGAAAAGGCAGTGAAAGAATATATATCTTCGAAGGAATTGAATATGGGACAAATTATGAATTGTTTACGTCTGAGTATTGTGGGCGACAGTGTTGGAGTCGATTTATTCGAAATTATGGCATTTATCGGCAAAGAAGAAAGTGTTCGGCGAATTTCAAAAGCTCTCGAAGTATTACCTTCTGCATAAAACAACATGAAATTCAGAACAGAAATAGCAATTCCGGAAAGTTCGTGGAAAATTGACCATTCCACAAAAGGAATTGCTATTGGTTCATGCTTTACCGATTATATCGGGAATATGCTGCACAATGCAAAATTTCCTGTTTCGGTTAATCCTTTTGGGACGGTATACAACCCCGTTTCTATAGCTAATTCATTTGAATTGCTCTATGGCTGCAAACAAATTAGCAAATCCGATTTAATGTTGAATGCCGGTTTATGGACATCTTTTATGCTCCATAGTTCATTTTCTGCAGAATCACCCGAAAATGTACTTGCAAAGAGTGCATCTCGCATAGCAGAAACTCAAAAACTGCTCGCAATAGATTATGCACTTATAACACACGGGACAGTCAGAGTATATGTGTATAAAAAAAGCGGAGAAATTGTATCGAATTGCCATAAATTTCCCGCCGGAGAATTTTCCCGAAAACGCTTAACAGTATCAGAAACAGAAGCATCACTCAAGGGTATCATTAAAACTATTCGAACACAAGCTCCCAACTGCAGAATTATTTTCACAATTAGTCCTATCCGACATTGGAAAGATGGTGCTCATGAAAATCAAATAAGTAAATCGACCTTATTCCTTGCAGTAGAATCAATACTTTCAGAAGAAAATAGAATCCATTATTTTCCCGCATACGAAATTCTCATGGACGAACTTCGCGACTATCGATTCTATGCAGAAGATATGTTGCATCCGAATTTTACGGCAGTTCAGTATATTCAGGAACAATTTTGCAAGACTTATATTTCGGAAGAGACTCGTATACTTCAGCACAAAATTGAAGATATTTATCGTGCTATGAAACACAAAGCATTTCATCCGAAAAGCACAGAATATAAAAAATTTATTGTGGCAAATATTCGCAAGATTGAAGACATTCAAAAAGAAAATCCGAAGTTAGATTGTTCCAAAGAGCTCGAATATTTTTTAGATATAAGAGAGTCTTTTGAATAAAAAATCTCTCGAAAACTTAATTTATTACACAATTACAACTATATATCTACAGCAAACAAAGATGTGAGTTTAAATTTTATCATTAAAAAAATGAATAACAATACTTTCTGAACACTCAAAAAAAAGGGAAATTTACATGCTTTTAGAATTAGTATCCATATCTTTGTTATTAATACTAACAAATTATTGAAAAAATGAAAAAAAAGCATTTCACTATATATAACGGTATAATTACAAGGTCTTTTCTTTACAAAATAGACAAACATAAAAAATTATTGAAAAGACGTTTCACTAACACGTCAGTCATAAAAAAATCAAAGTCATATAACAACAATGCTTTAACTGCTATAATTGATGCTTTTGAAACTGTCAAAAACAAAAAATACGACAAAAATGACCGCAAAGCCTTTTCACGTTGCGAAGAGTTTCGAGCAAAATTATTAAATAACAACACACTTATATCATACGAAATATTTGGAACTGATAAAAAAAATTTCGTAAAAAACATTTGCAAAATCTCATCCACACCACCTGTATGGTCTGAATTTTATTATTATCTGACAAAAAAAATTAAACCGAAAAATATCTTGAAATTGGTACAAATCTAGGAATTTCCGGAGCTTATATTCTTGAAGCATTAGTACAACATAATAAATTTGAATTTATCACTATGGAAGGTGTTCCTGGGCTTTGCGACATTGCAAAATCACAATTTATGAAAATTAGTGATGAATCAAATTTTGAAATTATTCAAGGTCTTTACGATAAAACATTTCCAAAACTTCTTGAAAAACATAAAGATTTTGACATTCTTTTTATCGACGGAAATCATCAAAAATCACCCACAATTGATTATTTTCATGCTTTGAAGAATAATATCTCATCTCAAGCAATTATGATGTTTGATGATATCAATTTTAGTATAGAGATGAATGAAGCTTGGCAAACTATTATTAAAGATAAAGATGTTAATTACTCGATTGATTTACACAAATTAGGTATCATAATTATTGACAAAAATGATGAGAATCGAAACCGAAATTTTTCTTTATTTTTATCTTATTAATCCAACAATTACATAAAATAAAATCTACAAGTACCATATTTATTTTTTCACACGGGTCGGATTCTTCTGAATAAAATCTTTCCAGGAATTAGCTTCCCCACCTCCTTGTGAAAATATCGGATTAGAAATTTGGTAATAATGACAGACCGCAACAGCGAGAGCATCGGTAGCATCAAGAAACTCAGGCTTTTCATCAGTATTCAACAATTTAGCAAGCATACTTGCTACTTGTTCTTTTGAAGCGGTTCCGGTTCCGGTAAGAGCAACCTTTATTTTTCTCGGAGCATATTCTGCAATAGGAATTTCGTGCATCAAACCAGCTGCCATTGCTACTCCCTGAGCTCGCCCCAGTTTAAGCATAGACTGTACATTTTTCCCATAAAACGGTGCTTCAAGAGCCATTTCATCAGGACAAAATTCTTCAATAAGTCCGTGTAAACGCGAATAAATTTTTTGTAGTTTCAGATAATGGTCTTTAAACTTCGTAAGATTAATAACCCCCAACGTAATTAAAGACATATGTTTTCCACTAACTTGTATAAGTCCGTATCCTAAAACTGTTGTACCGGGATCTATTCCTAAAATTATTTTTTCCACATATCTGTTTTTATACTTTCAAAAGTACGAGTATTTTCATAGAAAAAAAAACAGCCTCCACAAAATAATATGAAGGCTGAAAATATAAAAAATGAAAACTAATTATGTATTATTTCTTACACATTTCCCATGTTGTGTTTCTCATATCTTTCGATTTCAAAAACTCAGCATGCATATGGTATGCAGACGACAATGTATGCGGTGTATGTTGTTTTTTACCACATAATTGCAAATAATCTCGTAATATTTGTTTGTAATCGGGATGTACGCAATTATCAATAATTGCTTCGGCACGTTGGTTTGGCGATTTTCCGCGTAAATCGGCAATTCCCTGATCGGTAATAACAACCTTTACACTATGCTCAGAATGATCGAGGTGAGACACAAGCGGAACGATTGCACTAATTGCTCCATTTTTGGCAACAGACGGACAGGTAAAAATAGACATAAAGCTATTTCGAGTAAAATCACCCGAACCACCAATACCGTTCATCATGGTTGTTCCCATTACATGCGTTGAGTTCACGTTACCGAATAAATCAATCTCAATTGCCGTATTTATAGAAATAAGCCCTAAACGACGTACAACTTCAGGATTATTCGAAAGCTCTTGCGGACGAAGAACCATACGAGGTTTGAAGAAATATAAATCTTTATAAATTGATTGTAACACTTCCGGAGAAACTGTTAATGAACATCCACTTACAAATGTAATTTTCTCATTTCGCATGAGTTCAATAACTGCATCCTGAATAACTTCGGTATACATAGTAAACGGCGGAATATCATCATTTGAACCAAGTGCACCAAGCACCGCATTTGCAATATTTCCTACACCCGATTGAATGGGAAGAAATTCTGGAGGAATAACTCCATTTTTAATTTGACTTGCAAGGAATTTTGCGACATTTTCACCAATTTTTGAAGTCACCTCATCAAGCGGAGCAAAACCACCAACCTCATCGGGTCGGTTCGTTTTCACGACACCCACAATTTTTTCAGGGTCAATTTTCACTACCGGAATACCACATCTGTCTTGAACAGAAAACACGGGAACTTCACGACGATGAGGAGGATCTTGCAATTCATAAATATCATGCAAACCTTTAATATCTTTCGGGTGATTTTCGTTTAATTCGATTATCACTTTTTTAGCTAAACGTGCCGCCGTAGGCGAAATACCCACAGAAGAAGTGAGTACAATCTCTCCTGAATCTGAAACATCGGCAGCCTCAATAATTGCCACATCTACCTCACCAAGAAATTTGTACCGCATTTCTTGTGCTATTTGCGAAAGGTGCATGTCATAATATTCTGTTTGCCCACTGTTTATCAATGCTTTTAAATCTTTATTTGATTGATACGGTGTACGGAATTTTATTGCATTGGCTCGTGCCAACTCTCCATCGAGAGAATCACCGGTAGATGCACCGGTAAACATACCTATTTTAAACTCGTTTCCCTGTTCATGTTCTTTCCGTGCACGTGCTGCCAAAGCTGTTGGAACTGCTTTTGGCGAACCTGCCGGAGTAAACCCGCTAAACGCCACATTATCATCATGATTAATAAACTCAGCTGCCTCTTCTGCCGTAATAAATTGTAAAGCCATTCGTATATCTAATTTTATATTTAATATTAATTATTTCTTATTTATTGTTAATCGCATTCGTAGTATAAAATATAATCTCCACCAACATCAATAGGCTTAATTGCAAGCATACTGTCTATCTCAGAACCACAATATTCTGTAGCATTATTTCCTCGTTCTTTTTCACCTGTTTCCAAATCTTCTTCGACACTATAGCAATACGCACATTCATCAATAGGTTCTATGCACGAAAAAAAGATAAAAAAGGAGGCAATAAATAGATAAAACTTCCTCATATTAAAAGATTATTACTAAAACAAATTCTATCGCTTACAAAAATACATTTTTATCAGAAATATTATACTATTTTGACACATTTAAATGGGTAAAAAAAAGCAATTTATCTGATTCTGTTGGTTCTATTTGAATAAAAAC
>CAZLCY010000002.1:20552-42573 GCA_964558075.1 uncultured Bacteroidales bacterium
ATGCCGATGTATCGGTCACAAAAATTGTTTCATGCATCTGCACAGTGTCCGCAATACGAACAGAAACCGGAATAAGTTCGTCTGCATTTAATTCAATTGTTTTCTGAAACAACCCCGGTTGCAATATATCATGATATACCGAATCCTGATAAAAATTAAGCGAATAGGTCGTGTGTAAATCCGGCATTTGGTTATCTACCGTAACCAAAACGGTAACTTTTTGTGCTTCATATGCCGACTTCATGTACAGTTGAAAGACCAAGGCACCGGCCATTACCGTTGCCAAAAAACCAACCGCAATAACAATAAGATTTCGGTTTGTCTGATTTCGTTTTGAATGCTTTCTAAATTCCATAGTTTTTTTTTTTAATCCGGTATTCGTATATCGAGCAAACGATTTATTTCTTGTGCCACCTCATCCATAAGCCAACGAGGTGTAGATGTTGCACCACAAATGCCTATTGTTTGATGCGGAGAAAACGAAATATTTTTAACCTCGTCAACTTTCGACACAAAAAAACTATCTTTATTTTCCTCGGTACAATAGGAATAGAGTACCTTTCCATTCGAACTTTTTTTACCGCTTACAAACACAATAATATCATATTTACGAGCAAATTCGCGAATTTCTTGCTCTCTATTCGAAACCTGACGACAGATAGTATCAAAAACTTTTAAATCGACAGCTTGTTCCTTAATTTTTTCGGCTAAAAATTTAAAATGAGATAAATTTTTAGTTGTCTGCGAATACAGAGAAATTGGTCGTGAAAAATCAATTTTGATTAAATCTTCTTCCTTATTTATTACAATTGCAGTATCATTGGTTTGCCCTAACAAACCAACCACTTCGGCATGACCATGGGTACCAAAAATAATAATCTGACGTTTATCTTGTTCAAAACCCTTATGAATTTTCTTTTGTAATTGCAGCACAACCGGGCAGGTAGCATCTATAATTTTGATATTATTTTTCTTTGCATACTCATACACCTTTGGTGGCTCGCCGTGAGCACGCAAAAGCACAGTACAATCAGAAAGGGAAAAGTATGTATCGTAATCAATTGTTTGTAAACCTTTTTTTTGAAGTCTTTCTACTTCTGCACCATTATGCACAATATCACCCAAGCAGTATAAAGCACCGAATTCTTCAAGTGTTTTTTCGGCTTTTTTAATTGCGTTTACCACACCGAAACAAAAACCCGAACTTGCATCTATCTCTATTATATTTTTATTTTTTTGAGAATCCATTCCATTTGTTCTTTTCTCGTCATAGCACTATTATCCAACACAATTGCATCATCAGCCTGCCGCAAAGGACTTTCTTTACGGGTAGAATCGATAAAATCTCGTTTTTCAATATTGGTATAAATTTCATCGAACGAAACTTGTTCTCCTTTGGCAATTAACTCGTCGTATCTCCTTTGAGCACGAACCTGAACCGACGCTGTTACAAAAAACTTATAATCGGCATGCGGAAACACAACCGTACCAATATCCCGACCATCCATTACCACACTGTTTCTTGTTGCATATTCTCGCTGCATTTCTACTAATTTTTTCCGGACAAAACCAAGTGTGCTTACCACACTCACCAAGTTAGAAACCTCTATCCCGCGTATCTCCTTTTCAACACACTCTCCATTTAAAAATGTTTCCTGTTCAAATTCTTCAGCATCGTGTACCCGAGAAAAAGAAATTGAAATCCGAGACAAATGTTTGCGTAATTCATCCTCCCGAACCACATTATTTTCAATTAACTTATGCTGAATACAATACAAGGTAACCGCACGATACATTGCTCCGGTGTCGACATACACAAATTGTAACGTCTGAGCAAGTGTTTTTGCTATCGTACTTTTCCCACACGAAGAATGTCCGTCAATTGCAATTATCATACTTATTTTTTTATTCTATTATACACATTTTCAATATTAGTCGTACACGTAAAATAGTGAGTAGAACCAGCCACATGCTGTTTTGACAAGCCATATGAAACCGAAAAATATGATAGGTTCAAACTCATGCCGAAACCAAACCCCACACCATTATTACTGGCACCGGAAGTCATTTCATAGGCTTTTCTAAAATTATAGCCGACATGTGCATTCAATGATTTAAACAATAATAAATCAGCCCCAAGATGCATATGGTTTAAAAAATTACGAGAAAAAATATCAAACTTCGTCGGTCCCTGATTTTCCTGATTAATTAGATTATTTTCATCCTCCAATACTCGTTCGTACGACAAGTCAAAATCATGTAATCCCTGATAAGTAAAGGTAAAGCGAAACGGAGCGTGAGTAAGTTTTTTGCTGATTCCCAAATCGATACTAAAAGGTACCGGTTCACGAGAGGAATGGTCGGTATATTGCGTTATTTGAAACCCGGCATTTTTAATAACAAAACTCGCAGTCATTTCATGTTCTTTATCTTTGTAGCTAACCGCAAAATCATTAAGAATACCTATTGAAGAATATGATTCCAAAAAAGAAAATACCGGTTTAAAAGAGTATCCGGCAAAAATACGCGGATAAATTTCATATGAAGCCCCAACAATAAGTTCATATTCCGAAGCAAAAAATGTTCCTTCCGACATTCCCGACTCATTATACGCATCAAATTTGCCATAGTTAAGAAACTGCATTCCCACAAAAGAATGAATATTCGAAAAACTATGTGCATACGAAAAAGCACCGACTCCCATTTCTGTCTGTAAAACATGCAAACTTCCCCAACTGCCGGAAAATTTACCCGAATAAGAACTATCAAGAATTGCGGGGTTTTTCAGTGCAAAGGCAACATCGCCGTTATCTATAGAAATAATACCTCCTCCCAAAGCATGCTCATGTGCAGACGAAGATGTATTTACAAATTCATACACCGTAGAGCCACCCAACTGTGCAAACACAATAATCGGGGAACAAAAAAGTAAAACTAAAATATATCGAAACATAGCCATTTTTCTATACAACAAAGTAACGGAATTTTTTAGAATTCTGTATATGTCATTTTAATAATCAGCAATAAAAACACTTTTTTTTAGATAATAAATAGTATTTTTGTATTCCAAAAAAGAAATAACATGGAAATAATTATAGAAATTTTACAAATCACAATCCCCGGTTTAATCGTATTTTTCACTGCATATTTTATGATTAAAACCTTCATGCAAAACGAACAAAAAAAACAAGAAAACGAACATAAAAAACGAGAGTTAGAACTTCGTTCGAACATTCTAAAAGAAACAAGTCCGATAAAAATTCAGGCATACGAACGTCTCGTTTTGTTTTTAGAACGTATAAACCCCGAATCACTTTTACCGCGCACGCAAACATCATCAATGAATTGCAGACAACTTCATGCAGATTTACTGGTAACAATTCGTGCAGAATTTGAGCACAATTTATCTCAACAAATATATGTTTCGTCGCAAACATGGGGTGCCATAAAGCAAACAAAAGAACATATAATAAAAATCATAAACACCGAAGCATCTAATATTGACCCGAAACGACCGGCGTCTGAATTAAGCGAAGCAATATTACGTTCGGTAATGCAACTCGAACACAATCCGGTTTCAATTACCATTGAAATACTTAAAAATGAAGCAAGTAATTTTATATAAACTAGTTTCAATAATTTTCATTTCACATAAAGAACCCTTTCAGTTGTGAACATTCAAGAACTTGCTACATTATTTAACTCGCATCCAGGCATACAAAAAACGCGGGAGACTCTCTCAAAAAAGCCTTCATCACACACTCTTTTTCAGGGTTTACATGGTTCCGAAATATCATTCGTTACCGCAAATCTGTTTCCCGATACACAAAACATTCTCTTCATCACATCAAACGCCGAAGATGCCGCATATTTCTACAGTGATTTAACCAGTATAATCGGGGCAAAAAAACTCATTTTTTTTCCTTCATCATACAAGCATTCGATACTTCATAATCAACCCGACCGAACCAATCAACTATTGCGTACCGAAGCTCTTGATAAATTAAGTAATTCAAACAATTCATACATTGTTGTCTCCTATCCCGAAGCAATTCTCGAACAGGTAATTACCACAGAAAATTTTGCCGACAAAAAACATATATTACACACCGGTGAAGAAGTTGACACCGAATTTATTCAGGAACTCCTCTACGAATTTGGATTTGAACACGTTGATTTTGTTGTTGAACCCGGACAATTTTCTGTTCGCGGAAGTATTATTGACATTTTCAGTTTTTCGCATGATTATCCGTTCCGTATTGATTTTTGGGATACAGAAATCGACAGCATTCGCACATTTTCGGTTGATGACCAGCGTTCTATTGAAACAGTTGATACCTGCTCAATTATTTCGGACATTCAACGAGGAAGGGAAAAAAACTACATTCCAATTTTTACATATTCACCAAACTTTACAGTTTGTATAGAAGATGCCCAAACCTGCATGCACGTCCTAACCGATGTTTATACACATACAACAGAAAAAACAGACGAAAACGATTTTATCAGAAATACCATAATGCAGCCCGAGGTATTTCATGCTTTTTTAGAAAAATCACATTGCATAGAATTCAACCAAACACCCTATTTCTCTGATGCAATAACACATTCCTGCTCAACAATTCCGCAACCGTCAATAAAAAAGAATTTCTCTATATTAGAGCAGCAATTGCAGGAATATCAGGAAAACGGATATAAAACATTTTTCATTACCCAAAGTACAACGCAGGTTGAACGCATGAGTGATATTTTTTCACACATTAATGCGAAAGTGCAATTTGAACCAATTATAAGTTCACTTCATAAAGGATTTATAGATAATGATTTGCGAATATGTTGCTACACCGACCATGAGATATTTGAACGATATCACAAGCATTCGGTAAAGAAACGGGTTATCTCAAGCGACAGTTTCAACATTCAAGACATAAAAAGCTTATCGCCGGGCGACTTCATTGTGCACATAGACCATGGTATAGGAACCTTTTCGGGATTAGAAAAAGTAGAAACAAACGGTAAAAAACAAGAAGCCGTAAAACTTACATATCGTGAAAACGGGATTGTGTACGTGAGCATTCACAACCTACATAAAATATCAAAATACAAAGGAAAAGAAGGCATTCCGCCGAAAATACATAAACTCGGCTCGGGCATATGGCAAAAAACGAAAGCAAAAGCAAAAGCAAAGGTAAAAGATATTGCGAAAGATTTAATTGCATTATATGCCAAACGTATTTCACAAAAAGGTTTTGCATTTAATCCCGACACCTATTTACAACAAGAACTCGAAGCCTCATTTTTTTTCGAAGACACACCGGATCAAGTTTCTGCTACACAAAAAGTAAAAGAAGCAATGGAAAAACCATACCCGATGGATATGCTTGTATGTGGTGATGTGGGGTTTGGAAAAACCGAAATTGCAATTCGTGCAGCATACAAATGCGCCACAGACGGCAAACAAGTTGCAGTTTTAGTGCCTACAACCATATTGGCATTGCAGCACTTCAAAACATTTCGCAGCAGACTCAAAGAATACGGCTGTACAGTCGACTATATTTGCAGACTTCGTACCGCAAAAGAGCAAAAAATAAGTATTGCAAATCTCAAAGAAGGCAAAACAGATATATTAATCGGCACCCACCGAATAATCGGGAAAGACATTATATTTAAAGACTTAGGATTACTCATTATTGATGAAGAACAAAAATTCGGTGTAAGCATCAAAGAAAAACTCAAGCAACTCAAAGTTAATGTAGACACGCTCACACTCACCGCCACACCCATTCCCCGGACACTACAATTTTCACTCATGGGAGCCAGAGATTTATCTATAATAAAAACAGCTCCGCCAAACAGACACCCAATAATTACCGAAACACACACATTTCAAGAAAGCATTATTAAAGAAGCTATTCTCAACGAAGTGCAACGAGACGGGCAAGTTTTCATCATTAACAATCGCATACAAAACATTTACGAAATAGAAGCACTGGTAAACAAAATCTGCCCAAGAGTCCGCACTATTGTGGGGCATGGACAAATGGACGGCAAAAAACTAGAACAAATAATGCTTGACTTTATAAATAATGAATATGATGTTCTCATCGCCACCACCATTATAGAATCGGGTTTAGACATTCCAAATGCAAATACTATTATAATTAACGACGCTCATCATTTCGGACTAAGCGACCTACATCAGTTACGAGGTCGCGTAGGACGTTCGAACAAAAAAGCATTTTGTTATTTGTTGGCTCCGCCCAAACACGTTCTGACCCGCGAAGCAAGACATCGTTTACAAGCAATAGAAGATTTTTCCGAACTCGGGAGCGGTTTCAACATCGCCATGCAAGATTTAGATATTCGCGGAGCCGGAAACCTTTTAGGTGCGGAACAAAGTGGATTTATAACCGACATTGGCTACGAAACATATCAAAAAATTCTTCAGGAAGCATTACTCGAATTACGCGAAACAGAATACAAAGACCTCTATAGCGATTCACACAAACCACACAGCTATACTTATGATTGCCATATAGAAACCGACATGGAACTTGTGTTTCCGGCAGAATATATTTCCAGTACCAAAGAGCGGGTCAAAATGTATCGAGAGCTCGACACCATAGAAAGTGAAGAAGAATTATGCAACTTTCAAGACCAACTTACCGATCGTTTTGGAAACATACCCGACGAAAGCATTTCACTCATAAATGTCGTACGACTTCGTTGGGTTGCCATACAATTAGGCATAAAACGTATTGTTATCAAAAACAAGCATATGCGTGTATATTTTATTGGCAATCAAGAATCAGCATTTTATCAGTCAGAAATTTTTACCCGCATATTATCATACGTTCAGATGCATCAACAAACCTGCGAAATGAAAGAATTACGCGGCAAACTCACACTCCGCTTCAAAAATATACCAACTATTGAATATGCAATAAAAACACTCCAAAATATTCAAACAAATTCTGAATAAACTGTATATTTGCGTATTATAAAACAATACCCGTGAATATAAGAACCACTATAAAAAAAGTGCATGCAATGAATACAAGAATTACAATTCTATTGTTTTTTATATGTCTTTTCACATTTCAATCATTTGCACAAAAGACCTGCAAGGGCATTGTTCTCGATTACGACACCGAGCAACCTGTTTCATTTGCAAGTGTTTGGATAAAACACTCAAACAAAGGTTGTTTAACACAACTCGACGGATCGTTTTCAATAAACCTCCACTCACCAAAAGATACTCTTATTATTTCAGCAGTCGGATACAAAGAACAATCATTATTATTTTCCGAAATTACAAATAAGGAAATTACCATTCGCCTGATACCATCAGCAATTACCCTAGAAGCAACTGTCATTCGTCCGGGCAAAAACAAAGCCATACCCATTGTGAAACGAGCAATAAAAAACCGTCGTGAAAACAGCCCCGAAAGAATTAATAAAATACAATTTTTAGAATACAACAAACTAACCATAAATTTAAGTGGTTTTGACAGTTCCGTATTTACCAATAAATTTATTCAAAAACACCCCGAAATACTTATTAAAGCAAACGACTACGACAGTACGTGGAGTATACCTCTCTATTTTTCGGAACGACTTACCTACCGAAAAAAAACACCCGACACATACCCCGAAGCAGTTGAAATTGCAAAAAATCAATACGGAAGTGCTTTTATTAACAGCGACATTACAACCAAATATATAAACAGTCTGAATCAAGATATGACCTTTTACGGTAATCTTCGTTTTCTCTCAAAAGATTTTATCAGCCCCATTTCGCCACAGGCATTAATCTATTACGATTATTATTTACGGGATTCCATAAAACACGAAAACAAAACATACTACCAAATAAAATTCAAACCAAAAAATGCACAAGACCTTGTTTTTTACGGATATATGGTAATTGAAAAAAACACAGGAGTTTTAACCGATATTCAAGCAACCCTCCAATCAGAAGCAAATTTGAATTATGTTAAAAGCATACAAATACACGAACAGCTACAACAAGAACCGGTATCGGGAAAATGGTTTTTTAAAGAGCAAAAATTAGACATTGAATTTACCCCACAAATAAGTTCAGACTCAACAAGCAACGGGCTGTTGAACACTCCGCTTCATGCAGTAAAAAAAACGAGCTACACACTCGACACAACAATCGTAAAATCTACACTTAAAGAGCATTACGAACAAAATGCGAAAAAGAAAAAACGTTCCGAAATACAAACAAAAGATACGAGTATTTTAGCAGTACACCGCCCCGACTCACTCACAACTTTAGATATACAAACACGAGATGCAATAGAAATAAGCAACTCTATTCCGGCTGTACAAACAACAAACAAATTACTCGATATGTTTTTATACGGCTACTTACCACTAAAATATGTTGAGCTTGGTCCTTATTTATATTTCATACAACATAATGAAATAGAAGGATACCGGGTAAATTTAGCAGCACGTACCTCACCACAACTTCATAAATCTATGATGTACGGTGGATATATAGGATATGGATTTCGGGACAAAGAATTCAAATTTGGTGGAAAATTTGCCTACAAACTTCCAACCAGATTTCTCGGTATTTTGCATGCCTCCTACGATCAAAATATATACAGAATTGGCGACTATAAACAAAACCTGGACTATGTGCGCGAAAACGTATTGGTTCAATCAGACGACAATTTACTGTCTGCACTCACAAGTAAAAGTCCAAACAAGGCAGTATACTTTGTTCAGAAAGGTTCATTTGCCTACGAACAGCAAGTCAGCCCCAATTTAATAGTAAAACCCAAAATAGAAGTTTCAGAACACAGCAATGCACCATATTATAACTTCTCTACGCCTATAAACGATACTGTTAACCAATTTAATGTGCAAGAAGCAAGTGTAAACTTTCGACTATCATTTAAAGAAGAGATTTCGAACAATCACTTTCGTCGTATATATATAGATTCCCGCTATCCTGTATTTCACCTCAACATGGCATACGGACGATTTCAACACCAATCAACATTTCACGATTACTCACAAATACGCTTTGTGGCAAAACAAGATATTTTATTCTTAGTTGGTCGGCTAAAATATGTAGTAGAATCAGGATTATCTTTGAATCCCATGCCATTCCCAATGTTAGAATTTCACCGAGGAAACGAAACCGGAAGCAGCGGCGAATATTACTATAACCTGATGAACTATTTAGAATTCGGAAGCGACCGTTTTGTCAATGTATATGCAGAATATGGAATGAATGGCTTTATTTATAACAAAATACCGCTCATAAAAAAACTAAATCTGCGGGAACTATTTACCTTTAAAGCATGCTGGGGCGATTTACGATACAATCACGAACAGATTCTTTCTCTTTCTGAAATCACAAAAGCACCTACAAAACCATATATGGAAGCAGGTGTTGGTGTAACTAATGTATTCAAAATAATACGATTGGAATATATATGGCGGATAAATTACCGAAACGAACCAAACACTGAAACAGATGGTTTATTTTTCAGATTTCAATTAGAGTTTTAGAAAAGAAGTAATGCTGTATTAACCTGAGTTCGACGTAATTTTTAGAGTTCAGTTTATTACTATAGAAATATAAATTTTGTTTAATATTCAATAAACTCAAAATCCAATTTAAGGAATTTCGAATATTGATTTCCCGAATTGAACATATCACGATCTTCTTTTTCGTAAAACCAACGAATAAGGATTTTGTGAGAATCAATAAACTTTTCAATGAGTAAAAGCATTTTAGCTAATTGCTTAGAAGAAGCAGTATTGAAATACTCCAATTGCACCTCAAACACAAACTCTTTGTTCACAGAATCACTCAATACAGACTCAACCCAATTAAGAATAGGCTGATAAAAATCTATTGCATTTTCGGGCAAAGACCTTCCTGAAAGTTTACAAATACCGGTATCGGCATTAAAATCAACCTGAGGTGTATCTTCTGTACTTTGTAAAATTAATGAATCCATAAACTTTTAACTACAATATAGTGTGTAAAATTATATGTAAAAAAAGAAAAATCAAAAGAAAAGCAGTAAAATTTATTTTATCTCCCATTCATATCCATCTTTTGTATCCTTAATAAGAACTCCCATAGTGGTAAGTGCATTCCGAATATCATCAGACTTTTGATAATCTTTCTCTCTCTTTGCTTGTAAACGTAAATCTAACAATAAAGTTATTGTTTTCTGCAATAATTCTGAATTATTTTCATTTTTTTCTTTCTGCTGCACAATTCCGAGAATATCAAACAAATATATTTCAAATGTTTTACGCAATGCATTCTTATCTTCTTCAGTTATTGTTTCTTTCCCCGATTCTACCGCATGAACTGTTTTAAGAGCAGTAAACAAATGCGAAATAACAATAGGCGTATTCATATCATCCAGCATTGCTTTCAAACATTTTTGCTCAATATCTGCAACAGATATCGAAGATGTTTGAGAAACAGGCAATTCTGTAATTTTCTCATACCCTTCCAACAACCGTCCCATGCCTTTTTCAGCAGCTTGTAAAGCTTCATTCGAAAAATCCAGTGTACTCCGGTAATGAGCTTGAAGAATAAAAAAGCGAATTGTCATAGGATTGTATGCTTGTATCAACAATTCGTGTGTGCCCGAAAACAGTTGCTTAAGCGTAATAAAATTACCCAAAGATTTTCCCATTTTTTGTCCGTTAATAGTAATCATATTGTTATGAATCCAATATCTGACCGCTTGTTTACCATTTGCAGCAGTAGATTGAGCAATTTCACATTCGTGATGAGGAAAGAGCAAATCCATTCCACCGCCATGAATATCGAACTCTTTGCCAAGATATTTTTCCCCCATTGCCGAACATTCCAAATGCCATCCGGGAAATCCCCGACTCCAATCAGAATTCCACTGCATAATATGTTCCGGGCTTGCTTTTTTCCACAAAGCAAAATCCAAGGGAGCTCGCTTTTCATGCTGACCTTCGAGAGAACGGGTATTCGAAAGCATATCCTCTACATTTCGCCCCGAAAGAATACCATATTTAAAATCTTTATTATATTTTTCAACATTAAAATACACAGATCCATTTGATTCATATGCATATCCGCTTTCTAAAATTTTTCTCACATACTCTTGTTGCTCAATAATATGTCCCGATGCTCGCGGTTCAATACTGGGAGGCAACACATTCATTTCTTGCATACACTGATGATAATTCAACGTATATTCCTGCACCACTTCCATTGGTTCCAACTCATCTAACCGAGCTTTTTTTGCTATTTTATCCTCCCCTTCATCCGCATCATTTTCAAGATGCCCGACATCAGTAATATTTCGAACATATCGGACTTTATACCCTAAAAAGCGGAGAAAACGAAACAAAATATCGAAAGTAACAGATGGTCGAGCATGACCAAGATGGGCTTCGCCATAAACAGTCGGTCCACACACATACATACCAACATGCGGTGCATGTATCGGTTTAAACTCTTCTTTTTTCCGCGAAAGCGAATTATATATCATTAATGATTCTTGCATTTCATACTCTTTTTGTGACCACAAAATTAAAAAAAAACTTTTATCTCACAGGAAATTCGAATATTCTTTACAAAAAAATAATCTTAATCTTCTAAATAAATTGATTGACTGTGAATAATCGACTGATCGGAAGCGAACTCAATTATCTCTGAATTTTCGATAATCAATTCTGTAATAACCGTTTTATCAATAAGGAAATCACGAATTACTGAATTTTTTACCGTCATTTTGGTTATAAATGAATTTCCGATTGTAACAAATTCAATATCAGCATCTTCTACAATAATATGCTGTACATGAGCATTTAAAACATTCAAATCCTTAAAAGATGTTCCACAAATATGGACTTTTTCTACTTGTGTATTTTCAATAGTATACACATCGAGTTTAGAAATTTGCACCGGAATATCAACAAGAGTATCCGATACAATAGTATCAACAAGGGGCTCGACATGAGCAATAGTATCGAGATGAGACAAGCTATCGAGAGCAACCACAAGAGAATCAGGAATAATTGTATCGTGCATAACCAAAGAGGTATCCGAGTTAGTTACAACAGAATCTACAGTCATCACCAAGGAATCCTGCGTCAGCACAAGGCTTGAGTCTGATTTCGCAACAAATAAAGTATCAACAGACACTGTTTGAGAGTGAAGATACCCACACGAAACAATCACTAATAAAATAACTAAAACTATATTCTTCATCGTATGCTTTTTTCAAAAATACTATTTTTTTTTGTAATCTTTTATACTCTTTTATAAAAAAATAACTTCTGGCTCCAGTTCAATTCCAACTTTACTATTTACATGCCGAATTATACGTTCTGCCAAACGAACAAAATCACTCCCGCTCGCATTTCCGAGATTCACAAGCACTAATGCTTGTTTTTGATGAACTGCTGCATCTCCTTCACGAAATTTTTTACAACCAAGTTCGTCAAGCAACCATCCTGCAGCAATTTTTACATCTGTTTCTGAAACAGAAAACGAGACCATGTGAGGGAACATTTTACGAATTTCATCTGCTTTTTCTTTACTTACAACGGGATTTTTAAAAAAACTTCCGGCATTTCCTAAAACTTCCGGATTAGGTAATTTTGATTCCCGTACAGACACAATAGCGTTCCGAACTTGCAAAAGAGAAAGAGGCAAAGAATCGTCAAGAATATTTTTAATATTACCATATTCAAGATGATAATTTTCTTTTTTTGATAATGCAAATACCACATGACTAATACAGAAAAGAGCATCGGGATTTTTCTTAAAAAAACTTGAACGATATCCGAATTCGCATTCTTCATTCGAAAACGTATTCATTTTATCGGCATGAGCATCATAAAACATTACTTCGTAAATGCAGTCCTTCGCCTCCACACCATATGCACCAATATTTTGCACTGCAGAAGCACCTACCGAACCGGGAATTAAGGACAAATTTTCAATTCCATACAAATTATGCTGAACAGCCCAGGCAACAAAATCATCCCACACCTCGCCCGCAGCAACAGAAACAAAAACAGTATCCTGATTTTCATCAACTATTGCGATACCTTTATTATTCGGATGAATAATTGTACCCGGAAAATCTTTCGTAAACAAGACATTACTTCCGCCACCTAAAATAAAAATTGGTCCTTTATATCTTTGTGTACGAAAAAAATCAACACATTCTTGCATATCCGAATATTCAAAAAAAGCATGAGCAGTAACATCTATGCCAAAAGTGTTGTATGTTTGTAAAGAAAATTGTTTAGAATACATGTAAAAAATTCATTATTTTAGCGAAAATACACAAAAAGACAATGCTCAACAAAAAACAACGAATAATACTTTGTGTCAGCAACGACCTTGTAACCGACAACCGAGTTCATAAAATCTGCACAAGTCTTTATAATAATGGGTTCGAAGTAACATTAACAGGCAGAAAAACAGCACAGAGCAAATCAGTTCCTGAAACTCCATATAAAACAAAACGAATGAAATTATTATGGACACACGGACCATTATTTTATGCAACATTAAACATTCGCCTATTTATTTATTTATTATTTTCACAAGCAGATATTTTTACCGCAAACGACCTCGACACATTACTCGGAGTTTATTGTGCCGGGAAAATCCGCAGAAAAAAAATTGTATACGACAGCCACGAATACTTTACCGAAGTTCCCGAATTACACAATAAACTATTTCAAAAAAAAATATGGGAACGCATCGAATCATTTATTTTTCCAAAACTCACATACTGCACAACCGTTTGTGAATCAATAGCAGAAATATATTCAGAAAAATACAAAGTTCCTGTTCAGGTGATAAAAAATGTACCACACATACAAAAAAAAACCAAACCGAAAAAAATTGACGGTATTCATAAACCTTACCTCATTTACCAAGGAGCAATAAATATAGGAAGAGGTATAGAAACAATGATTGATACAATGGAATACATTGATTCCATGCAATTAGTAATAATTGGAACAGGAGATATTTACCATGACATACGCAGACGTATAGTCGAAAAAAAACTCGACACAAAAATCATTTGTATTGGTCAAATTTCATATAATGAACTACCAAAATACACACAAGGAGCAACAATAGGCTTGTCTCTCGAAGAAGATATCGGCTTAAATTATCACTACGCATTACCCAACAAAATTTTTGATTATATCCAAGCACATATACCCATTTTAGTATCCGATTTGCCGGAAATGAAAAAAATAATAAACGACTATACATGCGGAGAAATCGTATATAACCGCAAACCACACAAAATTGCAGAACAAATTCTAAGAATGTGTGAACCGACTTTGTATCAAAACTATATAAAACAATCAATGAATGCATCGCAAACACTAAACTGGGAACAGGAAGAGATAAAAATAGTAGAATTATACAACCGCATACTTAAAACAGAAATCACAGAAAAATTAAACTCAAAATAAATTTGCAAAAATGAGAAGAATACTATTAATTGCACATAAATTCAAAAAAGATACATCTCAATTGATTGAGCTATAAAAAACTATAATAAAGCTTTTTACAACAATTTAGATTTAAATTCATTTACATGAACATAGTAATATCAGGAGCAGGTGAAGTAGGCAAACACCTTGCAAAAATTTTAGCATATGATAATCACAACATTACCGTAATAGATGTGTCTCAATCGGAGCTTCAGCTTCTCTCACTACATCTCGACATTTTAACAATAGAAGGTTCGGCATTATCAATATCAGTGCTAACACAAGCAAAAGTTGACGAATGTGATTTATATATTGCGGTCACACATTTTCCTGAAATGAATGTTGCTTCAGCGGTTATAGCCAAACAGCTTGGTGCACCACAAACAATAGCACGCGTAAGAAACCCGGAATTATTAGAAGAGAAAAACGTACTTCTCTTCAAGGGTATGGGAATTGACTCGATAATATACCCGCAAGCACTGGCAGCCGACGAAATTTCAAAATTTATACAACAATCTGCCACCCGGGAATTTTTTGATTTTGCAGATGGCTTACTTTCACTTTTTGTACTCAAAATTGATGAAACAAATGATGTTGTCGGTAAATATTTAGAAGAAATAAACGGGCACAGTGAAGATTTAGAGAACTTCCGTGTTATAGCAATAAAAAGAAACTTTTCGACTATTATACCTAAAGGTGACGAAATATGCAAACCGGAAGATTTAGTATATATTGTGAGTAATAAAAAAGGCGTTAAGCCTATGCTTGACACTTTTGGCAAAAAGAAGCTTGCTATAGACAAAATCATAATTCTCGGCGGAAGTCGCACCGGGCAAGCGACAGCAAAGCTTTTACAGAATCAATTTGATGTAAAACTAATAGAAATAGATACCCGAAAAGCTCATAAATTAGCCAATAGTTTGGATAATACCTTAATAATTAACGGTGATGGTCGAAGTACCGATTTGCTTGTCGAAGAAGGCGTACGAAACACCGATGTATTTATTGCGACGACCGGGAACTCCGAAACTAATATTTTGTCGTGCTATTTAGCAAAACGAATTGGTGTAAAACGAACTATTGCAGAAGTAGAAAACATGGATTATGTTTCGTTAGCAATAGATATAGGAATAGATACCGTTATCAATAAAAAAAATATTGCAGCAAATGCAATTCACAAATTTACTCTTGGTGAAAAAACAGAAATATCATCAGCACGACATTTAACTCAATCCGAAGCTCAGATTTTAGAAATAAATGTACACGGAAGTATGAAAGTGTGTAAAGCACCGCTTTCAGAAATTGATTTTCCCGATGAAGCTGTTATCGGTGGGGTCGTTAGAAAAAAAAATGCATTCATTGCAACCGGAACAACACATATTCAGGATGGAGACAAAGTACTCGTATTTTGCATGCCAACAGCAATGAATGAGGTTCAAAAATTATTTGAAAAAAGCAAAAAATCTAAAAATAAAGAATCGTAAACGCTTACAATACTATAATTTTTCATGAAACGAATTAACGGGAAAGCGATTTTATATATTATTGGTAAATTTCTCCTCATTGAAGCAGGTGCACTTTTGCTCTGTCTTATTGCCTCTGTTTATTATAATGAATCAATTGCGCCATTACTTCAGTCTGCAATAATTACAGGTGGAACCGGCTTTTTATTAACCTATATTCTCAAAAAATCCAATAAAGAAATCGGCAAACGCGAAGGTTATATTATTGTAAGCACTGTTTGGATATTCTTTTCACTGTTTGGGAGTTTACCTTTTATATTATCAGGCTCTGTACCCGATTTTACAAATGCTTTTTTTGAAACAATGTCGGGACTCACTACCACCGGAGCTTCAATCCTTACAGATATAGAATCACTACCAAAAGATATTCTATTATGGAGAAGTATGTCGCAATGGCTTGGAGGAATGGGAATTATTGTTCTTTCCTTAGCCATTTTACCTATCCTCGGTATTGGTGGTATGCAGCTGTATACGGCAGAAGTACCCGGACCGACAAAAGATAAAATTCACCCTAAAGTTAAAGATACCGCTCAGCGTTTATACATTATTTATCTGATTTTCACCATTTCTCAGGCAGCACTACTTGTGTATGGAGACATGAACGTTTTTGATGCAATTAATCATGCATTTACCACCATGTCTTCCGGAGGTTTTTCGACGTATAACTCAAGTATTATTGAAACAAGCCCATACATACAATACATCATTATACTGTTTATGTTCTTTGCGGGTGTAAATTTCACCTTATCATATTTTGCCATGCATGGCAATTTTAAAAAAGTTTGGTCTAATGAAGAATTTCGAAAATTTATAACCATTGTTTTTCTGTTTACAATAACCATTACCGGCACAATTATTCTTCAACAAGTACAATTAGAATCTCTAACCTCAAACATGGCAGCACTTGAAAAAATATTCAGAGATTCATTATTTCAGGTTGTTTCAATTTCTACAACAACCGGGTATGTATCTGCTGATTATTTAGCATGGTCGCCAATTGCAATTATGTCTCTTTATATACTTATGTTTTTTGGTGCAAGTGCCGGTTCTACAAGTGGTGGAATAAAAATCGTTCGAATAATTTTATTAGCAAAACACAGTTATTATGAATTTAAACGGTTGGTTCATCCAAATGCAATTATCCCTCTTCGATTAGATAAAAGAACCGTACCGGAAAAAATCATCACAAACGTTTTGGCTTACATTATTATTTATATTATTATTTACTTGTTTGGTGTGGTTGTTATGTCGGGCTTAGGATACGACCTTGAAACATCATTAGGTTCAGTGGTCGCAACATTAAGTAATGTGGGACCGGGAATCGGAAAAGTAGGACCTATGGATAATTACGCATTTTTATCATCTCCTGCAAAATGGTTTTTAACATTTATGATGCTATGCGGAAGGCTTGAACTCTTCACGGTACTTATTCTCTTTTCTCCGGCATTTTGGAAAAAATAACATTTTTTATACTGTTTCAAGTAATGCTAAAACTCCATCAATTGTATATTCTTGTGCCTGAATGTGAGGTATAGCATGCTCTTCTAGACGTCGTGATGTGGACGGTCCGATGCTAATTGTTCTCAAAGATTTTAGAGACAGGCCGTTTGCAAACAGTTGCACAAAATGAGACACACAGGAAGGACTGGTAAATACAATATAATCGTATGTGTCGGAGGCTATCAAATCAAAAATACCGGAATTATACGTCTGTGGAATAATAGTATGGTACACCTCAATTTTTTCGACACTCACATGAGATGACATGTTTTGTGCAATGGTATTATCTGTTAAATTACCGGTAGGAAATAACACCCGAATATCATCTTCCTGAAATTTAAATAAGGAATTTAATTCTCGTGCAAAATCAAGAGCATTATTATTGGGTGAAATATAATCTGCTGTTTTCGAATAATTATGCAAAACATTCGCCGTTTTATTTCCTACGCATGCCAATTTACATGAAACGGGAATATCATAGGTTTGTGTTGCATTATATAATTCTTCAAAAAAATAATTAACGCCATTTCTACTTGTAAACACGATCCAATCATAAAGAAACAATTGAGCATACATTTCTTTCTTAGAATCTGACTCTTCAGCGGAAACTATCTGAATCATAGGAAAAGAATAGACTTGAAAGCCATGAGAAGCGGATTCCGTTACAAAAGACAAAGAGCTTTCGACACTCCCGGTAGTAATAATTATTTTTGCTGAAGTCATAAAATTGTATCAAGAATTTGTTGAGCACCGGCGTCATAAAATTTCTGTGCTAATTTTTCGCCAAGTTCTTTAGGTTTTTCAACCGAGCCCGAAATAGCGAATTTTAAAGAATTCTTTCCATCTACACTTGCGATTACCGCATGCATAGAGAGATGTTGCGTATCTACTCTACTAATACACCCCAGAGGTAATTGACACCCCCCCTTCATAGCATGTAAAAAAGATCGTTCTGCCAAAGAAGAAACATGTGTTTCTGCATGATTCAAAGGTTGTAACAGCGATTGTAATTCCACATCACTCTCACGACACTCAACTGCAATAATTCCCTGACTTACAGCAGGAACTATAATATTTTCATCAATTACTTCAGTAATTTTATCGTGCAGCCCTAATCTATGTACTCCTGCGGCTGCCATAACAATAGCATCGCAATAGCCTGATTCCATTTTTTTTATACGTGTATCAATATTTCCCCGAATATCAATAATCTTCAAATTTGGATTAAACGCTAACAATGCTGCTTTTCTTCGTAAAGATGATGTTCCGACCACATCATTCTCAGATAATTCCGAAAGCCTTGTATGTTTTCGGGCAAGCAACACATCTCTATATTCAGCTCGGGGAAGGACAGCACCTATAATTAAACCTTTCGGCAGAACAGTTGGTAAATCCTTCAAACTATGTACTGCGATATCTACAGATGAATCTAACAATTCATGTTCAATTTCTTTCGTAAACAAACTTTTATCGCCAATTTTAGAAAGCGAAACATCCAAAATTTTATCACCTTTCGTTTGAATAATTTTTACCACAACAGAAATATGTGGAAAAAGAGATTCAATCCGGTCTTTCACCTCATATGATTGCCATAAAGCTAATTTACTGCCTCGGGATCCTATTACTATTTCACGTTTCATTGAGATTTTTTGGTTGCCTAAATAAATCATTAATAACTTGAAGATACAATTCATTACGCCCATTATTTGTTATCTGCCGTACATTTTTGATTAATTCTTTTTTATATTTTTTTCTTAAATTGGCAGAAAAATTATCAACAGACTGCACAATTTCCGACGAACTTCCGTTGGAATATGTGTCTAATTCGCGAGAATGAATTTTTTCTAAATGATAATCAATTTCCCGAATTGTTGGTTGCAAAGCACGAAAAGAAAACCAATCCATAAAAGCACCTCTCATCTCTTGAATAATATCATATGCTTGCTCTACACACTCTGCACGTTTATCCTTATGGCGATCTATAATTTTTTGAAGATCGTCCACTACAATAATTTCTGCTTCGGTAATAGAATCGATAGCAATATCAATATTTCGCGGAACAGATAAATCGACAAAAACAGGCAAAGACTCTTTGGGGATTCCTGAAAGCATCTCTGAGGTAATAATGAATGATGGTGACGAGGTTGCTACGATAACAATATCGACTTTATCAATATATGATTCAATCTGACTTAAAGAAACAAATTGTGCATCGTATTTATTAACGGTCGACAGTGCATGCTCATATGTTCTGTTAGAAATGAAAAAATTGCGAACTCCTTTTTTATACAAGGCCTGCAAGATCAATTTTCCGGTATCACCCGTACCAATTAGCAAAACCGATAATTTTGACAAATCGGAACATAACGAATCGCACATATCAACAGCTAAAAAGCTAATAGAAGTACAGCCTGTTGTAATAGCTGTTTCGGTGCGTACCCGTTTTCCTGTTTCAAATGCTTTTTGAAAAAGACGTTTTAAAACCGCATCGGGTAACGAATATTTTTCCGCTATTTCGTATGCGTCCTTCACCTGTCCGATTATTTGATCTTCACCAATAACAAGAGAATCAATTCCTGCAGTTACCGCAAATAAATGTTCAACAGCATCATCCTGATTATATGAATACACATACTGTTCGGCATCAAAATCAATAGTTTTAAAAGCCATCAGACTATTATATACAAGAACATGAGCATAATCGGGATTATATTGAGATTGAGAAAAATAAATTTCCGTACGGTTACAAGTCGACAAAACAACAATTGAAGAAATATGACTGTCTTTACATAAAAAATCAGCAAACACCTCAATTTCATTATCCGAAATTGAAAAACGCTCACGCACTTCTATAGGGGCTGATGTATGATTAATTCCAAGTACTCCAATCATTGCATATTATTTGCCTCAAAATTACAAAAAAGAAAATTCCTGACATCATGAAAACAAAAAAAGGCGAATCAAACTGATTCGCCTTTTTTAAAATTATATGAAAAACTGTTTTATTTTACCGCTTTTCTCACAACAGATTGTGTTTTTGTTTTGATAAGTATGTAATACACACCCTGTGCATAGCCATCAACCATAAATGTGAGGCTTGATTGCCCTTCACCCTGAATCTCATCAAGTTTATGAGCTTGTGCGTTAAACACAGTTACCGAAACAATTTCAGAAGCTTCAACAGTAAGTTCTGATGTAAACACTGTTGGATATACAACAACATCATCTTCATCTACAGAATCAATGCTTTGAATATCATATCCCATTGCACGAATTGCATCATACAATCTGTTTGCTGCAGCATCAACAATTTCCTGAGTTACCGGTTCTTCTATATCATCATTCAACACATCCTGAGCATATGCCCAAGCTTCAGTAAAATCGTTATATGTCATTACTGGTACTTGTCCGGGAGCATAGCCAATTTCAATTTCACCATCCTCAACCTGTTCATATACATAAAATGATTGCTCATATAAATATTGCAAATACGCCTTATCGGCCTGAACACCTATAACTGAAACAGTAACAGTTTCCGAAATAGAAGGATCATCAAGCGAAGTTACGGTTATCGTAACCGTTTGATCAATATTATCAGGATTGTTGAGAACAGTAATGACACCGTTTTCATCAACCGTTGCTATAGTCTCATCTGAGCTTGTAAACTCAACAGCTGTATTTGTAGCGTTATCAGGAGAAACTTCATATGTTATTTGTTCAGTTTGACCAATCTCAATCTCGAGAGCAGATGCAGATAATGAAATTGAAGAAACAGCCACTTCCATAACAGAAAGATAGAATGTACCACTTACATCCGAACCATCATCGGCCGCTGCGACGATTGATACCGCACCTTCCTGATGAGCAGTTACAAGACCACTCGCAGAAACTGTAGCAACAGTTTCATCAGACGAACTCCATGTTATTGATTGGTCAGTTGCAGTTGTTGGCAACACATCAGCCGACATTTGCAGAGTTTCATCAACATATAATGACGTTGCATCATCTTCAGAAGAAACAATAATAGATTCTACCAATTCAGTAACTGTAACAGAAACTGAAGCATACACCGAAGAATTAGCAGTTGATCTGAACACAACTTGCTGCGTTCCATCTTTCAATGCCTCAATTTCATATTCAGTTTCACTAACTTGATTAACCGAAACAACATCATTACTTCCAATTTCAGGACTCAATGCTGTTTGTGTTGTGTTTGAAGGATTAAACGTAATTATAATTGTTTGCGTTTCACCTTTCATGAGAGATACTGTTGAAACATCAGCACTAATAGATGTTACAGGAATTATCTCCTCAACTATCGTCACAACACATTCATTGGATTCAACACCACCTGCATCATTTGCGGTTGCCACTACAATAAATTGATCATTCGCTGCACCGGTAATAGAAATCTCACCAGTAACCGGATCAATTTCACCACCGGAACCTGATTTAACAGACCAAGTAACAGTTTTGTC
>CAZLCY010000003.1:0-38506 GCA_964558075.1 uncultured Bacteroidales bacterium
TTTGTTTATATTTGTTACTCTGCCTTCTTTCCATGCCCATATTGTTGGTGAAATGTAGAAAAATGTTTTAATTCCAATGGATTTAGCAAAAGGGGCAATTTTGAGATTAAAGCCCGGGAAGTCTATAAATATTAGTGCATCAGGTTTGTGTTTAGCTATATCTTGTTTGCAAAATGCAATATTCTTTAGTCTTGTACGAGCATGTTTCAATACCTCTGCAATTCCCATATGGTCGTAATTTTTGTAGTGCTTTACTACAGATGTGTTTGCGGCATCACTCATTTTGTCGCCGCCCCACAATCGGAATTTTGCTTCCGGGTCATGCTGTATTATCTGTGAAATTAAACGTGCTCCGTGCATGTCGCCCGAAGCTTCTCCTGCTATCAGATAATAATACATGATTTAAAAATTAATAATTACTATTGCAAAAATAAAGAAAAAAGTGGGAATAATGAGTCCTTTGAGACTGTTATCCCATTTTTTGTAATATAATCCACTGGCAATGATAAAAGTTGGAATCATCGACCAAATATAAACATTTGTTGCAACACCGGAATATGCAAGTTTTGAAAGATATTCTTGTAATGAGAGCGTATCGGTAAACCATACATAAATCCCTAAAAAAGAAAGTATAGGAAGAAGTACTCCAAGTGCTATGCCGGTCCAAATATTGTTAAGTAGGTGTGTCATATAATTAGGTATTTAAAAATGATAACTTGGCTATTGATTCTGTATCTGTTTTTTCGATTTTGAGGGGGGTAACGGTAGCAAAACCTTCTTGTAATAACCATTCATCGGAGTCATTGGCATCGGGTTCGAAATTTTTGAAATTACCGGTCAACCAAAAGTACTCTCTGTCGTGTGGGTCGGTTCGTCTTTCAAATCGTTCAATCCAGACACCTTCTGCCTGACGGCTTACTCGTGTGCCTTTTATGTTTTTTGTGAGAGGAAAATTAACATTGAGAAACACGTATTCAGGTATCCCCTGGGTTATTATTTTCTCCGAAATAGAATAAACGTACGGTGAATAATGTGTGAAATCGGCATTTTTTTTATGATTAACGCTGGAAAATGCTATTGAGGGAATATTATTAATACCTCCTTCTCGAGCAGCAGCAACGGTTCCCGAGTAAATAGCACAAATTGATGAATTTGAGCCATGATTTATGCCGGACACAATAAGATCCGGTTTCTCATTAATATAGAATCTGTCTAATGCTATTTTAATGCAATCAACCGGAGTTCCGGTTAAACTGTATGTTTTAACTCCCGGATCATCTCTGTGTTGTTCAAGACTTACCGGGTTTGAGAATGTTATGGCATGAGACATGCCCGATTGAGTTCGTTCGGGTGCAATGCATAAAACATCTCCTAATTTTTTCATTTCTTCAATGAGTACCTGTAATCCATGTGCATGAATCCCATCGTCGTTCGTAACAAAAATTTTTTTTCGGTTTTGCATAAGATTACTATAATTTTTTGTGTGCTAAAATACCGAATTTCATTCAAAAAAATGTACTTTTGTGACACAAAATAAAAAACATTTTAAATGAAAGTTTCTCTTAATTGGATAAATGAATATCTGTCGATACGTGAAGATGTTGAATCTGTTTCGAAAATTCTTACAGATATCGGATTGGAAGTTGAAGGAGTTGAGTATTATGAATCAATAAAAGGTGGATTGCAGGGTGTAGTTGTTGGTAATGTGTTGTCCTGTGAAAAACATCCTGATGCTGATAAATTAAGTGTAGCAACGGTCGATGTCGGTGGTTCTGATATTTTACCTATTGTGTGTGGTGCACCTAACGTTGCGGCAGGGCAGAAGGTGTTGGTTGCAACCGAAGGAACGAAATTGTATAATGGAGATGATGAATTTGTTATAAAAAAAGCGAAAATCCGAGGTCAGGTTTCGCAAGGAATGATTTGTGCAGAGGATGAATTGGGTTTGGGAGCAAGTCATGATGGTATAATTGTGTTGCCGGAGTCAACGAAAATTGGAACGAAAGCTTCTAATATTTTTCCGGTTGAACGTGATGTGGTATTTGAAATCGGATTGACACCGAATAGAATAGATGCGGCTTCTCATATTGGAGTTGCTCGTGATTTGGCAGCTTTTTTTAGCCAAGAATCTGCGGTAAGCATAAAAAAACCGAATGTTTCAGCATTTAAAGAGGCGAAGCAGAGTGATAGTTTTGAGCTTATTGTCGAACGTGAAGACCTATGCCCTCGTTACTGCGGGCTTATTATGTCTGATATTTCGATTCAGGATTCTCCTACATGGCTTCAAAATCGATTACAAGCTATAGGTCAAAAACCCATTAATAATGTGGTAGATATTACAAATTATGTTTTGCATGAAATGGGACAACCGCTTCATGCTTTTGATTTTGATACAATTAAAGGAAATAAAATAATTGTCGGAACATGTGCGGAAAAAACGAAATTTGTTACTCTCGACGAAGTCGAACGGGAATTGTCGACAGATGATTTAATGATACAAAATAGTGAAGAACCTATGTGTATTGCCGGTGTGTTTGGTGGAGCTCATCATGGGGTTACTCCGCAAACAACATCAATATTTTTAGAAAGTGCTTATTTCAATCCGGTAGCAGTTCGAAAAACTGCAAAACGACATGCCTTAAATACCGATGCATCGTTTCGTTTTGAGCGGGGAATAGATCCTAACATCACTGTTTATGCTTTGAAACGTGCCGCTCTTCTTATTCAAGAATTGGCTGGCGGTGTTGTTGTGTCGCATGTTTTTGATTCAAATCCTTCTCCGGTGCCCGGACATAGAGTTGAGCTTTCTGTTTCTCGTGTTCAAGCTTTAATAGGGAAAAGCTTATCAAAAAAAGAGATGCTTTCGATATTGCAATCTTTAGAAATAACTCTCATTGTCGATGAAGGAGATTTGCTTGTTGTTGAGGTGCCTCCATATAGAGTAGATGTGACGCGACAGGAAGATTTGGTTGAGGAAATATTGAGGATTTATGGCTATAATAATATTGAAATACCTGCAAGGGTGAAATCTTCTCTGATATATTCTGATGAGAAAGATGAAGACCTATATAAGAATAAAGCAGCTGATATGTTTATTGCACAAGGTTGGTTTGAGGTGATGAATAATTCTCTCACAAAATCGGTGTATTATGATGTTTTACCAACTTTCGATAAAGAACATCTTGTACATTTGGTTAATCCTCTTAGTGCAGATTTAGATGTGATGCGTTCGTCTTTGTTGTTCAATATGTTAGAGGTTGTTTCATATAATAAAAACAGGCAAAATCCAGATGTGCGTATTTTTGAATTCGGACGAGAATACTCAAAAAATCCACACAAAGAACGTTTGAAGTCATACTCTGAAGAACAAAAACTTGTGTTGTGTGCGAGCGGTAATTATATGCCTCAGCACTGGAGTGGTGCAGCTCAGGAGGTTGATTATTTCTATATGAAAAAATCGGTTGAAATGATGTGTGCTAAACTTGGATTGCAAACTTTCGAATATGAAAATTATTCAGATGATTTTGGAATAGGTCAGCTTCTTTTGTGCAACAATAAGCAGGTCGCTACTATTACTCAAATAAATTCAAAGTTGTTGCGGTTTTTTGATATTGATAATCCTGTTTTCTGTGCCGATATAAATTGGGATGCTGTGATGAGTATTGTCGGGAAACCTGTTTTGTATACCGAAATTCCTCAGTTTCCTGAAGTACGAAGAGATTTGTCTTTGCTTTTGGATGATGATATTAGTTTTGCTCAAATCGAAGAAATTGCACAACAAACAGAAAAGAAAATATTAAAGTCTGTTTCAATTTTTGATATTTATCAGGGAAAAGGTATTCCTGAAGGTAAAAAATCATATGCGGTTTCGTTTGTATTACAACATTCGCAAAAAACACTTAAAGACTCTGATATTGATAAGGTTATGAAGAGGTTGATATCTGCGTATTCGGAGAAATTGCATGCTGAGTTACGCTAATTTTTTATTTTAATACTGCTTGGTGTGTTTTTTTTTGTTAATTATTGTATATTTACATTTCGATTGAATTAACTATGAGAAAGATATCACTATTATTAGTATTGTTTTTTGTTTCACTGCTCAGTGTTTCTCAAGACCACATGCAAAAACTTTTGTTTGAGAGTGTGACAATGGATGATGGGCTTTCTCAAGTGTGTGTTAATGCAATAATGCAGGATACTACCGGTTTTTTGTGGTTTGGGACGCAAGACGGTTTAAACTATTATGACGGCTATACGTTTAAAGTTTTTAAGCCGAATTTATCAGATTCTACGTCAATTTCCAGTAACAATATTACTTCAATTTTTCAGGATTCATATGGAAAAATATGGATAGGAACTGTTGGTGGAGGACTCAATGTTTTTAATCCTTTATCGGAAACGTTTTCTCATTATATGCATGACTCTACTGATGAACATTCATTGGGAAGCAATGATGTGTACACCATTTTTGAAGATTCGGATGGGGATTTATGGATTGGAACGTACGGTGGCGGGTTAAATTTGTTTAATCGGGAAAAACAAAATTTCACTGTGTATAAACATGAAGAGGGAAATCCGTATTCGCTTGAGGCTAATAATGTGCGAGCTATTACGGAGGATGATTTCGGTTTTATTTGGGTAGGATTAAATTCTACAAATATTGATCATGTTGTGCATAAATTTGATAAAAAAACAGGACTTTTTTACCCGGTAACATCTACAAATAATGATGTTATGACTATGAAAAAAGATAAAAACGGTAATATTTGGGTTGGAACATATTATGGTGGTATTGATGTTATTAATCCTCAAACAGAAAAATATCGCAGAATTACGTATAATGCTGTATCAGAGAATACTCTTTCGAGTAATATTGTAATGTCTCTTTGTGAAGATACTGTATACGATATAATGTATATCGGTACTCGAGCAGGAGGACTCAATTTATATGATATGAATGCACAAAAAGTTATTGGAGTTGAAACAATTCGGGATGATGAGTATTCAATTTCCGGTAATGATATTATTTCTTTGTTGAAGGATAAATCGGGTGTCATTTGGTTGGGAACTGAAACGGCCGGACTAAACAAGTATAATACTGAACGAAAAGAGTTTCAATTTATTTATCCGAGCCAATTACATGATTTACCAATATCATCGAATAATGTTTTTGCGATTTATGAAGACAATGAAAATGGCTTGTGGATAGGTACGCGAGGTGCCGGATTGACATATTATAATACAAAAACAGGAGTCTCAAAAACATTTCAAAGTCCTGCAGGTGATCCTGAAAGTTTTAATAAAATTACTTCTTTGGTGTGGGATTCACGCGGTTTCTTTTGGATTGGTACTGATGGTAATGGTTTTTTTAAATTCAATCCCAAAACAGAGGAAAAAGAACATTTTTCGTATAATGATATGGAGGTTAATTCCTTGTCAAATGATGCTGTTACTGATTTGTATTTAGATGGACGAAATCAATTATGGATTGGTACATGGGGCGGTGGTTTGAATAAATTTGTGTATGAAACCAAAACATTTACCCGATATCCGATAGATGAAAAGAATTTTATGCGTAATGTGGTGTGGTATATCTATGGCGATGCCGGTGGAAATATCTGGGTTGGAACAGGTGGACAAGGTTTAGCAAAATTAAACCCTATTACAGAAGAGTTTACGTACTATAAAAAAGACAGACAAACTGTATCTTCATTAAGTAATGATGTGGTATACTCAATTTTGGAACTTCAAAATGGTTCGTTTTGGGTTGGTACCGGTGGTGCCGGTATTAATAAGTTTGATAGGGTTAATAAATTTAAATCGTATACGAAAAAAAGCCATGGGCTTACGAATGATATGGTATTGGGTATGCTCGAAGATGATAATGGAAATATTTGGATGAGTACCTATTTCGGTTTGTCGAAATTTAACCCTCTGACTGAAAAATTTACTAATTTCAGTGAATTAGACGGACTTCCCGGGAACTCTTTTAATGAACGAGCCTGTTTTAAAGGAAATGATGGAACTCTTTATTTTGGCGGGCAAGAGGGATTAACTTATTTTTATCCTAATGATATTATTTCCGATAAATACACAGCACCTGTTGTAATTACTGATTTACAGATATTTAATAAATCTGTCGGTATTAATGAAAAAGTCCTCGGTAAAAAAGTGTTGTCTAAATCTATTGTGTATGAAGATCATATAACCTTGTCGCATAAGCATAATTTTTCACTTGAGTTTTCAACTTTGCATTATGCTGCTCCTTCGAAAAATATGTATAAGTATAGATTGCTTGGTTTTGAGGATAAGTGGACATTAACTGATTCGAAACGACGGTTTGCAACTTATACCAATTTATCGGGTAAAGATTATGTTTTTGAGGTTGTTGCTTCAAATAATGATGGGGAATGGAGTGATAAAGTTACCCGATTGAAAATTACGGTGATACCTCCTTTTTGGAGAACTACCTGGTTTTACTCTATTTTGCTTATTGTTATTGCTCTTGGTATTGTTTTATATATTAAAATACGTGAGCGTCAATTGATTGCGGAAAAACGTAAGTTGGAACGTATGGTTGATGAACGTACGCAAGAAATAAATCAACAAAAAGAGGAATTGCAATTGCAATCTGAATTGTTGGTGAAAAATAATGATGAACTTTCTCGTACTAATCGCCTGATTCAGGATAGTATTAGTTATGCAAAAAGAATTCAGGATGCTATGTTGCCAATTCAACAGACTATTCGTAAATTTTTGCCGGATTCTTTTGTTTTATTTAAACCGAAAGATATCGTTAGTGGCGATTTTTATTGGTTTGTTGAGCAAAATGGAGTATATTATGTTGCTATAGCTGATTGTACCGGGCATGGTGTACCGGGGGCTTTTATGTCTATGATTGGTACAACCTTGTTGAATGAGATTTCGAATGAAAAACCTAATCAAAAGCCATCTGTAATTATTGAAAAACTTAATAAAGGTGTTATTACTGCTTTAAATCAAAATAAAGATGGTAATCCTGATTCGCAAGATGATGGTATGGATATAACTATTTGTGCTATTAATCCTTCCGAACAATCTATACAAATTGCATGTGCAAATCATGTGGTGTTTGTTATGCACAAAGATAAGGATTATGTAGATGCCATTGAAGGTGATATTTGTTCTGTTGGTGGGTTGTTTTCTGCGGAAGATAAAGGATATACAAATCATGAGTTTCGATATAAGTCTGGAATGTGTGTGTATATGTTTTCTGACGGATATCAAGACCAGTTTGGTGGTGATCACAATAAAAAGTTTATGGCTTCGCGGTTTAAAGATTTGTTGTTCGAACATAAAGATTTACCTATGAATGAACAAAAGGAAATTTTAGATAAAACCTTCGAAGATTGGAGAGGAACTCAACGACAAATTGATGATGTTGTTATCTTTGGTGTTAAGTTATAATTCGTTTATCTGTACACTATGCGTTTTTTTTGTCTGTTTTTTTTTGGTTCGTTTTTCTCGTTTTTTTTGTTTGCTCAAGGACATATTTTTAATACTAATTATCCGCCTGTTTTTGGTTCAACCATTTCTTTTGATAAGCCCTCGCAAGACAGTATACATGATTATATCGCTTCAACGCGTGCATATGTGTTTGCGTATCCGATAAAGGTGTCAATTCCATTTATAGATAATGCTCAGCATATTGAATATGATAGTTCATATATATATAATATGCGAATTTCAGTGGCACAAGCTCGTTCGTTAAATATTATTTTTTCCGATTTTTTTTTACCTGAGGGGGCTTCTCTCTCTGTTTTTTCTCAAGATTCATCAGATTTCTTCGGACCATATACTTCTGAGTCTAATAATCTGAGTAATGTGCTGGCTACACCAATTGTTAATGATAGCGTGTTGTATGTTTCTTGCCATGTGCCGATTTCTCAGATTGATTCTTTACAATTACATATATCACAAATATCGTATGGCTTTCGTGATGTTTCGGGGCAATTAAAATCGGGAGAGGCAATTAAAGATGATGCCGGGTGGTGTAATGTAAATATTAATTGTACTGAAGGGGCAAGCTGGCAAAAAGAAAAGCGGTCTGTTACCCGTATGATTATCGGTGGGACAAAAGTATGTACCGGAAGTTTGCTGAATAATACTTTGCAAGATGAATCCCCGTATGTGATAACGGCAAACCACTGTGTTTCTAAAGAATCTGAAGCAAATACAATCTTGTTTTATTTTGGGTATGAGTTTCCTCAATGTGATAACACGGGGGAAATTAATTCAAGTAAAGTATTGTCGGGTTCCTATTTAAGAGCAACTCATCCTGATGATAAAATTGATTTTAGTTTAGTGGAAATGTATAACCCTCCACCGGATTCTTTTCAACCGTATTACCTTGGTTGGGATGTTGCCGATGAAGCCTCGATAGGTTCTGTTGCTATTCATCATCCGCGAGGCGATGCAATGAAAATTAGTATTGATAATCAATATTCAAATACATCTTCTTTTTATACGTATAAACCAAACACTCACTGGCAAATTTTAAATTGGGAAATAGGTACAACAGAAGCCGGCTCTTCGGGCTGTCCGTTATTTACAAGTGATCATAAAGTCTATGGTACTCTTTCGGGTGGTGAGGCTTCATGTGATGACCCTATTAATGATTATTTTTCTAAATTATCATCTGCTTTTTATAATGTTGGCGATTCGAGTGTGCAGCTTCAATATTGGCTCGACCCTGCTAATTATGGAGCAGAAACGTGTCCCGGATTTGATCCGATTAATATTTTCCCCGGTAGTCTTTCTCATATTTCTCCCTCTGATTCTGTTTTGGTATGGAATTTTGGCTCTCAAGCCAATGGTTTGTTTGGTGGGTCAAATGAAATAGGATGGGCTGCTGCAGCAGAAGAGTTTTTATATAATACTGAAAAATTTATTGTTTCAATTACTTATGCGATTGACATACTTCCTTGTGCCGATATTTCCAATATTGAATTGTGTGTGTGGACCGGTGGTTTGCAGCCCGATTCCCTAGTGTATTCATCTCAATTGTCTGATGCAATGCTAATTGATTCTTCTTTTGTGTTTCTTGTGCCTGATGAACCAATTGAGACAACCGGTAATTTTTGGGTTGGATATCGTTTTTTAGAAAATGATTCTTGTATGTCTTTTTTGTTGGCTCAGAATAGAACGGTAAGTTCACATTCTTTATTATTAGAATATGGTAATCCGTGGATGTATGCTTCCGATATTTCGGCGAATACTTCTCTTGCCCTGGAGGTTAATGTCACAAGTCAGCCTGACACAGTATCATATCCTTTGTTTTTTCAATATCCTCATTTCTCTGATAGAATTTCTCTTAAAAATGAAGAGTTTTATAGTGCAGAATTATTTGGAATAGATTCGGTGAAAGGAATTTACGATACGACTAATTTTGTTCATGTTTCTACCAAAGAGAATGTTTCTGATTGGGGAAAGGCGGATTTTTTACAAGCTTCGTGTATATCCAATGAATATAGTATTAAACGAACTGCATATATTAGAGGACTTAAATTTGCTATAAAAAATAATGGTAGCTCTCATTCCTATTTTCGGTATGCGGTTTGGGATTCCGAAAATACTCTTATAGCATATGATTCTATTCTCTGTTCTCGTTTGACCGAAGATTATTTTAATCAAGTTCATTTTTCAACTCCGGTGTTTGTTCAGGATACTTTTTATGCCGGAATGTGTTATGATAATTCTGATACATCGTCTGTTTCATTATATCAATATTATGACAATGATTTTTTTGTTGACGCATATTATTCCTCTGATTCAATATGGCTTTCATATTCTGATTTTGACATGCCCTATAATTTTGGTATTCAGCCCGTAACATGTTTTTCGCAATATCATTTTAATTCTGATAAAGATTCGGTGTTGAAATATGAGTTATCTACGTATGCTAATAATGAATTCCCTTCTAAAAATGATTGGATTATTTTTCCTTCATTTTGTAAAGATAAATGTTACATACAATGGAAACGTGCTTTTTATGAATCAGCAGAAGTTATGTTGTATAATAATATGGGTATTTGTGTACGACAACAAAATATTTTCTTTCAGAACGGTTCATATTCTTTAGATGTAAGTGAATTGCCACCCGGTGTTTATATAGTTCAAATTCGGGTAGATAATGGATTATCGAGACAGAAGATTATTGTGTATCAATAATTTTATATTTAATTTGTTTTCTAAATCTAAATTAATAAATTTTGAACTTTACACACTTTTGGGGATAGTATCTTTGTTATAATGTAACATACAATGTGGCAACAAAATCGCAAGTTATTTTTTCTCAATCTTTACCGATGGTATGCGAATATAAAATGTTGTACCCTTATTTTCGGTTGATTCAAACCAAATTTCTCCTGAAATATTTTCAATAATTTTTTTACAAATGGCAAGTCCTAATCCACTACCTGTCGATTTTGTTGTGAAATTTGGCGAAAATAATTTGTCCTTAATTTCATTAGATATTCCTTTTCCGTTGTCTGCTATTTTTATCAAAATTTCTGAATCCTGATAATTTTTTATTGCGACATGAATGTCTCCGCTTTTTCCTGCCGGAATTGATTGAATAGCATTTTTCAGAATATTATTGAATACCCTTACAATTTTATCTTTATCGGTATATAAAAATATTTTTTCGTCCGGAATATCTGTATGAATTGTAATGTTTTTTTCCTCTTTAAAAAGAATAACGGTATTATGCAATAAGTTTGCCAGCTCAATATTCTCCGGTTTTCCTTCCGATATTCTAGCAAAATCGGAAAATGAATTTGCTGTTTCCGCTAAGGTTTCAATTTGTTCTATAATACTGCTTGATATTACTTTAAGTCTTTGTTCAAATTCAGGATCCTTTTGTTCCCAAGCTTTATGTAATAATTGAATATTTAACTTCATGGGGGTTAGAGGATTCTTTATTTCATGAGCTATCTGTTTTGCCATTTCGTGCCAAGCTCCTTCTCGTTCTGTTTCCGCAAGTTTTTGAGCACTTGATTCTAACTGGTCTATCATGGAATTGTAGTTGTCTATTAAATCGCCTATTTCATCTGATGTTTTCCACGAAATTTTCTCATTTCTATTTCCAATTTTCACGAGCTTCATTTTGTCTCGTAAAATTTGAAGCGGATAGGTAATTTTGTTTGAAAGAAATGCGGCCAAAACGGTTGAGAGCATTATGAGAATCACAAAAATATTTAATATTGCTACAATCAACGAACTAATTTGTTGGGTTAGCTCTGCTTGTTTTGAGAAGTAAGGCAGGTTAATATATCCAACTATTGAATTGTCTGCATTGGTTATACTTGCATATGCAGATGTGTATTGTAGTCTTTCTATAGATTCTTTGTGAAGAAATTCTTGTTTTTTTAATATGGCTAAATGATAGAATGCTTCTGAGTCTATCTTTTTACTTGTAAGTTCGTAGGTAAATATTTCCGGTCTTGATGAGGCAATTAAGTAACCTTTGGTATTGTAAATGTTGATATCGGTAAAGTATGTGTTTGCAAAGCGTAAAAGTTTTGTGTTTAGTAAATTTTGAATTGTATGAATGTTATCAACGGTGCTAATATCATCGGATAATTCGATAATAATTGATTGTATTTTTTCTTTTACATTTTTTTTCTGTGCTTCGGAGTATTGATGAATGTTTAAAATAACCAAGCTTATTCCCGTTAATAGCAATGAGGCGAAGACTATAGAAAAAAGCGATAATTTAATTTTATCGGTAAAGGTGTTGAACGAAATAATGTGTTTAACTGATTTACTTTTGTTGAGGTCGTACAGTAATAGTAATAAGAAAAAGTAAATAAAGACATACGAAAACGAAACCAAATGATTGAAAAAGTTTGCTTGGCTATTACTGATTATAATACACGTATTCTCGTTTGCTCGGTAAATAATATGTTCAATATTATTTTCGGTAATTATTTTGTATGAATGTAATTTGGGAGCATTCTGAATTTCGAGAGAGTAGGGGAATTCACCTTTTTGACTTACAAGTTTATTGTTTACATATTTTGCATATGAATACTCAAAAAGTTCTTCACGTACTAAATTTTCTTCAAGTAATAATTCCGGATATCCCAGTTCTTGTGATATTCGTTTCGAATTTAGTTCTATATATAATTTGCTTGTAGTGCCATTTTTCCAATTGTATGTTAATGAGTCAAAATAACTGATACTTCCGTTTTGATTATTAAGGAAATAATAATCATTGTTTACGAGTTTTATTCCGTATTTTGATATAATATTTGAAAAATATAATTCGCAATTTTTGAGTTTGTTCGATTGTTCAAACGATGGTGATGTTCCGCAAACAGTGCTTTCTAAACTGTATCTGTTGAGAAATCCGCTAAAATATTTTTGTTGTAAATAGGTGTTAATTTTCTCATCTTGAATTTCTTTGTGTTGAAGCATGTTTCGTAGTACAGAGTCTTGCTTCATGTTTGGCTTAATGTCTCTCAGCAAAATTTCTGCAACCGGATCTTGTTCGTTCGTAAGGTTTATTGCGAGTAATTTTTTTATTTCTGTTTGCTTAATGTGAATGTGCTCGTGTAAATATATTTGTAAAAAAAGGGCAACGAGAAAAAGCAGGGAAAACCGAAATGTTTTTGTGAAAAATAAATTGTTTGAGTATGCTTTGTATATAAAAATACTATGTATAACAATTTGAAATATAATAAAATAAAAAGGATTTTTAACAAAGCCTAAATAATATAGTATAATTGAAAAAAGTATGGTCGTGATTGGTATGAGAAGGTATCTTTTGAGGTTAATTCTTGTTACAAATACATTATAGCCGGCAAAAAGTATTAAAAAATACGAGAATATCATGATGCCAATAATTGCATATGCAACATAACTTAAAAAGGAGGTGTTGAGTAATTTATACAACTCCAGGTTTATCGTAGAGTCGTATACTATTGACTCGCAGATATTTATTGTTAAAGTGAAAAGTGCAAGGCTTATTATCGAAAAAACAATCAGGCTTGTGTAATTTGAAATAGATTTTGTTGGTCTCCAGTCTCGAATGCGGAGTTGAATTTGATGAATAAAATATAAGAAGAATAAGAGATTAATGAGTAAATCACCAAGTGAAGGGGTATAGTCGGAAGCTGCATAAAAGTCCGAACTAAACAGGTCGGTTGTGTAGCAAACATAGGGAATTTGGTTTTCAAGCATCCAGTAGCGGATAATTATCAGCAGAATAAAAAATAAGTAATTAATAATATCACGCAGCAACCTTTTTTTGATTTTTATTAGAAAATAATGCATAAAAATGAGTAAAAAAATGATACCCACTAAGTACAGCATTATTGAAAGATAGCGTTGAAGTATATTGTCTGTTCGTCCGTGATTTTTTGAAAGACCCAATAAAAAATCACCATTTTGTAAATATATATTGTATGAATTTTCCGTAGGAGTTTTCGATATTTGAATACCTCTGTTTATACTGAAATCCGAATGAAATCTATTTGTAATGTATTTATTTTCAAATGGATATTCGCTCTTTATTTCCGATAAAATAAAGACATTAATACTGTCTTTTGTGTGAAATGAATTGAGATACCAAATATTATTTAAAAAGAGAATCGAGTGTTTTTCCGGATTGGTAACAATAGAATCGGGCAATATAATTTTATTGTTATTCCAGTATGTGAGTGAGTCGTTTGTGTATACAAAAAAACTGATTTTTTGATTCTTAATTAATCGTTTTTTTTCCTGATGAATTTTTTTGTATGCCTCGAAATTATTGTTTTTAACTGAAAATACTTGTTGTGATATATCTTCGGCATATTGCTCTTTTGCATGAATTATTTTTTGGAATAAATCAGCATGCTGTTTGTTGAAATGCTGATTGAAGTAATTGGTTTCTACTAACATAGCAGAAAACAATAAAATTCCTGCTAAAAGAAGAAATTTGTATCGTTCGATATATGTATGTAATTTCAAAATATTAGTCGTTTCAAATTTGAATAATCAAAAATAATAAAATTATTCATGATGATAGGGCATGTTATGAATAATTGAGAATCCACGGTATAATTGTTCACTTAAAAATAATCGAATCATTTGATGTGAAAAGGTCATTTTTGATACTGCCATTTTTTGAAAATTCTGTGCATATATTTCTTCCGAAAATCCGTAAGGTCCACCAATCACAAAGCAAAGTTCTTTTGTTGCAATTTGTTCGTGTTTGTGTATCAAGTGTGAAAATTCTTGTGAGCGATATTCTTTTCCTTTTTCGTCTAAGAGAATAACATGTGCCTGATTGTTAATTTTTTGTAATATGAGAGCCCCTTCTTTTTTCTTTTGCTCGGCAATAGAAAGTTTTTTTGAGCGGCTGACGTCCGGAATTTCTATCCACGAAAATGTGCAAAATCGTGATAGGCGTTCAGAATATTTTTGAATTCCGTACCGAAGATATTCTTCGTCTGTTTTTCCAATCATAATGCACGTTATTTTCATGTAAATGAGGTGTTATAAATGGATGAATTTATCGGTATCATATTTTTTTAATGGATTATTCGTGTTTTTTTGTCCTTCTTTTTGTTGGAATGAAATAGAAAATTGAAGAATTTGAGTATCCGGAAATCGAGAAAAATCACCAAATTTTCCTTTGTATGATGCGTTAAGGAAATTCGACATATAATATTGTAGCTGCAAATGAAATCCTTTTGGAAATTGATATCCGATAATTGCCGAAGGTATAAATATCTCGGTTGCCTTGCTCAACCACTGGCTGTCGATTATTTTTTTATTATTAATTTTTTGTTTCTGTCGGTAGTGAAACGAAAAATCGTACCCGGCTCCAATATAGAGAAATGAGAATTTTTGCAGAGCACCAATTTTCATGGCAGCATATGTTTCTGCCATATATGAACGTCTTATTATATAGTCGTATCTGATATTATCAAGTATTTCATTCTTTGTTTTCATGCCAACATTTTTTATGGCAAAACCCTGCAATAATCCAAAGTGTTTCGAAAAATCTATGTGGGTACTGAAAGAGGTGTTAAACAAAATGCTCGTCCTCATTGCCATTGTATATTCATGCTCATCCGAATAATGAGGGATGTATTGAAAAATAATATCCGTTGAGGTGGTAAAATAAACGTGTTTTAACGAATCTTTTCCGTCATCTATCTTCTGAAAACCAGAAGTTTGACTGTGTGTTTGTGTCGTAAAAACACTGAGTATACTAAGGATTACGAGTGATTTTTTCATTGTTCTGTAATATTTATATATGTGCCATATGAAGAATTAGGACGTTGTATTCCAATAATTTCGCATAAGGTTGGTATAATACTCGTTGTTGAAAGTGATGTGTGAATTTTTTGTGCTTGTGTATTCCAACCATACCAGAATAAGGGCACATGTGTTGTTTCGGTATATGTTGAAGAATGTTGTGCTACCTTATTAACTGTTTGTTCGCTCCAACCCGGCATAAGTTCGATAAAAATATCTCCCGATCGTTTTTGATTGTAGCTATTGCTCATTCGTTGTTTTATGTTGTCGTTGAATCCATGGTTATTCATTGCGTATGCTGTTAAAACGGTGTGTATACCTGCCAGTTTTTGTAGAAATAAGGCGGATTCTTCTTGAATGGAGCGAAGTGAGATTTTGTGATTTTCTATTCTATCTCTGTTCAAGTAAATCTGGTTTGAGCGATAATATTCTATCCACGGGCCTTTTCCGTATTTGGTTTCTAAATGTTTTTCAAGAATGTAGGTTGCTTCTATTAATTTGAATTCTCGTCCTTCGTTTTTCGTTTGTTTTAAGTATTCTGTTGGTGCTTCAACACCCGATGTTGACGTTACTACGAGAATAAAATTTTCTTTGCCAACATGTGATTCTAAAAATCGAATAAGAAAATTTATTTCATCGTCTAAATGAATCATGCAATCTTGTACTTCTTTTGAAAGAGATCCGAATTTGTGAGTAATCTCTGCAAGTGCAGTAAATGAAATGGTTAATAAATCTGTTTGGGAGTCTTGTCCGAGTTTTTCTCGGTGAATAAGGTTGAGTGCTAAGTCTTTTGTAAACGTGTTGCCAAATGGCGTTTGTGTGAGAATCGTGTATGGACTATATGTGTTTTTGAGGGTAGAGAGTTTATACGGAAATGTGTTTTGTCCTGCAAACCCAATTTCGAAAGAGGTATTGTCGGGAAGAGATTGGGTATATTTTGCAAGTGGATATTTGCTTGTCCATGTTTTTGAAAGATAGGTGTCGCTTAAATTCTTATTATTGAATGAAACGAGCCATTCTGGTAGTTCGTCATTAAAATATGAGCTGGTAACCCAGTTCCCTTGTTTGTCATCTAACCAAAACACACCGTCCGACATTCTTCCGCCCATGAGCACAGCCGATTGGGGAGTTAAACCAACACTGAAAGTTTTAGCATGTCCTTTGCTGCTTAGTTCTAGTTCGTCGGTAAGAGTGGTAAGAAAATTCTTTTTCGGACATACTTGAAATAGTTTTTTGTTGACACAGCCTACGCAGTTGTATGCATAATCGAGAATTGCAAATTCTTCTTTTTTGAGAATTCGGTTGTACCATACGTTTCCAATTATACCATGGTCTGATGGGGGGCTGCCCGTTACGATACTTGTGTATGCCGATGCGGGATTTGCGTATGCAAAAGGAATATGAACATTGGTACACGTAGTGCCATTTTCAATTATTTTTTTAAATCCAAAATCACTAAAATGCGGATAAAAACGAGAAATGTATTCGTATTTCATGTTTTCTACCACAACTATTACAATTAGTTTTGGTTTGTTCGGAATATTTTGAGAAAAAAGAGTATGAGCCGATAAGCTGAACAATAAAATTAAACTAATAAAAAATCTCATTAATTTCGTTTTTAAATAGCCTTAAGACTCATATCTAAACTTGTAATCTGATGAGTTAATGCTCCAACGGAAATATAGTCGACTCCCGCCTCGGCATAAGCACGAATACTTTCTTTTGTAATACCTCCTGATGATTCAGTTTCGCAGGCACCATTAATTCGGGTTACGGCTTTTCGTGTTTCTTCGGGAGTGAAATTGTCAATTAAAATACGGTGTACGTCAAATTTGAGAATTTCATCAATTTCATCAAAATTTCGTGCTTCAACTTCTATTTTCAAATCTTTGTTAATCGTTTGCAAATATTTTTGTGTTTTTTCTATTGCTTGGGTAACCCCGCCTGCATAGTCTATATGATTATCTTTTATTAAAATCATGTCATATAAACCTATTCGATGATTATACCCGCCACCGGTACGAACTGCATATTTTTCGAGTAATCGCATGCCCGGAGTGGTTTTTCGAGTGTCAAGAATTTTTGTGTCTGTCCCCTCAAGTAAATCAACATATGTTTTGGTAGTTGTTGCAATTCCACTTAAGCGTTGCATGAAATTTAAAATAAGGCGTTCGGTTTGAAGTATCGATTGGGTTTTTCCACTTACGGTAAAAGCAACATCCCCAGGTTTTATGATTGTTCCATCAGTAAGCAATACGTCTATACGTAACGTTTTGTCAAAATGTGTGAGAATTTTTTTTGCAAGTTCAACCCCGCACAATACACCGGCTTGTTTAATATGTAGTTGTGCTGAGCCCTCTGTGTTTTCGGGAATGCACGAAAGTGTTGTATGATCTCCGTCTCCAATATCTTCTGCAAATGCAATTGCAATAAGATTATCAATCAATGAATTATCAATCATGTTCTATTCTTAGTTTTTGAATGTGAATTATTGAGTTTGTTTGTTTTGTGAGGTAATAAATCCGAAACGATTTTGATGCTGTTTTGTATATGCCAATGTAAAACGTTGCCTGTGAATTGCCACCTTTATGTTGCACTGCAAATGTTCCGGGAGGGTTTTCAGCGAAAAACTTTTTTAAAATTACTTGAGCTTGGGCTTTACTGTATATGCCTTCGTTCGATAAAACGGTTAAATCAATATGGCTGTCAAAGAATGATGATAATACTTCAACATTGCCGCTTTCTATAGCTAAATTAATTTCTTTATTTGTTTGTGCAAATAGCGTTGTATTTACAATAACAAAAAGTATACACGTGGAAATTTTTTTCATGTCAGTATATTTTTGTTTTGTAAAAATACAAATTTTAAGCCACATTACAAATATTTAGTGTTTTTATGCTTTTTTTAAACTCTTATGACTAATAATCTAATTCTTTTGTCTTGCCACTGAATACTTTATAGGCAAATATTGTATATCCTACTAATAATGGAACACCGAAAGAACTCATAATAAGCATTATTTTAAGTGTTTTTTCTGAGGATGCTGCATTGTAAATTGTAATAAAGGATTCTTCAGAACCTGTACTTGGTAAAAGTACCGGATATAATTCTATAGTTGCCGTAATTATAATACTTACAATAAACAGTGATGATAAGAGAAACGCACCGGTATATTTTTGTGTGTTTAGTAAGTAAAAAATGCTTATAAAAGATGCATATGCAATGCCCGGAATTAACCATAAAACAGGGGTTTCTATGTATGTTTCGGTAAGGTGAGGGAAAGATGAAAATGTGTACGTTGTAAGAAGTATTACTGAAAGAAAACAGAGGGCAAATGCGGTTTTTATTCTCTTTTTGAAAAATTCGTGCATGTCGCCTTCGGTTTTTATGAGCATAAATAAGCCTCCGTGTATTATGCAAACAGCAAGGGCAGTTACACCAACTATTAAACTATATGGTGTAAGAAAATCGAGAAATGCATTTCCCCGATATATATAATTATTGTCAAGCTCTATACCTTGAACAATGTTCCCTAGAACAATACCCAAAAGTATTGGTATTAGAGAACTTGATATTCCAAAAAAAATGTCCCATGTTTTTTTCCACCATTTCATTGGTTCTTTTCCTCTGAATTCAATAGCCGCTGCTCGAAAAATAATGACGAATAAAAAAAGCATAAAAGGAATGTAGAGTGCTGAAAAAAAACTTGCGTACATTAGTGGAAATCCTGCAAATAACGCACCACCACCAATGACTAACCATACTTCATTTCCATCCCAAAAAGGACCAATTGCATTGAATGAAGTTTGTTTATGCTCTTCTTTACGTAAAAGCAAATGCCAAATACCGGCACCAAAATCTAATCCGTCTAAGACTATATATCCAATAAAGACAAGGGTAATAACCATAAACCAAAGTGTCGGGTAATCTATACCTAAAAATGTTTCCATATTTTTTGTGAGCTTATGACATGCAACAATTACTGCGATTCAGGACCTTTTTGTATTTTTTTGTGCAATAAGTAAATAAATAAAAAGAATAATATGCTATAAATAAAGGTGAACATAATGAAAGAAAACAGAATTTGATGTTCGTTTACTGATGGTGAAATAGCATCGGCTGTTCGAAGCAAACCATACACAACCCACGGCTGACGACCCATTTCGGCAGCAATCCATCCCAGTTGATTGGCAAGTTGCGGTAATACTACTGAAAATACAAAAATCCACAGAATCCATCGTGTATCAAATAATTTCTTTTTCCACCATAAATACATTGCGTAGAGTGTAATTCCTATAAAAAAAAGACCCATAGCAACCATTAGGTGATACGATTGAAATACAGCATTGACTTGTGAAGGTCTGTCTTCTTTTTCGAACGCATTGAGACCGGTTACCGGTGTTGTAAAATCAAAATTAATTAAAAATGACAGTCCCCCCGGAATCTTTATCCCACTTACTTTTTGTTCTTCGTCGTTTACCCAGCCCAATAAATATAAGTCTGCAGGAGCAAGTGTGTCGTAATGACCTTCAAGTGCTGCTAGTTTTGCCGGCTGATGTTCCGCAACAATGTTTGCAGAACTATGTCCCGAAACTAATTGTGATAAAGAAAAAACAGTAGCGATAATTAATCCAATAGGTAAAGCTTTTTTTGAGAGTGATACATGTCTTCCTTTTAACAAATAATACGCATGTACGCTCATGACCATAAAAGCCCCTGCTAAAAAGCACCCAATCCATACATGAATTATACGGTCAACACTGGAGGGGTTAAAAACCATTGCCCAAAAATCTGTGATTTCTGCTCGTGCAGAAACACCTTCGCCAACTACATGGTAGCCAGTAGGTGTTTGTTGCCAGCTGTTTGCCACAACAATCCATACCGCAGAAAACATAGAGCCGAGAAAAACCCCGATGGTGCTAACAAAATGTAACCATGGCTTAATCCGATTCCATCCGAACAGTAATATACCTAAGAAGGTGCTTTCTAATGCAAATGCAAACATGCCTTCAGCTGCAAGCGGACTGCCAAAAACATCACCAACAAAGCGCGCATAAGTTGCCCAGTTTGTGCCAAATTGGACTTCCATTACAATTCCTGTAGATACTCCTAATGCAAAAGTAATTGCAAATATTCGTGTCCAAAAACGTACTAATGTTTCATATTCTTTATTTTTTGTTTTCAAATATAGTCCCTCAAGTATTACCATAACCAAACCAATACCAATACTAAGCGGCGGGAAAATGTAATGAAAACCAACAGTGACGGCAAATTGTATTCGAGCTAAAATTTCTGCATCCATAATGTTTTTATTTTATTAGTTTACCCGGATATATTTCTAATGCTTCTTTTAAACATTCAACAGCAAGAGCTAATTTTTCTTTGTTGAGAACATATGCCAAGCGAACTTGCTGTTCTCCTAATTTTTTTCCGGTATAAAACCCATTTCCGGGAGCCAACATTATGGTGGTTCCTTTATATTCAAATTCTTCGAGAAGCCATTGGCAAAATTTCTCGGCATTGTCTACGGGTAATTCAACAATTGAATAAAAAGCCCCTTTTGGCATAGGCGAATACACGCCTTTTATGGTATTTAATTCACGAATTACAAAATCACGTCTGCTTTTGTATTCTTCAAATGCTTTGTCTAAATAATCTTGTGGTGTTTTGAGTAATGCCTCTGCAACAATTTGTCCAAGAGATGGCGGGCTGAGTCGTGCTTGTGCAAATTTTAAGGATGTTGAAATCACATCTTTGTTCCGAGAAATAAGAGCACCAATTCGTATTCCGCATACATTATATCGTTTCGAAAATGAGTCAACAAGAATCACATTGTCTTCGATTCCTGCTAAATTCATTACCGAGTAATGGTCGTTGTCGTAACAAAATTCTCTATACACTTCGTCGCATATAAGGAATAGGTCGTTTTCTAATACAATGTCACGGATTCGTTCCAATTCATGTCGACTATACACATATCCGGTCGGATTGTTGGGGTTGCAGAGCATTATTGCTTTTGTGCGGGGGGTAAGAACTTTTTCGAATTCTTCTATTTCCGGCAACGCAAATCCGTTCTCAATTGATGAACGAACAGGTATCATGCGAGCTCCTGTTTCTGTCGTGAAACCGTAGTAGTTTGAATAAAACGGTTCTGGTACAATAACTTCGTCTCCATAATTTAATATACTGTAATATGCAAAACAAATAGCTTCTGAGCCACCTGTGGTTATTAGTATGTCTTTGTGAGAAATATATATATCATTTGATTTATAATACTCTACTAATTCTTTTCGTAATGATAAATTACCTGCTGAATTTGAATATGAAATATAAGAATCATTAAATTGTTTTATTGATTCTATTGCATGTTTCGGTGTCATAATATCGGGTTGTCCAATATTCAGGTGTAATACATTTATTCCCCGTTGTTTAGCTTCTTCGGCATAATGTGCTAATTTTCGTATAGGTGAAGCCGGCATTCGAAAGCCTCTGTCTGATATTCTTGGCATATAATAAATAATTATTCAATTATAAATTTATTCTTATTTTTTGTTACAACCCCCTCTATTGTTAATACTATAGGAGAGTTTTGACTATTTGAAAAAACGGTAATTCCTCGTGAAAATTTACCGCTTCGGCGTGTGTTGTATGAAACAGAAATGTGAGCAGTGTCTCCAACGGCAATGGGATCCTTTGTCCAGTAGGGAATTGTACAACCGCACGAACTTGTTACTTTTGTAATTTGTAGTGGAGCGGTGCCGATGTTTGTATATTGAAAAATGCATTCTGCTTTTTGAGCAAAAACAATAGTATCGAAATTAAAATTGGTATACTCAAAACTCATTTCTGCTGTATTATTGTTTTTATCTGAATTTTCCTGACTAAATGCAAATAGAGTAAAAGATACAAAACATATGAAAAGAAATAAATACTTCATCATTGTACAATTGTATTAATTTGTTCTTACAAAATTACATAAATAATTGATTAAAGAATGATATTCATATCAAAAATAAGACGTGCGATAGAAAAATAAATAAGACCGCCAATAACGTCATTTAGGGTTGTTATAAAAGGACCTGTTGCGATTGCCGGGTCAATTTTTATTTTGTGAAGTATAAGCGGAATGAGGGTGCCAAATGCTGAGGCGAAAATTATGATAGAGAATAATGCAATACTTACCGAAAGGGTGAGTGCCAAATGTTGCCCCACTAATAAATTATATCCGAATAATGCAGAAGCACATACTGCTCCAATTAATAAACCACCAAGCAATTCTTTTAGTGTTCTGTGTGCGATTGATTCGAATTTTAATGAGCCATTTGCAATACTCTGTACAATTATTGAGGACGACTGTACCCCAACATTTCCTCCCATCGCTACTATTAGAGGAAGAAAAAGAGCTAAGCCAGTGTATTTTTGTATATCTCCTTCAAAAACTCCAATAACGTGCGAGGCAAGTACTCCTCCTATAAGCCCAATAAATAACCAGGGTAATCGTGCTTTCGATTGGCGGAAAATAGTGTCGTTTGCCTCAATATCTTGCGTAATACCCGATACTAACTGGTAATCTTTGTCAGATTCTTCACGTACCACATCAATAATGTCATCCAGAGTGATTCGCCCTTTTAAGTGGTTGAAACTGTCAACTACCGGTAATACAAATAAGTCATATTTTTCCATTATTAATGCAACTTCTTCTGCGGGTGTAAAAGTTTGCACCGAAAGAACATCTTTGAAAAAAATATCTTGTACACGAACTTTTTCGTGATTTGTTATTAATTTGGTAATAGGTAATGTTCCTTCTAATTTATTTTTGTCGTCAACAACATATGCCAATAGAATATTTTCAACCTCTTCGTGCTGTCTTCGTATTTCATGCAAACAGGTTTGAACATCCCAGTTTATATTTACTCGTATAAGCTCGGTAGCCATAATACCACCGGCAGTGTCTTCGTCGTAATTAAGCAGTTTGGCAACATCATATTGATGTTGACTATTCGAAAAGTTTTGTAAAATTTCGTATGCAATGTGCTTCGGAATGTTCTGAAGTATATCAACGGCATCGTCAGAATCCATGTTTTCAACCAGTTCGGTTGCAATAATGTTTGGCGGAATAACTTTAATAAGACGTTCAATCTTATCTTCTTCAATTTCTACCAGTGTTTTTGCTGCCAGTTCGGGAGGCAGTTGCAGGAAAATATAGCGAGCATCTTCGTGCGAAAGTTCTTCTAAAATATCTGCAATATCTGCCGGGTGGAGACTATGAAAAATATCCAGCAGTTCCTCATCATCTCTCGTTTCTATGAGGGTTGAAAGGTTTTGAATGTATTCTTTTGTTAATTCAAATTTCATAGCCTATTCTTTCGCTAATGAATGTATATAATTTGTTAAATATATAAATTCCGAAACATGTAATTGTTCCGGTCGCAAACTTCCGAAATTATTATGTAATTTTTGCCCGTTTAGTAATTTTTTTAACGAATTTGATAAAGTTTTTCTTCGTTGGTTAAATGCTGTTTTTACTACGGTAATAAATAAAGATTCATCGCAATCTAAATATAATTCTTTTTTTCGTCGGAGGGTAATAACGCCTGATTTTACTTTTGGCGGTGGATTAAATTCTTTTTCATGTACAGTAAAGTTGTATTCTGCGGTGTAGAATGCTTGGGTTATTACCGAGATTATTCCGTATTCTTTGCTGCCTTCGGGCGAACATATTCTTCGGGCTAATTCTCGCTGAAACATCCCCGTCATAAAGGGTATGTAGTGTCTGTTTTCAATAATTTTAAATACAATTTGACTTGAAATATTATAGGGAAAGTTGCCTATAATAGAAAACTGCTCGTCCTTGAAAATTTGTGTAAAATCCATACGTAAAAAATCTTCTTGGAAAATTTTTTCCTGAGGGAGAATGTTGTTTTCTATAAGATATTCTATCGATTCGGTATCAAGTTCTACCGCTTGCAATGTGCAGGGTAATTTGAGAATTTCTCGAGTAAGCTTTCCTGTTCCCGGACCTATTTCGAGCACGTTTTGAGATGCATTGCAGTCGAGTCCGTTTGCAATTTTATGTGCAATACCGGTATTGGTTAAAAAGTGTTGACCGAAATGTTTTTTGGGACGTACTCGCATTTTTTTTTGTACAAAAAAATAACTTTCCGTTGAATAATCAAGCACATTTTTGAAATAAACGTAGGAGTAATATGTTTTTTTGTAAGGATTAAATACAAGTTATTCAAAAACTGTTTGTAATACTGCAAGTGATTTGATGGCACCGAAATAATGAATATGTATGCGGTAATAGTTTATAAGTGCTTCAAGCAAAATTATTTTTTCTTGTAATGGAATCGGACGGGAAAGGCTGTTGTTCATTATTTTATGTAAATTTAAACTTGTTTTCTCGTTTAAACATTCGGAATTGTGATACGAACAAAAATTGCCTGCATGCATATTAAAAAAATGATTTGTCGGTGTCCAATTATTATGTGGGGTTATTCCGAAATATTCAGTAGTTTGCAGTAAAAATATAATGTGAAATATACCCGATACCCTGTCTGTGTGTTCTAATTTGTTTATTGTATTTAATAGATGTGTGTAGAGACCATTATTTGTTTCTTCGGAATGAAGAGCTTTGTGAAGAAATTCACCCAAAAATTGACACATGCATGCTTTGAGTATATCAGAATAAACAGCAAAGTGCATGCTTGCAAATTCAATGTTGGTTATACGGAACAGAGACGCATTTTTTTTTCGATAAATCGAAAGGCTAACATGAGAAAAAGTTTGAAAATATGCCATTTTCGATTGTTTGCCCCGCACATTATTCATTATATATGTGCCGGCTCCATATTCTTTGGTGAAAATGTGTGCAATAATACTTGATTCAGAGTATTTTATAGTATGTAAAACAATTCCTTCTGTTTGAGAGATCATTCTTTTGTGCCTGTAATTGATTCATAGTATAAAATTCCATTATTATTACTTACGCTATATATAAATATGCGTAAAATTTCGTGGAATAATTCTTTGGAAGAAATTGTGTTTTCAAATGATTGTTCAATGAACAAGCTTAAATGGCTGAAAATGTAAATGATTATATGAGTGTTAATGTTTTTTTTGTAGAGTTTTTGTGCTTGTCCTAATGCAATGTTTTGTTCGATAAGAAGCTGTGCGTTTTCAATGGTTTTTGTGTGCAATTCATTGAAAATGTGAGGGTATGTTGTTTGAATGTCGTGGTTGATTGCCGGTGTAAAAAATGATTGTTGTTCAAATAAAAAAGAATGAACTTCAATGAGATAATCAATTGCATTTCTCTTTTTTGATATTTGTGATTCTTGAAATTCTTGAAATTTTTCAGATACATATCCCAAAAAAAGGTGTGATATTAAATCTTCTTTATTCTTGAAATGTTTATATATAGTTTTTTTAGACATATGCATAGATGAACTTAAATCATCCATAGAAACACTTTTTATCCCGTATTTCCGAAATATTTCAAGAGCTTGAGAAAGTATTAAATTTTTTTTTGCTTCCATTCAACAAATATACAAAAAAATGGTTTTTATTAAAAATAAAATTCAGGCATTAAAATTGTATCTATCTCATATTATTTATTTAATTTTACCATTATGAAACGAATCGCAATTATTTTCGCAGTATCATTGTTTACAACATTACCTGTAGTTTCTCAAGATTCTCTTCGAGAATTACCGAACAATGCGTATAAGGTGGGAGAAAAACTCGAGTTTTTATTATATTATGGTGTTATGGACGGAGGCAAGGCTTCTTTTACTTTACGGGAGTTTTCTGCCAAAGATACGAGGGTTATATATCATGCCAAAGCCGAAGCTAAAACTGTTGGTATTCCTCGGTTATTTATTGCTATTGATGATGTGTATGAAAGTTATTTTAATGAGGCGGATTGTAAACCAATAAAGGCTATTAGGAATATAAAGGAAAATAATTATCGGTATTATAATGAAGTAGTATTTGATCACACCACAAATAGAGTAAAAAGTCAAAAATCCGGAGTTGTTGATGTGCCGGAAAATATATATGACATTATTTCGAGTGTGTATTATTTACGAAGACTTGGTTTTGATGGCGTTGAAGTAAACGATACAATTGCTGTTATGACATACTTTGCCGATGAGGTTTTTGAGTACCAAATTGTTTTTAAGGGACGTGAAAAAGTAACTACGAAATTAGGAACTTTTAATGCCTTGAAATTTCAACCCGTTGTGGAAACCGGGAGGGTATTTAAAAACGAGGATGATATGCGTTTTTGGTTAAGTGATGATATTGGACATGTTCCCTTGCGAGTAGAGTTCGATATGTTGGTAGGTTCTTTGAAATGCGATTTGGTAAGTCATTCCGGACTTAAACAAGAAATTTCCAAAACTAAAAAATAATTTTTGTGTCGTATAAGTCCGCATAGTTATTATTTATTGATATAATCTGAGAGCTGAAAATTTATAATAAACAGATGTTTTTTTATTGAGTTTTTTAGTATTTTTGCTCAAAACTTAAATGTAATTATTATGGCAACGACAGCAGATTTTAGAAACGGATTATGTATAGAATATAATAACGATTTATATACAATCACACAATTCCAACACGTAAAACCCGGTAAAGGAGCAGCTTTTGTGCGAACAAAATTGAAAAATGTGCAAACCGGTAAGGTACTTGATAATACTTTTAATGCCGGGGTGAAGGTAAATGTAGCACGTATAGAGCGACGCCCACATCAATATTTATACAGTGATGATATGGGATATAATTTTATGAATAGTGAAACTTTCGATCAAATATCATTATCGCAAGATCTTATTAATTGCCCCGAATTATTAAAAGAAGGTCAAGAAGTTGAGATTGTCGTGCATGCCGACACAGAAAATGTATTGTATGCCGAACTTCCTCAAACAGTTGTAATGGAAGTGATTTATACGGAGCCGGGTCTAAAAGGGGACACATCAAGTTCTACCGCATTAAAATCTGCAACGGTTGAAACTAATGCAGAAATTATGGTTCCTTTATTTATAAATCAAGGTGATAAAATTAAAATAAATACTGAGGAAAAATCATATGTGGAACGCGTAAAATAATTTGATTTTATAGGTCGATTTTGAACTCAAAAGAGTTCGTTAGTATACCGATGTTTGATTTTTTTAAGAAAAACATTGTTTTTGAGAAAGAATAAAGCTTGTAATTTTTTTTATTGCATGCTTTTTTTTATTTTTAAAAAAAAATATTCAAGATGGTATCGCAAAATGCTTCTTTACGTAAGTTAAATCTTTCAAATTTTAAGTTAAATTCTTTGCTTGATTTGACACAGGCAATTAACGAGAATCTTTCGACTGCCGGGTTGCTTGAAAAATATGAGAATATTTTATGTCATGAACTGAATATCGGTAAAATACTCGTATTTATTGAGAATGATGATTGGGAAACGATACTTCGTGTTGGTGTACCGGAGTCATATGAGAATATTCTGTATAAAGATATCGAGTCAGAGATGCTTAAATATGAAGAGATTACAGGCATTTCTTTTCAAATGGAATACCCTTTCGATATTTTTGATGTTATTATTCCTGTGTTTCATAAGGATGAACCTGTTGCATATGTGCTTATTGGTGATATTGACGAAGAACAACAAGGTATTAGCCCTATAATTAAGCATCTGAAATTTATTCAAACAATTACGAATATTATAGTTGTTGCAATTGAAAATAAACGATTATATCAGGAATCTCTCGAAAAAGAAGTCTTGCGAAAGGAGTTAGAGGTTGCTTCAAAAATGCAGTCGATGCTTATTCCTTCTACTGATTCCTTACCCAAAAATCCCTACCTTAATGTTGCAACTTACTATAAACCTCATTCACAGGTTGGAGGTGACTATTATGATTTTATGGCTTTGAATGAGCAGGAATTTGGTTTTTGTATTGCTGATGTTTCGGGAAAAGGTGTTTCTGCAGCTATTCTTATGTCGAATTTTCAAGCTAATTTGCGGGCTTTGTTCAAAAGCAAGTTGTCTTTGATAAATATGGTTAAAGAATTGAATGAACTGGTGAATGCAAGTGCTCACGGGGAGAAATTTATCACTTTTTTTATTGCAAAATACAATGTAAAAAATAAGTCTATTCAATATATTAATGCCGGACATAATCCCCCATTGCTTTTGCATAAGGAAAAACAGTCAATGGTGTATCTTACTAACGGATGTGTGGGACTTGGCATGTTTGAGGAAATTCCAACAATTCGTGTAGGAACGGTTCATGTAAACTCAGGCGATAAGTTGGTGTGTTATACCGATGGCTTAATTGAGGCTGAAAATGATACTCTTTCCGAATTTGGTACTATTCCGTTAGAGGGTGCTATCTCTATCGAAGGTGGAATCGATGAGTCCATTCATTATTTGAATACTTCGCTTGATACTTTTCTTGATGGAAATTCTTTGGGTGATGATATTACAATTATTGGTCTCGATTTTCTTTAGTTTTTTTTGAATAGAAAGTCTATTTTTTCATGAAAGGTTTTACAGGTGTTTTTTTAGGAACAGGAACTTCGCAAGGTATTCCGATTATCGGTTGTGATTGCTCGGTATGTAAATCTGCAAACCCTTACAATAAAAGACTTCGTACGTCTTTTTTCTTTTCGTATAAAGAGGTGGATATTGTAATTGATGCCGGTCCTGATTTTCGTCAGCAGATGCTTCAACATAATATTGTAAATGTCGATGCAATTTTACTCACTCACGAACACAAAGATCACACCGGCGGACTCGATGATATTCGACCAATAAACTTTAAAAAACATCAGGCAATGGATGTTTTTGGGGAACGGCGTGTTCTTGAGTCATTGAAGTGTGAGTATTCATATGTGTTTAAAAAGAAAACATATCCCGGTGTGCCAATCATGGATTTGCACGAAATTTCGAATATGCCATTTACATTTAAATCGCTCACTATTCAACCCATACGTGTATATCACTGGGATTTGCCTGTTTTCGGTTTTCGTATAGACTCTTTTGCATATATTACCGATGCTTCCTTAATTGAAGATTCTGAAATGCAGAAATTACATAACCTGGACGTTCTTGTTGTTAATGCCTTGCGATTCGAAAAACATTATTCTCATTTTAATCTTGACGAAGCATTGCGTATAATTGAAATACTGAAACCGAAACATGCTTATTTAACCCACATTAGTCATTATCTTGGAGACCATACCGAAACTCAACAAAAATTACCGCCCCATGTCTCTTTGGCCTATGACGGTTTGCAAATACAGATATAAATATGAAACAAAAAGCGGTATTTTTAGATAGAGACGGAGTTATAAATGATGGTTCATTGTATTATACATATACGATAGATGATTTTCATATTAATGATGGCGTTATTGAAGGGTTACAATTATTGCAACAAAATGGATTTATACTTATTATTGTAACAAATCAGAGCGGTGTCGCAAAAGGTATCTATTCTTTGCACGATGTAGAAAAAGTACATGACTATATGATACAGAAATTTCGTGCTCATAATATTAAAGTTGCCGGTATTTATGTCTGCCCTCATCATCCCGACATTTCTTCCTGTGAATGTCGAAAACCAAAAACAGGGTTGTTTGAAAAGGCGGTGCAAGATTTATCAGTAGATGTTTCTCGTTCGTTCATGATAGGTGATAGTGAGCGTGATATTATTGCCGGAAAAACAACAGGATTGCAGTCTGTATTAATTGAAAAAAATGAAAATATTTTACCCTATTGTGAATCTATTATTCAAAATAAAATATAATAAAGTATGTTTTGTATTATAGATAATCAAATTACCAAAATTTCTGATTCGCATATGTCTTTGGACAATGTTTTTGGAATGTTTGATTCTTTGGTAGAAACCATACGGTTGTATAATACAAAGCCTTTGTTTATTGATGAGCATCTTGCAAAGATGGAGGAGACAATGGATGTTTTGTCGTTTCCCTATCCGAATAATTTTTCGGTGTCGTATGTGTCTCGTCAAATTACTCGTTTGTTGAATGTGAATAAAGTATATAAAGGGGGTATTTGTAAAATATGCGTATTTCGTAAAGCTTCAATTTTTTCTCATGAAGAAACAGATACAGAATCTCAATTTGTTATTTTTGTTGATGCACTGGCAGAAAGAGAGTTCGAATTTAATACTAAAGGAATTTCATTGGCATTAATTCCTTCTGTTGTTTTTCAAAAACCATATTTATATACCATGTATTCCGCTCATATGTTGACGCAACGAAAAATTCCTTTTTTGTTGAAAAAAACCGGTGCAGATGCTCTTGCTTTTTTTACGGATTATCAGCAAATTTTTCATAGCTCGGCAGGAGATATTTTCTATGTAAAAAATGCGGAAGTCTATTGTCCGAATGCGGAAATTAATACCTTTCGGCATCCTCTCTCTAACCATGTTATAGACACCTTAAAACGGCAGGGGGTAGTTGTACATGAAGTAGAAAATATGTTTGTTGATGATGTTGTGTCTGCCGATGAGGTTTTTGTAACGCATCCTGTTAGTGGTATTCGATGGGTTGTGCGGGTTAACGATAAGGTTGTAAGTTATTCACTTTCGAAAAAAATATATTCGTTACTTCACCGGATTGTTGACGGGTGATTTTTATAAATTTGAATAGTAGTTATCTAGAAATGTAAGTCGTCGTTGAATCCACCTATAGGTAAACTCCTGTTCTCCTTCAATGTTTAAAGTAAGATTCCATTTTTTGTTTTCTATTTCTATACAGCCCGATGAGAGTAATGCTTCAAATTCTTCTTCAAATAAATCATGTATATGCCCGTAGGTGAAAATTGAATTCCGCAGTTCGAACCATCGGTTCTTGAGTTTTGTTTTGTAATTGTTGGGGTTGAGTTTTATGAGTTTGTTAAACAATTGATTTGTGTTTATTATATTGGTATGTGTTATGTGTGTTCCATCCCAAAAATAACCCCAAGAGCCATCTAAGTCCCAAGGTAAAAATGAAAATTTTTCTGTTGAGTGTGAACGTGTTAAAAATATGTTTTTTCCTGCATTATCCCAAGCTGATATGAGATTTAAGAAAATATAGTAATCAATAACATTATCTATATTTATGTATGAGCCAATGTGTGAAATAAAATCTTCATCGGAATAGTTTACGGCAATGTTTTTTAAAGAATCAAGAGGTTCCCATTGTGTGGTATATTTCGGGTCGGGATATATCTGTTCCCATCCATCCCATCGGTAATGTGATTTGGGGTATGGATTGTTTGTTTCAAATTTTGTTCCTCCGTTAAGCCACGAAACTCCTTTGTATAAAAGAGCACCTTTTTGTGTAAGACCAAGAAATTCCGGATTGAGCTTTTCGTTGAAACAATATATTCCCTGATGACTATGATTTAAAAACACTTCGACTAATTGCGATTGTATGCCTCGTCTGAGACTATCAATTTCGTTCCAAAGTTTAAAGGAAACCATATTTCGTACTCTGGATTTATCTATATACATTGCATCAAAAATCCAGTCTTCGTTTTTTCGCATTTTTCCTATTTCAGAAGAATATCTGTCTGAGGTACTAATTGAATGTGTCAGTGCAAAACCATATGATTTTTTAGGGTATAATAATGATGTTGCACCTCGGTATTCTATACCAATATTTGAGGTAAAACATTCATCAGTCTGTGGTATGTACAAAGATAAATGAGCAACTGTTTTGGGTTCATCCCATACTTCGTTTGGGGTGGAAATAATAGCTATTGGTAAGTTAGTAAATTGTAATGTGAGATTTTTTGTTGTTGCGTTTGTTTTAATTGTTATAGTATACGATTCTGATGTTGTAATAGTCCCTAAATTGTTGAAATCGTTGTTTTTCAGTTCCAAACTATCGTTGAAGTATATGTGAGAATAGTTTTGAAATGAAATAAATGGCGTAAACTTATGTATGGTATCAGTCTGTATTGATGCTCGTAGTAAGGAAAGTTCGGCATCGAAACCACACGGAGCATTATTGAATGTTAGTAAGGGGGCTGTTTGCAGTGACTTGTCAAAAACAGTATTGTAAATAACCTCTTCTTTGTAGCACGATGAGGTTATAATTACAAGATATAAAAGAGTAATTATGTGTGCAAAAATTTTCATAAAGAAAGTTCATATACAATATTCAGACATAAAAATTGCTCAGGGTGTTCATCGTTGACTTCCTGAGTGTAGCCTACTGAACAGTTAAAAGTGCCCCAATTTGTTTTTATCTCATCGCCTGCATATATGCGATATTTATTAAAATAAGGAGATTTAAATTGTTTATGAATTTTAAATAATTCAGCGGTTATGTAAATGTTGTTTGTTTCAGATAAATAATGTCGAAGTTTTATTCGGTTTCGATAATTAATGGTATTTATTTTTTCTAATGAATAATCAGTTAATAAATTTACATATTCTTTTTCGTATCGTAATCGATAATAGAATTTTATGAATGAAAATGAATAGTCAAAGTTAAAGTCGAGAGTATATGAATAATTTTGTTCAGCTTCCACATGCCGTTTGTTGTTGTAATTGTATCGGTGTCGGGAGCCAATATCAAAATGGGAATTTATTTTATATTCCGCAGAAAGATCTACGATGTAATCGTCAATTTGTGAGAGTCCGTAAAAAGTGCGTAATTGAGGTTCTAAAGTAAATTTGAAATCCTTATATTCCCGGGTAAGTTTTATCCCTGTCCACAGCCCGTAATCTTGGGTTACTTTTATTGTTTGAGAATATACAGAATTCTGAACGAAAAAAATTATACATGCACAAAAATAATAATTAAGAAATTTCATTTATAGCTGTTTTTTTGGCGTTGTTGCCTGAAAATTTTTCAAATAAAAAGGTTCAAAATAGGCAACATCAGCAAAATTGCCTTGATTGTATTGCGAATAAGCAATACGTCCAACACTCTCGCTTGAGCAGGTAATGTTTGGAACAAAATGAATATGTGCTGCCGATAGAATATCTTGTAATTTTTGACTGCCGTCTCCAAAAAGGTAATAAGAGTTTTGTGCGTCAAAAAGATGAATAGTTTCTTCGGTCACAACAAGCGGCTGCGTTTTTTGTAATTGAGTCATGCCTGCATTAAATTGAGCGGTGTACACTTCCATTCTGCGAGCATCAATCATCGGGCAGAGAATAGCCTTATCCGGCAAAGATTCCTGTAACTTGGGAATATATTGTAATGTTAAAGATTCTAAGGTGTTTATGGTAATAAGCGGAAGGTCGGCAGCATAGCATAATCCTTTTGCAACTGATGTGCCTATGCGAAGTCCGGTATAGGAACCCGGCCCCTCAGAAATTGCAATTGCGTTAAAATCTTGTATGCTGAGAGATGCATGTGCAAGCATTTCTTCAATGAGAACAGTTAGTTTTGCAGAATGAGCTTGTGGTTCCGATATTTCAGAAATGTGTGAGCATTGTTCGTCTTCGTGTATTGCAACGGAACAAATACTTGTGGCAGTTTCTATACTAAGTATGCGTGTCATATTATTCTTGTAAAAACGGATTAGATTCTTTTTCTGTTTGAATGGTTGTTGGTTCTCCATGTCCCGGATACACAATGGTTTCACCCGGGAGAGAGAGTAATTTAGTGGAAATATTTTCAATGAGGGTTTCATGATTTCCACCCGGCAAATCGCTTCGTCCGATACTTCCGGCAAAAAGAGCATCGCCTGAAAATAAAATGTTGTCTGTAGGGTAATAATAGCAGATACTTCCTTTGCTGTGTCCCGGTATATGAATTGCATATAAGGTCATATTTCCTATAGTAATTGTAGAACCTTCGGTAATATAGTTCGAAATACCGGGAGGTTGTTCCATACTTATTCCGTACCGGATGCTTTGTGCAATAGCGTTGTCAATAAATGGTTTTTCATCTTTATGTCCGTATACCGGTATATTCGGATATGTCTTGTAGACAAAAGCAGCTCCAAACATATGGTCGAGATGGCAGTGAGTATACAATATTGAACTGAGCCTATAATTGTTGTCGGTAATGTAAGATTTTAATTTTTGTTTTTCTGCGTCAAAAAAACATCCCGGGTCAATAACAGCAGATTGCAGAGTTTCAGGGTCTGTTATAATATAGGTGTTTTGATAAAAATGGTTGAATTGAAAAGTGTGAATAAGCATATAATTTTTTTTCAAAAATACATAAAAAAATAAAGGTAAAAAATAAGAAAATAACTAATCCTGAATCCCATTCAGCATGGGAACAAATGAAAAATCTCCATGTTCTTCTTGTTCAAATTCGGTTTCAGATATTTTTTTAATGCGTATCATTTTTTGTGTGCTGCCCTCACCGTAGGGAACAACAAGCAGCCCTTTGAGTTTGAGTTGATTTAAAAGAGTACGGGGAATAAACGGAGCTGCAGCGGTAATTAATATTTTGTCGAATGGAGCAAATTGAGGAAGTCCTTTGAATCCGTCACCTAAAAATAATTGAGCATGAATATGAATGTTTTGTAAAATTTGTTTTGTGGCAAAGAATAGTTTTTTCTGTCGTTCAATTGAAAAAACCTGTGCCCCCATTTTGTGAAGCACCGCAGCCTGATATCCTGAACCTGTGCCGATTTCTAGAATTTTATCGTGTTTTTCAACATGTAGTAGAGAAGACTGAACTGCAACAGTATAGGGTTGGGAAATAGTTTGCCCCGCATCAATGGGGAATGCCTTATCTTCGTAGGCATGATTTTGTAATGCAATGTCAAAAAAAAAGTGTCGGGGAGTTTCCATCATTGCTTTCAGCACATTCTCATCTTTTATTCCTTTCGAACGAAGTTCTTCAATCAACTGTTTCCGTTTTCCTTTGTGTAAAATTGAGTCTTCCATTTTGTATTTTTTGTAAAAATACAAAAATCGTGTTTTTATGCATATTTTTTGTATGGTTATTTATAGAAAGATACTATATATAAAAAGGCAAAAGGAAAAAAAATAGTTTATTTCTCGCAAAGTCGCAAAGAAGTCGAAATTATTTTACAAACTTATTTTCATAAATTTTTCTCAACTTTTGCAAAGGCACAAGGCAAGAGGCATAGAAGGCAAGGTGCAGTGGTTATGAAACCAACTATCTAATATTTAATATAAACGGGTTTTTATACACTGGTAGTTTATTAAGCACTGTGTCCGTCCACTGACGGATTGAGCATTATTTCCCCACGGTCAATGAGCTCGCTATTGCTCGGCTCATCATTATTGAACCAACCACCAGTCACCAACCACCGATAATCTACAACCAATAACCATTAAGGCAAAAATTACTCAATCTAATATCTCATACCTAATATCTATCACGGCATTAGTTATTTTTTGTTAAAAAAGATTGTATATCAAAAAAAAGTTTTATATTTCTTGCATTATCCCCCCTCGTGATTTCACTATGATTAAACAGATACTACTTTTTACTATTGTTTTTATATTTTCTTTTTCACTGTTTTCGCAACAGTCATATAATATATTGAATTATTCAAAAGTTGATGGATTAAGTGATAATTATATTTATGATTTAGAAGAAGATTTTCGCAGAAAAATATGGATTACAACCGGACATGGTATTAATTCTTTTAACGGGAGTGATTTTAAAACGTATGTGCGTGACGATACTACTTATTCAAATCTTGTTCGCAATGATTTTTTATGTGTATATGAAGATGAAAATAACCATTTATGGTTTGGAAGTTTTAACGGAACAATATATCGATTCAATCAGGAAACGCATAAGTTTGAAGATGTTTCATTGCATCATGTTACATTATTAGAATATCCTATTTTTAGGGGTTTTTACCAATCTGATTCTTCCGAGTTATATGGACTTTCGGCACATGGTATTTATCGTTATAGTATTTATTCTCACAAATTCCACAAAGGTTTTCGCGAATTCCCTGTTTTAAACAATGAGCAAGTGTATGTTATGCATATTGATACTCATGGTAATTATTGGATTGGAACAAAAACAAAAGGAGTTTTGTGTTTCTCTGCAGATTCATCACGGAAAATTATTGTGGAATTTCCTTCGTTTAGTTTACAAAAATCGCCGGTGGTAAATACTATTTTACCCCTTTCCGATACGCTTATGCTATTAGGAACTTCTCACGGATTATTTTCTGTAAGCTATGCGGAATTCGGACAATTTTCTGTAACACAATTGTACGAAGACGATTTAGGCGGTGTTTTTATTGCTGCTTTAGCACGAGATAAGGAAGGTGATATATGGATTGGCACTTCGTATAAAGGACTGTGGGTTCTGAATCATGACAATCAATTACGTCGTATATCTGATATTGAAACCGATGGGGTTTCGATAGCTATTGTTAATGATATAATATGTGATAGAGATGGGCGAGTTTGGATAGCTTCGTATGGAAATGGATTGTTTTTGTATAATCCTGATTTCAGTGGTATAATTCAAACCAACACTAAATCAGGATTGACTCATAATGTTGTTTCGGCAATTAAATCCGATTCTCGCGGTAATTTGTGGGTTGGAACAGATGGCGGCGGGATAAGTATTTTTGATGATGGCATGAATCTTTCCACAGTATTAAATGAAGAATCAGGCTTATCTTCAAATTCAATTATGAGTTTTGAATCGGATGGTGAATATATGTGGGTTTCTACATGGATGGGGGGTCTTATGAGGATTCATATTGAAACTTTTGATATACAGAAGATTACAACAAAAAACTCTATTTTACCGACTGATGCGGTTAAAAGTATTTGTTTGGTTGAGAATGATATATATATAGGTACTCATGAACATGGATTGGGGCTGTATAGTAAAGAAGCAAATTCTGTTTATATGAGTTTGCCTATAGATTATGGTGACTATTATCCGAATGTGCAGAAATATATTAATAAGGTTATATATGATTCGTATGGTAAAATTTGGGTCGCCACAATTCGAAATTTGTATTGTATAGAAAATGGGAAAGTTATTAATGTAATAGAAAATGATAGCCATATTTACCCCCACAATCCGATTGAGGTTTCTGATATCGTTGAAACATACGATAATAAAATACTCGTTGCTACAAATAAAGGACCTTTTGTGGTTGATGCTCAAACTTTTGAAAAGCAAACTTTTGATACACTTATTCCTGAACTTGCTCAGACTAATATTTTGTCGGTTTTGTCAACACAAGATTCAATATATTGGTTGGCATCTGTTCGTGGATTGTTTCAGTACAATCCTTCTAATCAAAGTTATAAAAAGGTTATTTTTTCTAAAACGTCTTTAGGTTTATTCTTTTTTGAAAGAGCCGCATTTGAGGATAGTGCCGGAACCATTTATTTTGGTACCAATGAAGGTTTGTTTTCTTTTAAACCGTCTGAAATTTCTCAAAAACATGCTATTGCCGAATTATATTTTTCTGATTTGTATATTTCATATCAAAAACAAATACCCGGCTCTTCTGTATTGCCAAAACACCTCTCATATTTGGACACTTTAGTCTTAGATACGTATAATGCGACATGGGGGGTGGCGTTTGAATCGGTATGTTATAATTCTCCCGAAGCAATAGAATATGCATACAGATTAATTGGTTTTGATGATAACTGGAATTATTTGGGAAAGAAGCACGAGGTTGTGTTTACCAATTTACCTCCCGGCACATATGAATTGCAAGTTAAAGCTTGGCAATTAAATATTGATGACGCACTCTCCACCTCTTTATTTATTGAAATTTTACCACCATGGTGGAAAACTTGGTGGTTTACGTTTTTTGCCTTATTAGGACTTATTCTTCTATTATATGGCTTCTATTATATGCGATTGGTTTCGTTGGAAAAACAAAAAAGGAGACTTAAAAAAGAGGTTGCATATCAAACTAAAAAACTTGAGAACCAAAAACAGCATATAGAAAATCAACATAAAGAATTATTGTGTGTTTCTAATAAATTACAAGAAAGTAATGAGGTCTTGTCTATTCAAAAAGAAGAATTGGAAGATTTAACCAAACAGTTGCAAGAGGAATCGTCTGAGTTGGCAGAATTGAATAAGTCTCTCAAACAGTTGAACGAAACCAATAATCAGTTCTTTTCATTAATTACACACGATGTTAAAAATTCTTTTTATTCTATTCATAGTTTAAGTGAAACTCTTAAAAATGATTATGATGAAATTACTAAAGTACAGAAACACAAAATAACGTCACTCATTTCTAATGCAACATTAAAA
>CAZLCY010000004.1:0-11390 GCA_964558075.1 uncultured Bacteroidales bacterium
AATAAATTGAGCCTCATCGTGAAGGGAATGTAGTGTTGTGTATTCGCAAGAACTATGTTCTTTGGTATGTATAGTAAGTGCATGATTTACTCGCACCGATGTGCTCAATGAAATATGCATTTCAGTTATTACAAGTTGAGCACCGGATTCAATATAGACCGTATTTTTTTGAAAGGCATAGGTATGATTTCCCGAATAGAACGAAACAATAAGTATATGCTGCAAAGATTCAGAACCCGAAATATGAATACGGGCACCATCGTGTGCACAAATCTCATTCGCAACTTCCAGTTTGTTGACGAAGTCTGTTTCGGATAAATATTCTCGGTCTTTTTGTTGTATATGGTGAGCCTGAGAAAAATCAGGTTTATATAATCCATTTTCAAAAACCAAGAGTGCGTCATACGAAATGTCTGCAACGCCTTTTTCAACATCATGCGAAGTTAAAACAGAAGCAGGAGAAAAATTATATGCCCCTTCAAACCAATCTTTCGCATCACGAAACTTCCAATCTTCCATTTTTTTATGAGGAATCTCGAGAGAATTGTATGTTGCAAAGAGTTCCGGTGCACTATTTTTTTCGGATAAACTATGTATATATGTGTCTAAATTTTGCATAATTACTGTGTAATAGAGCGAATGAATCAATTATTTTACCCAATCATATCCTTTTTCCTCCAATTCAAAAGCTAAGGATTTGTCACCTGATTTTACAATTTTCCCATCATGGAGAATATGCACCACATCGGGCACAATATATTCCAATAATCGTTGATAATGGGTAATTACAATATAGGCATTTTCGGGTTTTTTGAGCGTATTAACACCCTCGGCAACAATACGAAGAGCATCAATATCAAGCCCCGAATCTGTTTCATCAAGAATTGCTAATTTCGGTTCTAACATTGCCATTTGAAAAATATCATTTTTTTTCTTTTCACCGCCGGAAAACCCTTCATTAACAGAGCGTCCGGTTAAAGATTTTGCCAAACCGACCATTACCTGTTTTTCCTTCATCATTTTCAGAAATTCTGCAGGTGAGGGTGCCTCTTTTCCCTGATACTTATATTTTGCTTCAACCGCCGTTTTAATAAAATTGGTCATACTCACGCCGGGAATTTCTACCGGATATTGAAATGCCAGAAAAATCCCTTCCCACGCACGTTCTTCCGGAGATAAATCAAATAAATTTTTTCCCTCAAACAAAACCGACCCTTTCGTCACCTCAAAGGTCTCATGACCTGCCAGCACATTCGATAATGTGCTTTTCCCCGAACCGTTCGGTCCCATAATAGCATGAATCTCGCCCGGTTTTACCGAAAGATTTATTCCTTTTAAAATCTCATTGCCTTCTACCGAAGCATGTAAATTGTGTATTTCTAACATATTATTATTCTTTATTGTAATACCTGTTCCTGCTGTGAAAGTTGTGCAAGAATTTTTTTAATTTTATGAGCCCCGCCTCTTGTCATATATGGCTCTATATCTTGTAATATTAATTTAAATTCCGGTATTAATTCCGGTTCGTGTGTCGTAACATATTTTAAAATATCTATAGCATGACATTTTACACCTGTCGGCATAGTAAAGTCAGACAGCTTTTTGAAACAAAAATCCACTAATTTCCCTTTATTTTTCTCTTTGCACGGTTTTACAATAGAAAACCATCGCAATAGTTCACGAATATGTCCGGTATGAGAAATATGAGTCGTGTATAAAAAATCTACTGCCCGTGATTCATACGATTCAATAGAATTTCCCCGTAAGAGATAATGAGAAATAATCCATGCAGAATACCGAGATTGCGGTTCATGAGTTGAAAGAGCAACCGACATAACCGTATCGAGATTAAGTTTACCACTCTCAATATCAGCAAGAATTTCCTCCATATCAAAATTGATGCGAATAAGACGATTATAATATGCTTTCAATTTTTTCTCTTCCATATCTTATACCCTTCAGAGCTTAGCCAACACTTCCCTCCATAGAAATAGCAATTAATTTATGAGCTTCAATAGCAAATTCCATTGGTAATTTACTCAAAACTTCTTTAGCAAAACCATTTACGATAAGGCTTACCGCATCTTCAGTAGCAATACCGCGCTGATTGCAATAAAATATTTGGTCATCCGCAATTTTTGAAGTTGTAGCCTCATGCTCCACCGTAGCAGATTTATTTTGCACATCAATATACGGAAAGGTATGTGCACCACATTGCGAACCGATTAATAAGGAATCACACTGCGAAAAATTCCGTGCATTTTCTGCCGTTTTCGCCATACGAACCAGACCGCGATATGAATTATTGCTTTTACCCAATGAAATCCCTTTAGACACAATTGTACTCTTCGTGTTTTTCCCAATATGAATCATTTTGGTACCGGTATCCGCCTGTTGATAATTATTGGTTACCGCTACTGAATAAAATTCTGAAGTAGAATTATCTCCTTTTAATATTGTACTCGGATATTTCCAGGTAAGTGCCGAACCGGTTTCTACTTGTGTCCACGATATCTTTGAATGATGCCCTTTACACAAGCCACGTTTGGTTACAAAATTATAAATACCTCCCTTTCCTTCCTTGTTTCCGGGATACCAATTTTGTACAGTCGAATACTTAATTTCAGCACCATTCAACGCCACCAATTCCACAACGGCAGCATGCAACTGATTCTCATCGCGCATAGGAGCCGTGCAACCTTCGAGGTAACTAACATATGAATCATCTTCTGCAATAATGAGAGTGCGTTCAAATTGACCCGTATTTATTGCATTAATACGAAAATACGTGGACAATTCCATAGGACAGCGAACACCTTTCGGAATGTACACAAAAGAACCGTCGCTAAATACTGCAGAATTGAGGGTAGCATAGTAATTATCGGTATACGGGACTACTGAGCCCAAATATTTTTGAATTAATTCGGGATAATCTCGTGCTGCTTCACTAAATGAGCAAAACAACACACCCTTTTCCTCCAGCTGATCGCGAAATTGAGTATGCACCGAAACACTATCCATAACCGCATCAACCGCAACACCGGCAAGAAGTTTTTGTTCTTCGAGCGGAATTCCCAACTTTTCGAATGTCGATAAAATTTCGGGATCAACCTCATCTAAACTTTCATATTTCGGTTTATTGCTCGGCTGAGCATAATAACTTATTGACTGAAAATCCGGTATATTCATACGAATATGAGCCCAGGTCGGATGCTCCATTGTGAGCCAATGACGATATGCCTTGAGACGCCATTCTAAAAGAAATTCAGGTTCTTCTTTAATAGCCGAAATTTTTCGAATCACATCCTCATTAATTCCCGGAGGAAACACTTCTGACTGAATATCCGAAGAAAAACCATATTTATATTCGTTCTTTTCTAAATCGTCAATTATACTTTTATCCTTATCTTTCGATTTCTCCGTCATATCTGTTTTTTTGATTTAGTCTGCAAAGAAGAACTTTCTTTACAAAAATTTATTCCGACAATGATTCAAAATCTATCTCTACCTCATTATCAGTATTTTTTACAATTGTATTATGTTCACATTGCAAAACCGGAGCCGGAAATTTTTTCAATAACTGATAGTTATGAGTTACCAAAAACACCGCACAGCCATTTTGAGCAATGGTATGCAATAATGAAAATATACCCTCCGAACTTTCGGGATCTAAATTACCGGTAGGTTCGTCAGCTAAAATTATTTCGGGATTGTTGAGCAATGCACGTGCAATAACCACCCGTTGTTGCTCACCTCCCGAAAGTTGATGAGGCATAGACAATTGTTTATCTAATAAACCAACTTGCGATAAAACATCATCAATACGGGTTTGCATAACCTTTTTCTTTTTCCAGCCCGTAGCTTTAAGCACAAACAGCAAATTTTCTTCAACCGTTCGGTCTTGCAGCAACTGAAAATCTTGAAATACAATAGCCACTTTGCGACGCAAATACGGTATTTCGGAACGACGAATGTGCATTAAATCATATTCTGCAACCACACATTCTCCCTCTAAAGGAGCAATTTCCGCATACATTGTTTTAAGTAAACTTGATTTTCCCGATGCAGTTTTCCCAATTAAATAGACCAATTCACCCGCATGTAAGCTAAACGAAACATCGTGCAACACCTCATCATGCGAACTATATCCGACACGGACATTATTAAAGATAATCCTTTGTTCTGTAGACATATTTTCTTCGTTTATTTATTACAAAGATATTATTTTCACCGTAGTTGAATATAATAAATGTAATTTTATTTTAGTATGAGGAGGAGGATTAATTGTCAATGGTTAATTATTATTAGGTATCAGGTATGAGATATTGTAGTAATTTTTATTTTTGTCTTGTGCCTTATTTGTAATGATGAATAAATTTTATGATTAATTGTTACAAACTCTGTGGCTCTTTGTGTTCTCTGTGGTAATCTTAATCTCCACATTTTGCATTAGTATAGTTTGTGTGAGAAGGATAAGTGTTACATCAACTCCCTATCAATTGGGAGTTTACGTGTGTAAATGACCAAATAATAAAGTTTTGTTATCTGTTTTTTTACTTCAAGTTTCGAGATTATTAGTGATAGCCTTTATCGAATGATACGAAATATACCGGACTAGGTGTAGCCCTGATGTTTATAATATAAAAAGTGAAAAAAAAATCAATTGCTCCTTGTTATTAAAAAAATAATTTTTATGTTCGTATTGCAATACGATGAATTAATGAACACATTACGCAAATATATAATGAATATAGCATAGTATAGACGAGCTTTTTTTTCTGTGCATGAAAAAATGTGTATATGAAAAAGGGAGTGGTGTTTTCAGCTCTCACAGTCAATGAAAATATAAGTATATAAAAAGTCGCATTTTTAAAAACAATAACCATGAAAAGAAACAGGGTGCGTGTCTGTGTCGTGTTAGTGTGTAGTCTTCTTTTTCAGAATTGTCAAAAAGAGGATATCTCACACAACACACACAGTATACAGCAAAAAGATTCAGAAGGAAAAATAAAACTGGGTGAAAAACTTATAAATCCATATTCGCTCGAAAACATGAAAAAAGCCTATGAGAGTTTGCAAAATCAGGGACAATTAAAATCATGTGCTGTAGATGAAGAGGTAATTCAACCGACACATTATTATGTGCGGTTTTTACCGAAAGATTCACTTGAATTACAGGCATTACTTTCCGACAGTCTTGAATTGTTTGATTACCCCTTGGATTATGCAATAGAACAGGAAGGATATTATTATCACGACTCGTCGATACCGGAAGATGAAATGACCTGGCAGTATACAGCTGTCGGGGTTAATTATGAATTTCCGAATGTAAAATATGAGATAATTGAACCATGTTTTATTCCTAATGATTCTCTTGAAACAGAATTAAAAAGTAAGACCGAAATAGATTTTCTTGGCATGCTGGAATATGAATCGAACCGATTAACCAATAATCTTGATGAAGAATCTGAGCAAGTTGATGAATCGGGGAATTTAAAAAGATGGCGTGTACCCTCGAAAAAAGAACCGCACGGAACAATTCAAGTAGACAATACCATACAAGGTTTAGAAGGTGTGAAACGTGTAAAAGTACGTGCTCACCGGTATGTGAAAATTAAATCTACATACACCAACGAATCGGGTGATTATCATATAGATATGGGCTTTTGGTATGATGTGCATTATTCGCTTATTTTTGAAAATGCAACGGGTTTTAAAATTTGGGGGAATTGGGCGATGTTTTCTCCAGCTCATTACAACATGGGGAAGCATTCTAAGAGTGGATATAGTAAAAATATTCATACAAATTCGAAAGCATGGTTGTGGTCTACAGTTAATAATGGCATCTATTATTACAGAGAATATTTATGCCCCAAATATGGTGTTTCTAAACCAATTTCCGATTTAAGGATATGGACATTGCGAACCGGAGGTAAGTGGGGCGGATGTGCTCCAATGGCACGACATATATCTTTAGGTATAAAAAATTTGATTGATTTTCTTGCGATTAGTTATGCTGCAATACGAACACAAGGTTTAACAGCGGCGTTGTCAGCATGTTTGCCGGATATATTTCTTTTTCAGGATTATACAAGCACGAGGCGGTGTTATGCCACACTGTGGCATGAACTTTCACATGCCAGTCATTATACTAAAGTTGGCAAACAATACTGGACTCGGTATATAGCGGCTATTTCACGTAATCGAGGATATGGCAATGGAACCGGAAGCCTTGACGGATATATAGGTGTTGGCGAAATGTGGGGTAATTATTTTGGAAATTATGTTTGTTGTAATGATTATTTTGGGTATTCTCATGGATGGCGACATAACGAATTATGGTACAATCCAGGATTTTTGGTTCATTCTATTTCTTATACCAATGATATAACAACAAATAAAATATATTCTTGCTTAAAAAAATCAGTAATAGATATTGATAAATTAAAAAATGAATTAAAAACAAAAACAAGCTATGATTCACAAATTGATAATGCCTATGACAATTACTCTGACTGGCCTTAAAGTGCTGATTATATTTGCATTTTCATTATTTTTATGGAGTTGTTTGTCCAAGAATTATGACTATTATTATAAAATAAGTTTTAAAAATAATACATCAGACACCTTATTGCTCTTATTGGGAACAGATACGGGTTCTTATGTACATATAGATAGTTTTATTATTGAACCGCACAATAATTTTATTAATCCTGATTATGGGCATGAGGGTATAGATAAGAATGAAAAGATAAATAAAATTATATTTAATGGAGGTTATAGACCATTTGAAGAGCAAGCACGAGTGTTTCGGAATGATTCGTTACAAGTAACATGGAATGGTCCCGCACAAGAAATGCCTGACAGTATCCACCATTTTTACAATTACAATTCCTGGGAACATTGGTTGATAAATGAATATGAAGGTATCGTTCAGTTTACAATTTATGAATCGGATTTTGAATAGAAAAAGTAGTAAAGCCTTTTTTTCTTGTTTACCAGATGTGGATGCTTGGTATAAATAACATGTTTTTTGAATTTGACAGTTGGGGTGTCCGAAGGTTATGAGAGTTTTAACAGAGAGGATGCTATTTTTACTTAATTTTGAAAGATATCTGATGTTAAATACTAGCTAAAACAGTAAAGAATACGTAAAAAAACATACTGTAAAGTCCGGAGATTAATAACAAACTGCACCAAAATACTCAATTTTACATATTAGTATAAAAAATATCTGTAAAAGATAATGTGTAATTAATAATTTTTTTATCTTCGCAGGTATACATGTTTTTTTAAAACATTTTGGAGGTATCAATTTATGAATTTTAAGTTATTTATTCCGTTACTTGTAATCATCTTTATTAGTTTAATCGGATATACTTTACAGCCGCAAAATCAACCTGCAGATATTTTTTTCGAGGAAGAGGAGGTTTTTGTAGATTATACTCAAGAAATACGCCCTTTTTTAAATTCGTTTTCTGAGTATATTAATACTATACTTACCGAAAAAAAAATTGTTGGTGCAGCATATGCTATTGTGTATAAAGGTCAAGTAATAACGGTTCAACCCTATGGCTTACGAAAAGCAGGTACAGAAGACTCTGTAGATGTTCATACTCTTTTTCGCTTAGCTTCTGTTTCAAAAGGGTTTGGCGGTGTGTTGGCTTCCAAATTGCATCATCAAAAGGTACTCAGTCTTGATGAAAATATTATTTCTTACTTACCAGATTTTAAACTCAAACGTTGGTACAACCAGCAAACTCTTACTTTGCGTAATGTCTTGAGCCAATCTAGTGGTGTAGTTGCTCATTCGTTTGATCCGTGGATAGAAAGCGGACATTCATATAAGTCTATATTTGAGAATTTTCGAATTGCTAATATAACCAATCGTCCCGGTGAAAGTTATTCGTATCAAAATGCATTGTTTTGTTTGTTTGATTCTATTGCTCATTTACAAACGGGGTATTCGGTACAGCAATTAATGAGAGATTCGGTGTTTGCTCCCTTAGGGATGTATGATGCCTCAATGACTTTTGAAGAATTTACAATTGGTGATAATTATGCATATCCGCATGCCAGAAGTCGGTGGGGAAATTATTACGCAACTCGTTTGAATGATCGTTATTATTCGGTGCCAACAGCTGCTGGTGTAAATGCAAGTATTACCGATATGAGCAAATGGTTGCAGGCTCTTATGGGATATGCCCCGGATGTTGTTTCAGATACTATTCTCTCTGAAGTATGTCAGTCTTATGTTAAAACACCTGTTCCGTATATTACTCGTAAAAATTGGGGTAATATTGCACGGCGTGAATATGGCTTGGGATGGAGAATAATTACCACAAAACAAGGTATGCGTGTTATTCAGCATGGCGGATATGTTGACGGATATCGTAATGAGATAGCATTTTGTCCTGAACAACAAATTGGTATAGTGTTTCTCTCAAACGCACCACACATTAGCACCTCGGAAATTGTGCCTGCATTTATGAATTCCTACAAGGAATATTCTGATACTATTCCACATTATCTTGTGAAAACCGAATTAGCCCTTCAATAATCAAGAGTGTTAAGAAAAAATGCTGAAAACAGGTATTGTTTGAAAAAAGAACGTAATTTTGACTATTATTTATAATTTGAATTCAATCGGGTTGTAAGTTTATTTGAATAAACTACCCTAAATATGAAAGTGGATACTATGAGAACGATAGAAATAATGGACACCACACTTCGCGATGGCGAGCAAACCAACGGAGTGTCGTTTACTGATAAAGAAAAACTAAATATAGCAAAACAATTACTAATAGAGGTTAAGGTTGATAGAATTGAAGTTGGTTCTGCTCGTGTGTCTCAAGGCGAATTCAATTCAGCAAAGAAAATTATGGCCTGGGGGCGAGAGCATAATTTATTAGACAAAATTGAAATTCTCGGCTTTATTGATAATGGTCAATCGCTTACGTGGATTAACGAAGCGGGAGGAAAACGTATAAATTTTTTATGTAAAGGTTCTTTACGTCAGTTAGAAGGTCAGTTGCGGAAAACACCGGAGGAGCATATTGCTGATATAAAGGCAAATTTGAAAATTGCTGACGAATTAGGAATTACTGCCAATATTTATCTCGAAGATTGGTCTAATGGTATGCGACAATCTCCTGAATATGTTGAATTGCTTATTTCTGAATTGCAAAAAACATCTATTCAACGATTTATGCTTCCTGACACATTGGGAATAATGTATCCGAAAGAAACATATCGATACTGTAAATCAATTATTGAAAAATTTCCGAATTTGCATTTTGATTTCCATGCTCATAATGATTATGATTTGGCGGTGGCAAATTCAAATGCAGCTGCAAGTGCCGGAATTCATGGGGTTCATACTTCGGTAAATGGCTTGGGGGAACGTACCGGAAATGCTACTTTGTCGAGTATTATTCCTTGTTTGCACGACCATTTGCATATACAAACGTCGGTGCAGGAAATGCAATTGAATAAAATAAGTAAATTGGTTGAAACAATTTCGGGAATTCGTGTTGCTGCAAATATGCCGATTATCGGTTCTAATGTGTTTACGCAAACTGCCGGTGTGCATGCTGATGGTGATAAAAAGGGAAATTTGTATTTTAACGACCTAATGCCCGAACGCTTTGGGCGGGTGCGAAAATATGCGTTGGGCAAGACTTCGGGAAAAGCGAATATTGAAAAAAATCTGCAGGAACTCGGTTTAGAACTAGACAATGAGGAAATGCTGTTGGTAACTAAAAAAGTTGTAGAGTTGGGCGATAAAAAAGAATCTATCACAACGGAAGATTTACCGTACATTGTTCGAGAGGTTCTTGGGCAATTAGATAAGGAAGAAAAAGTTGCTATTGAAAACTATTCCGTCTGTCATGCTAAAGGTCTTAAGCCTGTTGCAACTCTCAGTTTACGTATTAACGGATCTACTTATGAGGAAACAAGTGCCGGTGACGGACAATATGATGCGGTAATGAACGCTCTGAAAAAAATATATGAACCTTTGAATGTTAATATTCCGCGTTTGCTTGATTATTTGGTTACAATTCCTCCGGGTGGAAAAACAGATGCCTTGGTTGAATCTATTATTACTTGGGAATCGCCGAAGTGTATTTTTAAAACGCGGGGACTCGATTCTGACCAAACTGCGGCGGCAATAAAAGCTACAGTTCGTATGTTAAATATTATTCACGATCAACAGGAATGATTTTTTGAAATATAATTATGGCATATTCTCATCTTTCTGAATTTATAGAAACTCTTAAGGCTCATAATGAGTTGATAGTATGTAATACGCCTGTTTCTACCGATTTGGAAATTACAGAAATAGCCGATCGGTTTTCAAAGCAACCTGCTCAGTCAAATAAGGCTTTGTTGTTTACCAATGCCGGGAGCGATTTCCCGGTGCTTATAAATGCATTTGGTTCTGAAAAACGAATGGCTTTGGCTTTGGGTATTTCTCATTTAGAAGATATCCGTACTCGGATTGATGGCTTGTTTGCACAGGTTTTGTCTTCAAAAAAAAATATCTGGGAAAAATTGAAAATGCTTCCACTTCTCAACGAGATGGCTTCGTGGATGCCGATTAATTCTCAATCAAAAGGAATGTGCCAAGAGGTAATTCATACCTCGCCTGATTTGTCGATGCTGCCTGTTTTACAATGCTGGCCTCATGATGGCGGAAAATTTATTACGCTTCCAATGGTGATAACGCATCATCCCGAAACGGGAGTGAGAAATGTGGGAATGTATCGTATGCAGGTTTTTGATGCAACCTCTACAGGAATGCATTGGCATTTGCATAAAACGGGGGCTAATCATTATAATGCCTACAAAAAGTTGGGAAAAAAAATGCCGATTTCGATTGCTATTGGTGGTGATCCTGCACACACATTTTCAGCCACAGCTCCTTTGCCCGAAAATATCGATGAATTTATGTTGTCGGGTTTTTTGCGGAAGAAAAAAGTTCGTTTGGTACAATCAATTACCAATGACATATATGTGCCCAGTGATGCTGATTTTATTATTGAGGGATACATCAACCCAAATGAAGAGAAAGTCGTGGAGGGACCTTTTGGAGATCATACCGGTTTTTATTCTTTGCCCGATATGTATCCGAAATTTCACGTAACCTGTATTACTCATCGAAAAAAAGCAGTGTATCCGACCACAATTGTTGGTATTCCTCCTATGGAAGATGCGTGGATTGGAAAGGCTACCGAGCGTATCTTTTTGGCACCTATTAAATTTTTATTGGTTCCCGAAATTATAGATTATGCTATGCCGTTTATGGGTGTTGCTCACAATTTGATAATTGTGAAAATTAATAAATCTTTTCCCGGACAAGCACTCAAAGTTATGAATACATTGTGGGG
>CAZLCY010000004.1:11400-35699 GCA_964558075.1 uncultured Bacteroidales bacterium
TGTTTAACAAGGTGCTGGTTATTGTCGACGAATCTTGCGATATACATAATCCTCATGAAGTAATATCTGCTATTCTTTCTCATGCACTGGTTTCGCAGGATGTTCACATTCTTAAAGGACCGCTCGATGTTTTAGATCATGCAGCCCCGCATACCGGTTATGGTAGTAAATTATGCATTGATGCAACACATATGTTGCCGGAAGAAGGTGAGAAAATGTTGTCTCGTCAAACATATGCCTGTATTCCGATTCAAGAAAATGAATATTCTTCACGTATAGAAATTGCTGAGGCTTATTTTTTGAATAGTCCCGATACGTCATATTTACTATTGTTCGACGCTGATATACCAATCGAAGAGACAGATATTCTTTTATGGCATACGCTCAATAATCTTGACCCCAATCGTGATTGTATTCGTACCAAATCGTATATTATTATTGACGGAACAACAAAACAAAAAGATGTAGCTACCCGCGATTGGCCAACAGTAGTGCTTTCGAGTGCCGAAACAGTGTCGGAAGTGTCTGAAAAATGGGATTCGTATGGCATTGGCGATTTTATAGAATCGCCATCGCATCTTCGAAAATATGTGCAAAAAAACCCATCTGCGTGGTTATATAAACAATAATTTTTCATGTATTGTATTGTGGATAATTTTTTTTTGTATCTTAGCTCGAAGGTTATGTATATGAAAAGACTATTTTATCTGTTTTTCCTCCTTTTTGTACCTCTTTTGCATTCAGCAGTTGAGCAGTATGATTTGTTGTATTCAACAAAGCAACAATTTGAGAATTTTTCTATTGCCGATGGGTTGTCGCAAAATAATGTAACGTGTATTCTGCAAGATTCGCGTGGTTTTTTGTGGGTCGGTACGCAGGCCGGGCTCAACTGCTATACGGGAAAATCATTTATGGTATTTAAAAACGACCCGGATGATATTCATTCTATTTCGGATAATATGATTTATGATATAGCCGAAGACAGGCAGGGGAATATCTGGATTGCGACCGAAAATGGCTTGAATTCATTTGAGAGAGAAACACATACTTTTACCTCTTATTTTTCGTACGAAACAGAACACCCGTTTGTCATTAGTGACAATACTGTTTTTGCTGTTGAATGCGATAATGAAAATAATTTGTGGATAATTACTTCAAATTATATAAACAGGATTAATCTTTCGAATCAGACAGTTGATAAATATGAGTATGAAAAAGACATTTTTGCGAAAGAGATAGAGAATTTTTCACATAGTATATATCAAGATTCTTATGGTATTCTTTGGTTTGGCACGAAAGAAGGTTTAGGCTATTATGAACCCAAAATTGATGGAATTATTTTATTTAAAAACAACTCTCAGGAACCGTTTTCTTTGAGTAATAATGTTGTTCGCTCAATATATGAAGATCAATATACTAATTTGTGGGTGGGTACCGAACATGGTCTTAATAAATTTGATCGTACACAAAAGAATTTTACTCGATATTTTTATTCTTCAAAGGAACATAATGCTATTACGGGTATTTGTTCCGGAAAAAATAAACATGATTTGTGGATTACTTCGAATAAACATGGTTTGTTTCATTTTTCTCCTTTGGAAAATAACTTTACACAGTATACGTATTCAACTCATACTAATAGTATTACAACAAATAATGCTAATTGTATTGTTAAAGGTCGTTCCAATATTTTGTGGATTGGAACCAGAAATGGTCTTAATAAGTTAGATATTAAACCAAAAAAATTCCATTTGATTAATTTGTATCATTCTGATAAAGATAAATATTTCTCAAAACACACAACCTCTTTATACTCAACTGACTCTCATGTTTTTATTGGTACTCGTTTCAATGGTTTGTATGTTCATGATGTGCATTCGCATAAAACGTATAATTTTTCTAAAAATCGCAATAATTTCTCCGATAATTATATAACCGCAATTTATCCCGGCATTCGTCCAAATACATTACTGGTTGCCGGTGAAAATTCTTTGGTAAGTTTTAATTTATCAACACTAACATTTACTGATTTTAAAACAAGTGGGTCTCATTTTTCTCATTTTTTTACGGGTAATAAGATTATTAAAACGCTATTTACCGACTCTCGGAATAATCTTTGGATAGGAACAAATACCGGAATATATATGTACAATTCCGATAATAATAAAATGACTCACTACAATAAATATTCAAATACTCGATATTTACCGTCAAACCTTATTTTGTGCTTTTATGAAGATTCTCGGGGGGTTATTTGGATTGGAACAGACAAGGGGTTGGCACGTTTTATTCCTGAAAATCAAAAGATTGAGCCGTATATGTATTCGCAAAAAACACGGAAAAATGTAAATCAAAACAAAGTGTATTCTATAATTGAAGATTCGTACAATAAAATGTGGATTGGTACAAATTCGGGTTTGTATGTTTTTCGTGAGGCTGACTCTTTGTATTCTTTTTATACCGAAAAAAATGGCTTGCCTAACAATCAAATTTTTGGATTAGTACATTATAAGAAAGATGTCTGGGCAAGCACTAATAAAGGTTTAGCACGATATGACGGCGTTCTTCAGGCATTTACCTCTTACGATCCGGCTGATGGTATTCAGGGTTATGGATTTTCTCCAAATTGCACGTTTAAAACAGATGAAAATCATATATTTTTCGGAGGTACACAGGGGGTTAACATTTTTCATCCCGATTCTATTAAAACAAATCTTGTTACTCCCTATTTGGAATTACTTTCTATTTCGTATTTTGAAAATCAGAAGAAAAAAACCGTATATGTCTCCGATAATAAAACAGTGAATTTACCATGGAGTCATAATTTTCTTAACATTCATTTTGCGGCAGTTGAATTTACCCAACCCGAAAAAAATAAATATAAATATATTCTCGAAAATCTTGAGGACGAATGGCATGATTTAAATAATCAAAATACAATTAATTATACGAGTTTGCCTTCGGGAACATATACTTTGAAAATTATAGGAGCCAATAATGATGGTGTATGGGGACATGAACGAATTTTAACTATTATTGTTGAAACGCCGTTTTGGAAAACAATTTGGGCGTTTTTTGTTTATCTTTTTTTGTTTGTGATACTCTTATTTTTATTTATTGAATCGCGTACCAAAAAATTAAAATTAGCTAATAAAGTTCTTACTGCTCAACAAAAATCGGCTTTCGAAATTTCGAAGCAAAAAGAAGAGCTTGCGGTGAAAAATAAAAGTATTACCGATAGTATTACATATGCAAAAAGAATACAATGGGCTATTATGCCCTCGCGTGCAAAGTTTAAGCAATTGTTACCGAATTCATTTATTTTGTATATGCCGAAAGATATTGTGAGTGGCGATTTCTACTGGATAACCGAAATTCAGGATAAAATATTTATTGCTGCAGTTGACTGTACCGGTCATGGTGTGCCTGGTGCATTTATGTCAATTATTGGGTACGATTTATTGCGAAATATTACCAAAGAACGAAAAATCCATAAACCATCGGAAATTCTCGATTATCTGAATAAGGCTCTTATTGAATTGTTGACTAAAAATCAAATGGAAGACGATACCACGGTTAAAGATGGTATGGATATTTCTATGTGTGTGTTGCACAAAAGTAAAGGGATATTGGAATATTCCGGTGCGTATAATCCCTTGTATATTGTGCGCAACAACAAAATTATCTCTATTAAAGGAGATCGGTTTTCGGTTGGTTTAGGGAATGAGCATGAGGATGTGCCTTTTAAAAATCATATTGTAAAAATTCAGCCGGGCGATACGTTTTATATTTTCTCGGATGGCTATGTCGACCAATTTGGCGGACCTCTTCGTAAAAAAATGAAATATCTTCGATTCAGACATCTATTGTTATCAATTCATAATTTGCCGTTTATGAAACAAAATCGTCAACTTAAAGATTTTTTCCTCAATTGGAAAGGTGATTTGGAACAAGTTGATGATATTCTTATTATCGGTTTTAATGTTGATAATTATATTCGCTCAATACAAAAAAATAAAAATAAAGTATAAGACAAAATAAATTCTAAACACATGAAAAAAACAATTTTAATTACCGGAGGTGCCGGATTTATCGGCTCTCATGTTGTGCGAAAGTTTGTGCGGGATTATCCGGAATATACCATTGTTAATCTCGATTTACTTACCTATGCAGGAAATCTCGAAAATTTACAGGATATAGAAAATGAACCCAACTATATATTTGAATGTGCAGATATTGCCAATGCGGAAAGTATTGATGCTTTATTTAAAAAATATGCATTCGACGGCGTTATACATCTTGCAGCAGAATCGCATGTAGACCGTTCGATAACCGACCCTGCTTCGTTTGTGCGTACAAATGTGCAAGGAACTATGGTGCTGTTGCATGCTGCAAAAAATCTGTGGAACGGTAATTTTGAAAACAAACTTTTTTATCATATTTCTACCGATGAGGTATATGGTTCTCTTGGTGCTGAGGGACTTTTTACGGAGACTACACCATACGACCCGAAAAGTCCGTATTCTGCTTCAAAAGCAAGTTCAGACCATTTTGTGCGGGCATATGCTAACACCTATAACCTGCCGATAGTTATAAGTAATTGTTCAAATAATTACGGACCAAACCAATTTCCTGAAAAACTTATACCGCTGTGTATTAATAATATAACAAATAAAAAACCATTGCCTATTTATGGAAAAGGCGAAAATATTCGCGATTGGTTATATGTTATTGACCATGCAGCAGCTATTGATTTGATTTTTCATAAGGGAACGCTTGGCGAAACATATAATATTGGCGGAAATAATGAGTGGACTAATATTGATTTAGTCCGTACTTTATGTAAAATTATGGATAATCGGTTAGGACGAGAAGAGGGAGAATCTGAGCAATTAATTACCTATGTCACCGACCGTGCCGGACACGATCTGAGATATGCAATAGATTCTTCGAAACTTATGAATGAACTCGGGTGGAAACCATCTGTTACTTTTGAAGAAGGTATTGAGCTTACTGTTGACTGGTACTTGAACAATAATGAATGGTTGCAAAATATTGTGTCGGGCGATTATGCTTCTTATTATGCTTCTATGTATAAAAATAAATAATTCATAGTTTGAATGAATCTATGTAGTGTTTGCGAGAAAAGTCATAATTTGAGAAGTCTCTGCATGGAAAACTTCAAAGACAAGATTTTCGAAGGCTTATTAATTGGGAGTTTTCGGGCAGAGACTATGTATGAACTGAATGATAAACTGCTGCCATTCTAAAGATTGTTGGAGGCTTGCAATAAATTTTTCAGATTTATAACCGTTAAATAATTAATAATAGAAAGAAAGTATGAAAAAGATATTTGGATACATTAGTATTGTACTGTTTTTTATGTCTTGTTCTGATACTGAGCAAACATTCAAAGAAACCCCCGAAGGTTTGGTTTATGCATATCGTATAGATAATACGCAGTCGCCAAAACCAAAAGACGGAGATCGACTTTTATTGAAAGTTGCGTATTATAATGAGTCTGATTCTTTATTGTTTGATTCTCGCGAAATATCGCATCGCTTTGTTCAGGAATATATTGAACCTCGGGATACTATACCATCTATTTATCATATTTATCAGATGCTTTCGCAAGGTGATAGTATAACTGCAAAAATTAATGCAGAACATTTTTTTGAAGTACATCGTAAAGATGGTTTGCCCCCCGGTATTCAACAGGGAGAAATGCTTCGTTTTGAGGTGAAATTAGATTCTATTTTTTCGCAGGAAGAATTTATTTCGCATGCCGAAAAAATTATTGAAGATATATGCGAAAAAGAGCAGTTACTTCTTACGGAATATATTGCCGGTAATTATTCCGATATCGAACCTATGCAATCCGGAATGTATTATATTGAAGAACAGCGTGGTGAAGGTGCAAAACCAACGAAAGAATCACGTGTCACAATTCATTATACTGCTGCTTATATTACCGGAGATATTATTTATTCGAGTGCAAAATCAAAAAAACCACTTACCTTTAACGTACAAGATGAACATGTATGGCCTGGTTTACGTGAGGGGGTACAATATATGCAAAAAGGTGGATATGCAAAATTTGTCCTCCCTTCTGAATTGGCTGCCGGAAAACAGGGTGAAGATCCTATTCCTCCCTGTAAAACTATTGTGCTGAAAGTGGCTTTGTTGGAGGTTGAGTGAATAAAGAAGAATTTGATGTGATTTGTAAATTATGCGGAAATCAAGATATTATTTAGACGAACTCTGAAATTTTTACATATTTTTAGTTTTTTTTCTTTTTTTATACAAAAAAATATATTTATGAAAATAGGATTAGCTCTTGGTGGTGGTGCTGTATTAGGTGCGGCACATGTTGGTGTTTTTAAAGCATTAGCAGAAAAAAATATTTCAATAGACTCTATTACCGGTACAAGTATTGGTGCTTTTGTCGGGGCATTGTTTGCTTTTGGAAAAACATGGGAAGACATGGAAAAAATTGCCGCAGAGCTTAATTGGATTGATATTACTGCTGTTTCGCTCTCTCGCTATGGTTTGTTGTCAAATAAAAAACTTGGCAATTTAATTATTAAACATATAGGTGATAAAAATATAGAAGATGCTGATATTGATTTGGCTATAGTTGCAACAAATGCATCAACCGGCGAAAAAGTTGTTTTTGATAAAGGATCGGTTGTTACCGCAGTGCTTGCAAGCACGTGTATTCCCGGTATTTTTATGCCAATTGAAACCCAAGATTATATGCTCGTTGATGGTGGTGTGGTGGAAAATGTGCCAATACGTACTCTTAAAGAAAGAGGTGCCGAATATCTTATTGGTATCAATTTGAATGCAAAGCATTCGTATAAAAAACCGGAAAATATTTTGGATGTGATTTTGAATAGCTTCCATTTTATTATGAAAAATGCAACCTCCCCTCAAATCGAAGATGCCGATTTATTAATACAACCGGATTTATCCGATTTTAATCATTCTGATATGAATCAGATAAAGAAACTTATTGAAAAAGGATATGAAGCTGCTTCGGAATCTTTACAGGATTTTGAGGTATAATATGCTTGCTTTTTTATTGTTTTTCTTTTTCTACGCTAACTTGTAATATATGCGTAATGTGTTCATTAATTTATGGTATTGCAAAAAAAGAAATCATTTTTATACAACAAGATGTAATTTTTTTTTTCAATATTTTATTTTTTTTGAATAGTGTATATTATATTAAAACATATATTTTTGTAAAATAAAATAGTACATATATGAGTCACATTAAATATTATTCAACAAATCACACAGCACCAAAAGTATCGTTTGGTGAAGCATTATTAAAAGGGCTTGCTCCCGATAAGGGCTTATATCTTCCGGATTCTATCCCCACCTTTACTCTTCATGAAATAGAATCTTTTGCCGGAAAATCATACGCAGAAATCGCTTTTGAAGTGTTTACAAAATTCTTTGGTGCGGAAATCCCTTCTGATGAATTATTGGCTATGTGCCTGGATGCCTATGATTTTGATGTTCCGTTGGAGCGTGTGTACGAAAGAAAATATATAATGCGTTTAGATCAAGGCCCAACGGCCTCTTTTAAAGATTTCGCAGGCCGCATGATGGGACGACTCATGCACTATTTTTTAAAACAAAAAAATTCTCATAAGTTAATACTAACCGCAACTTCCGGAGATACAGGAAGTGCTGTTGCACACGCATTCCACAATCTTTCTCATATTAATGTTGCGGTATTGTTTCCGATAGATGAAGTCTCGGATAGACAACGGAAGCAAATGACCACTTTACAAAATAATATTCGTTTAATAGCAATTACCAAAAAATTTGATGATGCACAAGCTCTTGTTAAAGAGGCTTTTTCTGACCCGGATTTAGAACATTTGGAACTTACAAGTGCCAATTCAATTAATATTGGTCGATTGATACCTCAAATTGTATATTATATATATGCTTATTCTCGATTATCACAATCGGCAACAGATAAAATTACCTTTTCAATTCCGTCGGGTAATTTCGGTGATATGATGGGCTGTGTGCTTGCTTCGAAAATGGGATTGCCGATTAAAAAAATACTGGTTGCGATTAACGAAAATAACGAATTTGAGCAATTGCTTCTGACAAAAAAATATGAGAAAATTAATCCTTCTATTAATTGTATTTCAAATGCAATGAATGTGGGACATCCAAGTAACTTGGCACGCCTGATTGAATTGTATGGTGGTAATATGAATGAAAAGGGGGAAATATTGACACCTCCTGACTATGATGCTCTTGATAAGGATTTTTTCACTCTCAGTGTTGATGACAATTTAACGAAAAAAACAATTGGGGAGGCATGGAAAAACTACTCACTTTTACTCGAACCTCATGGTGCTGTGGGATGGCATTGTTTACAAGAATATTGTGCACAAAATGATATCTCGACACATGATTTATGTGTCAGTTTGGAAACTGCTCATCCGGCAAAATTTCCTGATGCACTGGTAGAGCAAACAGGAATAGAACCTGAATTACCCGAAAGCATGAAGGATTTAGAAAACCTCAACGAAACGTACGATATGATGGATGGCACATATCCTGAATTCAAAGAGTTTTTGCTGAAGCATTATGGCAAATAATTATTAATTCTTAATTTAAAAAGTCGGATACGGTTTTTTATTTTTTTTGGTGTTGAGTATAATAAAAGCTCAATGCCGCTATAAGTCCTGCATTATATTGACTGGTATGCTGAAAAAATCTGTCTCAAAAAATCGGGCTGATTCTGATTTTTTTCCTAATTTCGTAGCTTAATTTTAGAGCGGTAATTATGGAATACAATTTTACGAAGATAGAACAAAAATGGCAAGCATATTGGGAGGAGCATCAAACCTTCAAAACCGGTACAGATACATCAAAACCAAAATTTTATGCATTAGATATGTTTCCGTATCCCTCCGGATCGGGATTGCATGTGGGACATCCTGAAGGGTATACAGCGTCTGATATTGTAAGCAGATATAAGCGAATGAAGGGGTTTAATGTTTTGCACCCTATGGGCTGGGATGCGTTTGGATTACCGGCAGAACAATATGCTATGCAAACAGGTACGCACCCTTCTATTACCACGCAAAAAAATTGTGATACGTTCCGTCGGCAAATTAAAGCACTCGGGCTTAGTTACGATTGGGAGAGGGAGATAAATACAACAGATCCGAAATATTATAAATGGACACAGTGGATTTTTATTCAATTATATAATACTTGGTTTGATTCAGATAAACAAAAAGGACGACCAATTTCTGAATTGACTGTGCCCGATGCTGTTTCTGAGCAGGGAAATGAAGCTGTGCAGCAGTATGTCAATTCGAAACGTCTTGCTTATTATGATAATGCTCAAGTATGGTGGTGTAATAATTGCAAAACCGTATGTGCAAACGAAGAGGTCTTAACTGACGGGTCGCACGAAAAATGTGGTCATGTGGTTACCAAAAAGAATTTGAAACAATGGATGCTTCGTATTCCGCATTATGCCGAACGATTACTGAAAGGACTGAATAATGTTGACTGGCCGGAAGGCGTGAAGGATATGCAACGTAACTGGATAGGTCGCTCTACCGGTGCTGAAGTCGATTTTTCTATTGCAGACGGTTCGGGGAAATTATCGGTGTATACGACTCGTCCTGATACTTTATTTGGAGCTACATATATGGTTATTGCTCCCGAACACCCGCTTGTAGATACTATAGTAAGTGCAGAGCAAAAATCGGCGGTTGTCGATTATGTGTGCCAGGCTGCATTAAAGTCCGATCTCGACCGAACAGAGCTCGCAAAAGAAAAAACAGGTGTATTTACCGGGCAATATGCCATTAATCCACTCACTAACTCGCCCATTCCTATTTGGGTTGCTGATTATGTGCTTATGGGATATGGAACCGGAGCTATAATGGCAGTGCCTGCTCATGATACCCGCGATTTCGAATTTGCTCAAACATTTGCTATTCCTATAGTATGTATCCTCGATCCCGTAAATGCTGACGCCGAAATACGTGAAAAAGTACAAAAAGGTGAAGCGTGTTGGGTAGAAGACGGGGAATATATCAACTCTGCCAATCCGGATTTGGGGATTGATATAAATGGAAAAAATAAACAAGATGGTATTAATACTGTAATTCAATGGCTTGAACAAAAGGGAATTGGTAAAGCAATGGTTAATTATAAAATACGCGATTGGTTATTTAGTCGTCAACGGTATTGGGGAGAACCGTTTCCGGTAATTCATTGGGAAGATGGTGAGGTTGCAATGGTCGATGAGTCTGATTTGCCTCATACCTTGCCCAATCTTGAAAAGTATGAGCCGGGAGATAATGGCGAATCTCCTTTAGCAAACGCAACAGACTGGTTACGGGTAGAAGATGAAAATGGTCGAAAAGGACGGTACGAAACGAATACAATGCCGCAATGGGCAGGTTCGTGCTGGTACTACTTACGTTATATTGATCCAAAAAATGATGATGCACCTTTTGATTCGGTACTTGAAAATTATTGGATGCCCGTTGATTTATACATTGGTGGTGCCGAACATGCTGTTTTGCACTTATTATATAGTCGCTTTTGGCATAAGGTATTGTTTGATCTCGGGTATGTTTCAACCGATGAGCCATATCAGAAATTATACAACCAGGGTATGATATTGGCTTTTGCGTATGAAACGGAGAAAGGGGCTAAAGTTACTTCCGATGTGGTTGAAGAAAGAGATGGTGAATATTTTCATACGCAAACCGGTGAAAAATTAAAGCAGATAGTTGCTAAAATGTCGAAATCACTCAAAAATGTGGTAAATCCTGATGATGTGATTGCAAAATACGGTGCAGATAGCCTCCGATTATACGAAATGTTTATGGGACCGCTCGATGCAACGAAGCCATGGACTGATAGTGGGGTAAAGGGGGTATTTAATTTTCTCGCCAGAGTGTTCCGCTTTTTTGCTCAAAAAGAATGTGTTGTTGCCGGATTCGAAGATGATGCCTCTGTAATTAAAGAACTGCATCGTACTATAAAGAAAGTTGAGGAGGATATTAATCAACTTCACTTTAATACTGCTATTTCTCAAATGATGGTTTTTACCAATATTTGTTATAAACAGGGAAAAGTAAGTGAAGAGACAGCTGGAATATTTGCCAAAGTACTTCATCCTTTTGCACCGCATTTGGCAGAAGAAATGTGGGAAATGTATGGCGGAACGAATTCTTTGACATCTGAAGAATGGCCTGCCTATGATTCCGCCAAAATGGAAGATAATACGGTAACTTATCCGGTGTCGTTTAACGGAAAAAAACGGTTTGAATTGGAGTTACCAAAATCACTGTCGAAAGATGAGGTCGAAAAGGTGGCTTTGTCTGATGAACGAGCACAAAAATGGTTGTCTGCCGGTGCTCCGAAAAAGGTTATTGTGGTTCCCGGTAAAATTATCAATATTGTGGTGTAAAATTCATATAGAGGTTCTTATAATTACGGCTTTTTTTGTGAGTATTAATTATGGCTCATTTTCATAATTCCATAGTTTTGTGTGGATATATGGGTGTTGTGAAATTGTGTCCTGATGAATAATAATGGTATCAACAGAATAAAATTTCTGTGCGTCAAAATAAAAGAGTAATCGAGTAATTGATTCTTGATTTGCAAAGCGTTTGGGTAAAAGTGTTCCCGGATATGAATGTAATGCCGGAATTTCAACAGACGAACGTCCGGAGGCATTTCGTAATAATTCATCTTGTGTTTTTCGTGTCTTGCTATATGCTCTGCTTTCCCCGAGCAATAAGTCTTTGTATGAGACGGTAATGGTGCTGTTTTGCGATAATGCCGGGACGAGAAATATGATGACACTTATAATTTTTGCTGTTTTACTGTGAAGAATCTTCTGCGGTTTTGTGTGTATAATCCATCGAGAATATGTCTGTTGTAAGAAAAATATCCATATAAGTATTGCTAATAAAACCGTACTGTTTTCTGTTCTGTATAGTAATGCCGTAAATGTGGCATATAATGAGAAAAATTCTAAAACAAACAACATTCCAATACCGAATATGGCTATGGTAATTGGATGTATGTCTACTATTTTCTTGGATTTGTGTAGTAACGGTGCAAATAGTGTGAGATAAGCGCCTCCGGCAGAAAGGAACATGCCGACATAGCGGATAAAAAATTCTTTCGTATAGAAAAGAGATATATATGCAGCATCTGTTATTGAAACGGATACATTGCATATTTCTGCTCGTTGATAATTTCCCGGAGCAGCTAAAAATATAAGTGAAAAAAGGAGAAAAATACCATAGAATATATAATAGTGTGTATGTGTTCGAGTTTTTTTAAGACTAAGAAAACCTAAAATGAATATACTATGTGTTTGAATTAGTGCAAATTCGTTTGAACCCGCAATAATGAATGAAAGTACAGCGACAATAAGAAGGGTTAAAATAAATGATTGCGGCTTTCGAATATAATTGTATATAACTGCTATTAAAAAAAGTATTGCTGCGTTTGCTATTGTATAGGTAATGTATCCTGAAAACCAATAAAAATATGAATATACATCTGGAATATATGTAAGAAATGGTAGCAAAACGACGCCGGTAAGTGCACAGGTTTGCAATTTTGTTAGTTTTGAACGAGAAAGGCTCAAGAGTAAAAAATAGATTGATGTTATCGACAAGAAAATAATAGAAATGCTATACACTGTCGAAAGTATACTTTGTGAATAGAGTAGTGGGTTGATGCATGAAATAAGCGTTCCAAAATATCTGCCCGACCAGGTAAGATAAATATTGGTAACGGTTTCCCAAATACTAGCATTAAACAAACGGTATGCGTGTGCGTAGTCATCAATAGCAGGATGCACATAGACTGAGTTGATAATAAATGGAAAAATAGCAACAACTGTGATGAAGAAAATAGAGTATTCAAATATTTTACTACGCATGTGCATGTTTTTTGTACAAAAATATATAAATTTGATAAAGAATATATCATTGTTTAATCATCAAAAAATAAACTATGCCCGAAGCTGCATTTGAATTAGAGTTTAAGGTTCGAGATTATGAATTAGATTTGCAAGGAATAGTTAATAATTCTGTATACCAAAACTATCTTGAACATGCACGTCATGAATTTTTACTTTCAAAAAATATTGATTTTGCTGCATTGCATGAACAACATATTGATTTGGTAGTATCACGTGTCGAAATTAATTATAAAGCACCCTTACACAGTCAAGATTCTTTTGTGGTAAAAATAAATACCGCAAAACAAGGTAATTTGCGTATTGTATTTCATCAAATTATTCAGAGAATTCCTGACGGAAAAGTGATAATTGATGCTACTATAACAGGAGTGTGTTTGCAAAACGGACGACCCGTTAAACCTGAAGATGCAACCGGCGTTGATTGGGAAAACGGTGGGAAAAATGTATAAGTTTCCTCTACAAATTACCTAAAAAATTATATCGAACTCAGATTAATAAATAATTTGTGACTTTGTGCGTGTGCATTCGTAATTATTTATGGTGTCTATTTCGGGCTTATAATGGTGTGGTCAGTACTGAAGTCTGTCTTGAGATTTTTTCTTCATCGAAGGTGCTGCACCGTGTGGTAAAATGTTGAGATGACCGGGGAAAGTATATGCTCGTATTTTTTTTCATTAAGTCGAGAGTAATGCAGTATTTGGGATAGTATCAATATTTACACTTAAATATTTCATAAATATTAACATACACAGTACCCACTAGGGTTTGATTGCATATGTGCGGAAAACAAGGTTGTGAATGATGGTTTTGACGGCTCCGGAGGATGTCGTATGATTTTTTGATATATGAATCCAAACAGATTCAAAATAAACTTCTTGCATTTTTTTACAGATATATGACTTCTAACAGTGTCTTTTTTAGAATGTACAACAATATATCATTTCATTAAACAATTGAGCAGAGACTCGTATTTTGTTTAGCGTTGTTTACTTGTATTGATTTTGAATGCGTTTTTCCTCACCTTTTTAGGAAACATGAGCAAAAAAAAATGAGACGAACCTATATAAAAGGAACGTCTCTTAAATATATCAATTACATATATGCTTATTCTGTAATTTTATTCTTTTTCTTAAGAAATTCGAAAGAAATTGGAGATGCAACACACAAGGAAGAATATGTACCAACAACAATACCAATGGTCATTGCAAATACGAATCCTCTAATGGATTCACCACCGAATATAAGAATTGCAATTAACACAAGAAGTGTTGTTAACGAAGTAATAGCTGTACGACTAATAGTGCTGTTCAACCCTTGATTAAAAAGATCTATAGTTTTACGTTTTGGATAATTACTTGTAATTTCACGAACACGGTCAAATACAATTACCGTATCATTAATAGAATAACCAATAACTGTTAAGATTGCTGCAATAAATGCCTGATCTATTTCTAATGAAAACGGAACCCGTCCCCACAATAATGAGAAAATACCTAAAACAATCAAGACATCGTGGAATAATGCAGCGACCGCACCAAGACCATATTGCCAATTTCTAAATCGCACAAAAATATATAAGAATATAAATAATAATGCGAGAGTAATAGATATAACCGCACCAAAAATAATATCAGAAGCTATAGTTGGCCCAACCATATCGGACTGACGAATATTTTGTGTAATAAAAGTATTAAGGTCAGTATCGTCATCTAACATTGGCTGAAGACCTTCAAACAATTTCGCTTCCACAATACCGTCAACCTGAGCTCCTTTTTCATTAATCATAAAGTCTGTGGTGATTTTTACATCGAAATTACCATATGTTTTTACTTCAGGAGCAGATTCAAATACCGAAGTTAAATTTTCTGCAATTTGTGTCGTGTTTCGTTCGCCATCAACTCGAACTATATAAGAACGACCACCTTTAAAATCGACACCAAGACTCCATTGTCTGGTAAACATAGAGCCAATTCCTAAAAGAATAATAGCAGCAGAAATCATATAGAATGTTTTTCTTTTTGCAATAAAATCAAAATTAATTTTGGAAAAAGCATTACGAGACACTTTGGTATCGAAAGAAATTGGTAAATGTTTTTCGAGGAATAATTCGAAAGACAATCGAGTAATAAAAATAGCACAAAACAATGAGGTTAGAATACCAATAATTAAAGTAGTTGCAAAACCTTGAATTGGACCTGAACCGAAAGAGAACAGGATAATACCAATTATAATGGTAGTAACATTCGCATCAATAATTGCGGAATAAGCATTTTTATATCCATCGCTGATAGCGAGTTTCACACCTTTTCCTTGAGCTAACTCTTCACGAATACGTTCGAAGATAATCACATTCGCATCAACCGACATACCAATTGTAAGTACAAGACCTGCAATACCCGGTAGAGTTAAGGCAGCACCAAGAGAAGCCAACACCCCAAATACAAGGAATATATTTAATAACAATGCGATATTTGCAATAAGTCCGGCTTTTCTATAATAGAAAAACATAAAGATTAATACAAGAATAAACGACAATACAAAAGATAATATACCACTTCGTGCAGATTCTTGACCTAAAGTCGGACCAACAAATTCCGCACTTATAATATTAGCTTTTGCGGCGAGTTTTCCGGATTTTAAAATATTTGCCATATCCGTTGCTTCGGCAATAGTAAAATTACCGGTAATTGAAGAAATACCGTCACCAATTTCATTTTGCACTGTTGGGAACGAATATACATATCCGTCCAGCACGATTGCCACAGAACGGTCAATATTATCTTTGGTTACCCGTCTCCACTCGCGAGCACCTTCATTATTCATAGTCATTTGCACACTTGCATACGAACTCGTTTGGCTAAATTCGGGGCGAGCATCAACAACCACATCACCATCTAAAGCAGGTTTTCCGTTAGCACCTAAATCTTTTAGAGCAACAAGCGTATAAAAACCATTTTCTTCTGCCTTACGCGACCATGCCAATTTAAGCTCCGGATTTTGTTCGTTAAGAAGATTTTGAACTTCCGGTAATGCAAGAATAGAATCTATATATGCAATATCTTTATCTGTAGCATATCCCACAACAGGACCAATACCCGCACGACCGTCACGAGAAATATTTGGAGTTAGATGAAAAAATAAAGGATTTTCACGTTTCATTTCCTCGCGAGATTTATCGTCAGTTGCTTCTGTTTGAGCAAGTGTATCCTGCAATATTTGATCTTTAAGAGAAAGTTCAGCAGAATCAGTTTGATTGAGAGAGTCGGCTGAAGGAGTATCGCTATCAGCTTCTTCAGAAATTTCAGCAACTTGCTCTTCATTTATTTTGTTATTTTCAGCCAACAATGAATTAATGTCAAACAATACCTGAATTACTTCGCCGGCATTGTATGTTTCCCAAAATTCCAAATCAGCAGAACTTTCAAGGAGATCACGAACACGTTCCGGATTGTTAATTCCCGGCAATTCAACAAGAATACGACGTTCTCCGACTTTTTGAATATTCGGTTGAGCAACCCCGAAACGGTCAATACGAGTACGAATAATATTAAACGTATTATCATATGCAGCTTCAGCTTCTTTCGCTAAAACAGAAAGCACCTCTTCATTAGTAGAACGAAAATTAATTTTATCCTTAATATCCTCATTTGCCAAAAACAATAAACGTAAATTTTCTTCAGGATATAATTCTTCAAAAGCCTGACCAAAAGAAGAAACAAAATCTCCGGCACCGTCTCGTTCCAATTCTTCGGCACGATTTAGCGTGTTCACCATCATTGTATCTTGTTCGTTACGGTCAGAAAGATTCATAATCATATCACGAATAGAAACTTCCATCATTACGTTCATACCGCCTTTTAAGTCAAGACCAAGATTTAATTCACGAGCCTGACATTCTTTATAGGTAAACTTTCGTAAGCCCAAAAAGTTATAAAAACTTTCGTCAGTTTCAACTGAGTCCATAAACTCGCGATGTTTGTCAAAATCACCTTGTGCGTATTCTTCAGCATTGTTCTTTGCTCGCTCCACAAAAAATGTAAATGAGAGAGAATATAAACTCGCAAGTATCAATAAAACCGTAAAAACACGTATAAATCCTTTATTTTGCATGTGTTATATGTTTAGTAATTATAGAATTATGTTATTTTCTTATTAAGACCGCAAATATATTGATTTTTTTTAACACGAAAGTTTTTTTAAATACTTTATTTGCTTTCTTGTAAAATATACACACAATTTACGACAAAACAGGACAATACAATTCTTACATTTATGAAATATGTATAGTCTTAATGTGTTCTGTTCCATATGAACAGTGTAATAATAAGTAAAATGTAGTTTTTTGTATAGAAATATTAAGTTTCTTATTATTTTTGCTTGATAAATATTTGATTTGGATTCATTACTTAAACATATAAACACACCTGATGATTTACGAAAACTCGGCATTGAGCAATTAGGTCAGGTCTGTGCAGAATTGCGTGAGTTTATTATTGATGAAAGCAGTCGAAATCCCGGTCATTTTGGGGCATCGCTCGGAACAGTTGAGTTAACGATTGCACTTCATTATGCATTGCAAACACCACGCGATACTATAGTGTGGGATGTTGGACATCAAGCATACGGTCATAAAATTATTACCGGACGTCAATCTGCATTTCACACAAACAGGAAACTCGGTGGTATTTCAGGTTTTCCTAATCCGCAAGAAAGCGAATATGATTCATTTGCGGTCGGTCACTCTTCTACATCAGTATCGGTTGCATTGGGAATGGCAATTGCTGCTAAACAAAACGGTGATACAAACAGACAAATTGTAGCTGTTATCGGTGACGGTTCTCTCACTGGAGGAATGGCTTTTGAGGCACTCAATCATGCAGGTTTTGCTCAGGCAAATTTATTGGTTATTCTTAATGACAACAACATGGCTATTGATGCTAATGTTGGTGCTCTCAATCAATATTTGCTTGACATAACAACCTCAAAAACATATAATAAACTAAAAGATGAGACCTGGAATTTGCTGCAAAAATTAAGTAAATTCGGTCCGAATGCATTAAGTGTTGCTCAAAAATTTGAAAATGCTGCAAAAGCAATTTTATTAAAAGAAAGCAATTTATTTGAATCTCTCAATTTCCGCTATTTCGGTCCTGTAGATGGTCATGATGTATTTCATCTTACCCGATTGATTCAAGACCTGAGCAACATACAAGGTCCGAAATTATTACATATTCGAACCCAAAAAGGGAAAGGGTTTAAACCTGCCGAAGAATCACAAACAACCTGGCATGCTCCGGGTAAGTTTGACAAAATAACCGGTAAAATTCATGCCGATTCTACACCAAAACCACCTCGCTATCAGGATGTTTTTGGGCAAACTTTAGTAGATTTAGCTCGTCAAAATTCAAAAGTTGTAGGCATAACCCCTGCTATGGCATCGGGTTGTTCTATGATACAACTCATGGAAGAATTTCCGGAACGCACATTTGATGTGGGCATAGCAGAACAACATGCCGTAACTCTTGCCGCAGCTATGGCAAAAGAAGGACTTGTTCCGTTTTGTAATATATACTCAACATTTATGCAACGAGCTTACGACCAGGTTATTCACGATACTGCACTTCAAAAATTACCGGTAATTTTTTGTCTCGACCGTGCCGGTCTCGTTGGTGCTGACGGAGCTACGCATCATGGTGTTTTCGATATTTCATTTATGCGAGCAATTCCTCATGTAATTGTTGCATCTCCACTAAATGAACGTGAATTACGAGATCTGATGTTTACCGCTTATTCGAGTAAAAAAACTTTTGTTATCCGTTATCCCCGTGGACGCGGCGAGTTTATTGAACCATATACCGATATGAATAAAATGGTCATCGGGAAAGGGGTGTGTACTGTTGAAGGAAAGGATATAGCATTACTTACATTTGGACCAATTGGTAATACTGCTGTTGCTGCCGGAAAACATATTCGAAAAAACACCAACCTTACTCCGGCAATCTTTAATATGCGTTTTGTGAAACCTCTCGATACCGAATTACTCGATACAATTTTTAAATCTTTCTCTCATATTATTACCATAGAAGATAGTATTCTTACCGGGGGATTTGGTAGTGCAATAATTGAATATGCCTGTGAACAAGGACATCTTGGCAAAATCCATCGCATGGGTATTCCGGACGAATTTATTACACACGGAACTCAAGAAGAATTATATTCACTCTGTAAATTAGACAAAAATAGCATTGTAGAAAAGGTTCTTTCGCTTTAATATTGAACAGAAATATTTATAATAGCTCCAATAAATATTGTAAATGCTATTTTTTTAAGTATCTTTTTGCAATTAAAAAACTAAAAATTATGAAACATATTATAATAGGAGGGGTTGCCGGTGGTGCAACAGCAGCAGCACGAATTAGACGAGCAGACGAACAAGCAGAGATTATGTTATTCGAAAAAGGTCTGTACATTTCATACGCAAATTGCGGACTTCCCTATTATATAGGAGGAGTAATTGAGGAACGAGAAAATTTATTTCTTCAAACACCGGAATCGTTCGGTGAACGATTTAATGTGGATGTTCGCATTCGGTCTGAAGTAATTGATATTGACCCGAAAAAGAAAACTGTTACAGTACAAACTCCAAACGAGACATATATTGAAACATATGACAAGCTACTACTCTCACCGGGTGCTGTTCCGTTTAAACCACCAATAAAAAATATTGATTCTGAAGGAATTTTTACCTTACGTACAGTATCGGACACTGATGCTATAAAACGATACACCCAGAGCCATAAAATTAAGCATGCAGTTGTGATTGGTGCAGGATTTATTGGTTTGGAAATGGCCGAAAACCTTCATCATCTCGGAGCAGAAGTGTCAATTGTTGAAATGGCACCACATGTTCTTCCTCCCATAGATTTTTCTGTTGCATGTACACTTCATCAACATTTACAAGAAAAGGGGGTAAATCTGTATATTGAAGAAACTGTTGTTGCTTTCAAAAAAACACAACATGGTATTGATGTCACATTTAAAAGCGGAAAGACCATTCAGGCAGATCTCGTAATTTTATCGGTAGGTGTGCGTCCGGAAGTTACTCTTGCACACAAGGCCGGTCTCCGTCTTGGTGAAGCCGGTGGTATATGGGTTGACAAACATTTAAGAACGTCCGCAAAAGACATATATGCAGTTGGCGATGCCATCGAATTTCCGCATCCTGTTACCGGACAATCATGGTTAAATTACCTCGCTGTACCTGCAAACAGACAAGGAAGAATAGTCGCAGACAATATGGCTTTAGGCAAATCCTTAGAATACGAAGGTGCTGTCGGAACATCTATTGCAAAAGTTTTTGATATGACTATTGCAGCTACGGGAATGAATGAATCAATGCTCTCACGACAAAACATCGAGTTTCTGACCTCAATTACTCATTCCGGTTCTAATGCAGGATACTATCCGGGAGCAATGCCAATGACCATAAAATTAAATTTTGCACCTAAAACCGGACAAATTTATGGTGCTCAAATAGTTGGATACACGGGAGTAGATAAACGAATTGACCAAATTGCAATTTTACAAAAACAGCATCAAACTATTTATGATTTGATACAAATTGAACATGCGTATGCTCCACCATATGCATCGGCAAAAGATCCGATTGCTATTGCGGGATATGTGGCTCAAAATATTATATCTCAAAAAATGCCTATTATTCACTGGCATCAAATTGCTGAGGCGGAAGAAAAAAACGTCTTATTATTGGATGTACGAACAGCTGATGAGTGTGAATTGGGTACAATTAATAATGCTCTTAACATTCCATTAGATGAACTTCGAAACAGATTGAACGAACTACCTACAAACCGCCCGATTTATGCTTTTTGTGCTATTGGTTTACGCGGGTACTTAGCAACAAATATATTATTACAACGTGGTTTTACACAAGTTTATAATCTTTCGGGAGGATACAAAACTTACGAAGCAACACGGTATCAAATCACAAATCACATTACACCTGAAGAGGTAGAAAGACGAGAAAAAGAAATTGATATTGACATGCAGGTTTCCAAAACCAAAAAGAAAATAGTTTCGCTTAACGCCTGTGGTCTACAGTGCCCCGGGCCGATTCTTAAAATCAAAAAAACAATTGATGAACTTGAGCCGGGAGACAAATTAGAAATTTCCGCAACCGATCCGGGGTTTGTTCGTGACTCACAAGCTTGGTGCAATATGACCGGAAATCGGCTTCTTTCACAAGATTCCGACAAAGGAATATTTACAGCGGTAATAGAAAAATCAAAACCCGAAGAAAAAAAATCCTCGCACAACGAACAGAGAAGCTCAGAAAATAAAGGCAAAACCTTTATTGTATTCAGTGATGACTTAGACAAAGCATTGGCAGGTTTTGTTTTGGCTAATGGTGCCGCATCAACCGGAGAAAAAGTTTCAATATTTTTTACATTCTGGGGACTTAATGTGATAAAAAAGAGCAAAAAACCAAAAGTCCGAAAAGATATTTTTGGGAAAATGTTTGGTATGATGTTACCTGCTGACTCAAAAAAATTGAAACTTTCAAAAATTAATATGTTTGGGATTGGGAGTAAAATGATGCGGTTTATTATGAAACGAAAAGGAATAGACACGCTGGAATCATTACGTCAACAAGCTCTTGAAAATGGTGTGGAATTTATTGCCTGTCAAATGTCGATGGATGTAATGGGTGTGTCGCAAGAAGAATTACTTGATGAGGTTACAATTGGCGGTGTTGCTGCTTATATGGAACGTGCAGATAAAGCAAATGTGAATTTGTTTATTTGATTTTTTTTGATACGCTCGCAGGTGAGGTGTAAGGAATAGAAGCCACAAGGCAATAGGCAAAAAAAGGCAATAGGCAATAGGCACAAGGCATATGGCAGAGATAAACTAATATCTCATATTTAATATCTCACCACCTACAACCAATCACCTACAACCAATCACCTACAACCAACAACCCTAATGTCTGCACCTAATAACAATTAATCACGTGTCTCGCTTTTCGGATTGATAATTATAAAACCCCTTTTGTACTTGGCAATCCAACATTTTGTAAATTCCGCGAAACGGCCATTTTTATTGCTTTGGCAGTTGCTTTAAAAATAGCTTCAATTTTATGGTGTTCATTATCTCCTTCAACACGTATGTTGAGGTTGCATTTTGAGGCATCAGAAAATGATTTAAAAAAATGCATAATCATTTCTGTTGGCAAGTCACCGACTTTTTCACGAGTAAACGAAACATCCCACACCAACCAAGGTCTTCCCGAAAAGTCAATGGCAACTTGTGCTAAAGCATCATCCATAGGTAATAAAAAGCCATACCGTTCTACACGGTTTTTGTTGCCCAGAGCCTTCAAAAATGCTTCACCCAGAGCCAATCCGGTATCTTCAATTGTATGATGTTCGTCTACATGCAAGTCGCCTTTCACAGAAATATTCATATCGCAATTGGAATGTCGGGCTAATTGTTCGAGCATATGGTCGAAAAAATACAATCCGGTAGAAATTCGAGATATACCTTTTCCGTCAATATTAATATTGATATGTATATCTGTTTCATTCGTTTTTCGGATAATCTGTGCTGTGCGATCAGGGAAAATGAGTTTACGGGTAATATCGTCCCAATTAGTATATACAGAATCTGCTTGAGCAATAATGTTTTCTGCAATAATGTGGTCAGATCTCAACAAAATAGACTTGCTTCCCAGATTTTGTGCCAGCACAATATCGGTTTCCCGATCACCAATTACGTATGAATTTGCTAAATCATAATTACCTGTCAAATATTTGTTTAATAAAGCAGTTCCCGGTTTTCGGGTTGGTTTATTTTCGTGCGGAAATGTTCGGTCGATAATAATGTCTGAAAACTCTATTCCCTCATGTTTTAAAATAGTCAGCATTTTATTATGAACCGGCCAAAATGTTTCTTCCGGAAACGAATCTGTTCCCAAACCATCTTGATTGGTAACCATAACTAATTCATAATCGGTATACGTTACAATTGTTTTAAGTGCAGAAATAACTTGCGGAGTAAATTCAAATTTTTCGAAGGAATCAATTTGAAAATCTTCTTTTGGTTCAGCTATAATAGTACCGTCTCGGTCAATAAAAAGGACTTGTTTCATTTTTTGTTACTTAAATATTTTACAATGAAATTTCGAATAATTTCGGCCAATTTTTGCCAGTCACAAATATACGATTATTCTCGGAATCATAAGCAATGCCATTTAATACATCAATATTACGATGCTTGAAATTGTCCGGTAAAATTCCCGAAAGGTCAAATCGTCGTAGCACTTTTCCGGTACGAGGGTCAATTTCTACAATTTCATCTGTTTGATAAATATTTGCAAAAATATGACCATTAATAAATTCCAATTCATTTAAAAAAGAAACAGCACCTATATGGTCGTATACCGGAAATTGTTTAATTTTTGTAATGTTTGGTAACGAATATACATGAATATATTCGCTTCCGTCACTCATGTAAAGATACGTGCCGTCGTTACACAAGCCCCATCCTTCGGTTGCGTATGAAAATTCACCAATTTTATTTAAATTATCTGCACGATAAATATAGCCAATTTGAGATTTCCAGGTAATTTGTATAATCGAATCTCCTACACGAGTTAAGCCCTCTCCAAAAACAGTTTCGGGCAAATTTTTTATGATTAACACGTTTCCTGTTTCCGGATCTACTTTTCGTACCGACGAAAAACCATATTGCCCCGTACTTTCATAAAAAACGCCATTGTGCCATTCCAAACCCTGAGTATATGCTTCAGAATCGTGATTGTACATATTGGTAATTGAAGCTTTTTTAGGTTTTACTCGTATATCAGAAACTATAGTTATATGTTTCGTATGCATTTCCATTTTTCTATCTGAATAGAATTTGATTGTAATACTTTTTCGCCCCACAACAGAATCAGGTATCGGGTACAAAAATACAGTGTCGGGGTCAGCTATTGTTTGAGTTTTCGAGCCATCATAAATAATTGCAATCGAATCGAGATGTGTTTTTTTCTGCGTACGATATGTGCATTGTACAGAAGAACCCGATTTTACAAGCGAAGTGTTTCCCCGAATGTGAAGCGAATATATATCCTTTGAGTCATCTGTTTCTGTACACGAAAAAAAACACAAGAAACAGATACTGAGACATACAATAAATAGAGAATGAGTTTTGGTACTGTTCATTTTAAATAAATGTGTTAAAAAAATTAGTAGTCCCGCCAGGA
>CAZLCY010000005.1:0-35517 GCA_964558075.1 uncultured Bacteroidales bacterium
AAAAGAAAAAGCATATGCATGAAATATTTTCATAATTGTATGTTTGTATAACATGTAACACCCGGTGGATGTGACATGACAAATCCAATTGAACAACCTGAATGTAAATAATTTTTCTATTTCGTTTATCGAAAATTTATGCTTGACACAGGGTTTTGCTAGTGAGCCTTATTAAGGGCTTGCGTGAAAAATAGTAATTTTTGAAATCCCTGCATAGAAAGTTTAATTTTTCTAATGACCTATTCATAAGTCAAGAAAAACATAGTATTTGGTTTTTTCAGGCAGAGACTATCTGTCGAGTATAGATTAATCAGGTATATGAAAGGCTAATAAACTGAGTTCGACGTAATTTTTAGAGTTAAGATTGATTATCACTATTCAAAAACAAGATATTTATTATTCACTAAGCTGAACAATTTCTTGTTTTTCTGTATCTAAAACATAAATTTTATCACTTTCAGGACATGTTGCTTTGTTGTGTGCATCAAAATGAAGTGTATGTCCATACTCACTGACCCAACCAATTTGTTTGCCGGGATTTCCAACAATTAACGCATATGGTTTCACATTTTTGGTAACAACAGCTCCGGCTCCTATAAGTGCATATGAACCAATTGTAATACCACACACAATAGTTGCATTTGCACCAATACTGGCACCTTTTTTTACAATTGTTTCTACATACTCTGATTTCCGCACAATAGCACTACGCGGATTCAGTATATTCGTAAACACCATTGAGGGTCCGAGAAACACGTCGTCTTCGCACACAACACCGGTGTATATAGAAACATTATTCTGTACTTTCACATTGTTTCCCAACTTTACTTGTGGCGATACAACTACATTTTGTCCAATATTACACTTTTCTCCAATAGTACAGTGAGACATAATATGAGAAAAATGCCAGATTTTTGAATCATTACCAATTATACAATCAGAATCAATAACAGCTGTTTCGTGTGCAAAATACGGTGTATTCATAATTATGCTTTATAAGATGAGATAACCTCACAAATATACTCAATTTGTTCGTGACTTAGTTCTGTATGCATAGGCAAACTAATAACCGAACGAGATAAATGTTTCGAAACCGGACATGCCTTCGGGTTGAATTCGAATAAGGCTTTTTGTTCATGCATCGGTACCGGATAATAAATCATAGACGGAATATCATGTTCGCGTAAATAAGATTGAAACGCAACATTATCCCCCTCAATTGTAATGGTATATTGATGAAATACATGTGTTGAGTGTTCCTGAAAAACCGGAGTTTGAATCCATGAAATTGTTGATAATAATTCGGTATATCGTGCAGCCGCCTTTTTTCGAGCATCATTGTACGCATCAATATATTGGAGTTTTACACGCAAAATAGCTGCTTGTATAGTATCGAGGCGAGAATTTATCCCAATTTGAGAGTGATAATATTTTTTCAAAGAACCATGATTTGCAAGAGCACGAATAGCATCTGCTTTTTCGGTGTCATGGGTAAAAACGGCACCTCCATCGCCAAAACAGCCTAAATTTTTTGAAGGAAAAAAAGACGTACACCCAATGTCTCCGATTGTACCTAATTTTTTTGTGTGCCCTTTGTATACATAATCTGCCCCAAAACATTGAGCTGCATCTTCAATAACATATAAATTATGCTCATGAGCAATCTGCATAATCCTATTCATATCTGCTGCTTGGCCAAATAAATGAACCGGCATAATTGCTTTTGTTCGCGGGCTAATAGCTTCAATAATTTTATCACAGTCAATCGTAAAGGTATCCGGATTCACATCAACCGGAACCGGTACCAATCCCACACGAGCAATAGCTTCTGCCGTAGCAATAAATGTAAAATCAGCTGTTATAACCTCACTTCCGGGTTCAAGTTCGAGCGACAGCAATGCAAGTGTTAAAGCATCTGTTCCATTCCCACAAGTAAGAGCATAAGAGCATCCTAAGTATTGTTGCAGTTCCTTCTGAAACTCTTTCACATCAGAACCGTTAATAAATGCAGATTGTGAAATAACTTTCGATATAGCAGCATCAACCTCTGCCTGAATGTGTTTGTATTGACCATGTAGGTCAACCATTTGAATAGCAGGTTTCATGTATTATATTTATAATAATCCTAATTTTAATTTTCCCTCTTCACTTATCATTTCTTTGTCCCATGGCGGATCAAAGGTAAGGTCAACAAACACATTTTCAATGCCTTCAATCAACATTAATCTATTTTGAATTTGATAAATAATCACATCAGTCATCGGGCAATTAGGTGATGTTAAGGTCATTAGAATAGAAACTTCAGGTAATTTGTCGAGTTTTATTTCATATATTAATCCTAAGTCATAAATATTTACCGGAATTTCCGGGTCGTATATTGATGTTAAGGTGGTAATAATTTCTTCTTCGAGTTGTTTTATTTCAGCAGTCATATCATTTGTTTTTATGATTATATGCAATTGCATACAGTTTCATTTGCTTTATCATTGCCACCAAGCCGTTTGACCGAGTTGGTGAAAGATTTTCTTTTAATCCTATTTGTTCTATAAAATACAAATCAGCATTCATAATATCTTCAGGCTTTTGCTCTGAAAGCACCCGTATGAGTAGTGCAACAATTCCTTTTGTTATAACTGCATCACTATCGGCAGTATACACAATAAGATTGTTGTGTAACTCCGCAGCCAACCACACCCGCGATTGACACCCTTTTATAAGATATTTCTCCGTTTTAAACGCATCATCAATAATGGGTAAATTATTACTTAAATCTATAAGGTACTGATACTTATCAAGCCAATCGTCAAAAATTGAAAATTCCTCAATTATTGTATCCTGAATTTCGTTTATTGTCATATGTTAATTTTTTTTGAACAAAGGTAAAAATTTATATTAGGTAACATACCCAATAGTTCATACTATTTTGTCAAAAAAATATACAAAACATTACAAAAAACATTCTTAGTCTCTGCCCAAAAACTCCATATACTACGAATCTCTCGACTTATTAATTGACCACTTACACAAGTAACCTTTCCATTAATAAGTCTTCGAAAGCCTTGTTTTTAAATTTTCCATGAAGAAACTCCTAAAATCAAAACTTTTTTCGCAAGCACTTCTTATTATGCTTTTTGCGTCAGCTGTACACTCACGGATTTCATTTTTCCACCTATTGGCGGTGCAAGTTTTGCAACCTTTATTGTTGCAGATATAAGTTGAGTAGAAAAATGTGCAAATAACTCATCTAATATTCTTTTGCATACGTGTTCTAAAAGTGCGGATGGAATCGCCATTTCGTGTTTAATAATTTCGTATGCGGTTTGATAGTTAAGTGCGTCAGCTATTGCATCTGATTTTACCGCATCTGAACAATCTGCTTCCAATCGAGCATTAACGGTAAAATAGTTTCCAACAAGCTGTTCCGATTCAAAACAACCATGATAGGCAAAAAACTCCATATCTTCAATTTCAATTATTCCCATAAATTTAATTTTTGCGAAAAATAATTTTTTTTTGTCAAAAAACAGGTAAATAGATTAATGAACTGTAAAATAAATACAAGATAATGTTATTTTTGCATAAAATATAGAAAAGTTATGGCTGAAAATTCAACAGAACACAAAAAATCTCTTCACTTTATAGAACAACTTATTGAAGAAGATTTACAAACATATCCGCATATTATAACACGTTTTCCACCGGAACCAAACGGGTATTTGCATATTGGTCATGCAAAATCAATTTGTCTGAATTTTGGTATGGCGGCACAATATGGCGGCTATTGTAATTTACGATTCGATGACACCAATCCTATTCGCGAAACAATAGAATATGTGGAAGCAATCAAAAAAGATGTTGAGTGGCTTGGGTTTGAATGGGAAAATGAATTGTATGCCTCTGAATATTTTGAGCAACTATATGAATGGGCAGTTTTGCTAATTACAAAAGGCAAAGCATATGTGTGTAACATGTCGGTTGATGAAATTGCAGAAAGCAGAGGTACGCCAACTATTCCCGGAAAAGAAAGCCCGTATAGAAATCGTTCTGTTGAAGAAAATCTCGATTTATTTGCTCGTATGCGTCAAGGTGAATTTGCAGATGGCGAATGTATGTTACGTGCAAAAATTGATATGACTTCTCCCAATATGCATATGCGTGATCCTATTATGTACAGAATTCGTCATGCTCATCATCACCGTACCGGCGACAAATGGTGCATTTATCCAATGTATGATTTTGCACATGGAGAATCAGATTTTATAGAAGGTATAACTCATTCATTTTGCACATTAGAATTTGAAGTTCACCGACCACTGTACGAATGGTTTTTAGAGCACATAGCAGAGCCGGGGCAACGAGTACCGAAACAGCGAGAATTTGCTCGTCTCAATTTGAATTACACCGTAATGAGCAAACGAAAACTGTTACAATTAGTAGAAGAAAAACATGTTCAATCTTGGGATGACCCACGCATGCCTACTATTTCCGGCCTACGTCGTCGCGGTTATACGCCCGAATCTATTCGTAATTTTTCTGCGAAAGTTGGGGTTTCAAAACGCGAAAATGTAATTGATGTTGCATTACTCGAACATTGCGTACGAGAAGATCTTAATGCTTCGAGTCCGCGAATTATGGCAGTGCTCAATCCTTTAAAAGTGGTATTAACAAATTATCCTGAAAATGAATCAGAATTAGTGTACGGCATTTCAAATCCGGAAGATGAACATTCAGAAAAACGTGCAATTCCTTTTTCACGTGAATTATATATTGAGCAATCTGATTTCATGGAAGATGCACCGAAAAGGTTTTTCCGTCTGGCTCCCGGTCGCGAAGTACGACTGAAATATGGGTATATTATAAAGTGCGAAGATGTTATAAAAGACGATGCGGGAAATATTATTGAGCTCCATTGCACATACGACCCAAAATCGAAAAGTGGAAGCGGTACCGAAGAGTCAAAACGAAAAGTAAAAGGAACTATTCACTGGGTATCGATAGCTGATGCTATTGAAACCGAAGTAAGATTATACGACCGATTGTTTTCTGTGGAAAATCCATTGAATGCTGAAGATGGAAAAGATTTTCTTGAGTATATAAATCCGGATTCTTTGCAAATTACCCGTGCTTTGGTAGAACCATCAATTAAAGGAGTAGATGTTGGATACAAATGTCAGTTCGAACGAACAGGTTATTTTTGTGTAGACCCGGATTCCACTAATGATAAGATCGTATTTAACCGAACAGTCAGTTTACGAGACACTTGGGCAAAACAATCGCAGAAAAAATAATTTAACGGTAGGGAATAAACGAATCGGAACCTTCTACTCGTTCATATTCCGAGCCGATTTTATGTTTGAGATACGGAATAATTGCCGCATCAATATTGGCAATATAATTAACCTCAAACATCATAATATTCATATTTTTTTCTAAATATTCATCTGTTTCGTCGCCGGCTAAAAAACGCCAGCCGCTATCTTCGGGAGTTTCACGTTGCTCACGGTACATAAACCCTACTTTGCATCCGTCAACCGTTATACGGTCAGAAGCAATGCAATATCCCATAGGCGAAACTAATTCTTGAATTTTATCTGTTTGGAGTATATATCTTCCGGCATCTTTCATATCTTTTTTGTTCAAAAATACAGAATTTGAGTTAACAAACATATAATTGAGTCCTGAATTCACTATATTTTTTCTAATTCCACCAATAACAAATTGTATTAACTGTCTAATATCCATCAGTTTTAAGTATGTTGCCTTTTTAAGGCGAAAAAAATGTGGTGGTGTCATTCTTTATCAAGGCATTGCCATTGGGCTGAATTGGCATAGGTCTGCTAAAGCGAGATACAACTTTCAGCTTAATAAGACACAAGGTATATCTATCTCATATCTCGCCACACCAACAATCAATAACCTAAAACCAACAACCTTTCATTAAGGCATAAGGCAAAAAAAGTGCAATCTAATATCTACAACAAAACGCTGTCAGGTTTTTGTGCACCGACAGTTCATTCAGCATTCATTCGAAGCACGTCATCTTGAATGAACGTGTCCGTTTACTAACGGAGCGAAGCGGAATGAAAGATCTCGTGCACCTGTACTGTCAGTTATTTAGTCTTGTGTTTCAATAGTAGAGATTAACTTCGTTGAGCTCCACTGCGTTCCGGTTGCCACGCTACACTGTTTCGCACAATAACGTGGGAAATGTATCGGCGATTCATTAAGCATTAAATTTTAAAAACTCATTTACAGAAACTACATTTATACGTTTGTTTTTATGTATAATTACATCTTGTTGGTTGTAGGTAACAATGGTTCCTGTTTGAAAATTAAAAAAATCCATTGCTTCAAGCAATCCATTTTGTTCTCGTAGCATATTGTCGGGGTGTAATGTGTAGCAAACTTGAATCAATTGTTCAACTGAATTCTTAGTGCATACGACAAAATCGCATTCTTTACCTTTTTCGTTAAAATAAAACAATTCTTTTTTGTGCCGGCGTAATTCCCAAAAAACTATATTTTCAAGTTTATGCCCATCATCTTTATTAAACGATGTGGATATAATACTAAGTAAACCATTGTCAATAAAATAAATTTTTCGCGGATTAACTATTTGAACTTTATGCGAATATGAAAATTTTGGCATTAATTGCACAACGTACGATTGCTCAAAATAATTAAAATATTCCATTACCGTAGCAGTGCTTTTTATGCCTAAAATCCGAGTTAGCTTATTGGCTGACACTAAATTACCAACATTTGCTGCCAAATAACTTATTACTCGTTGGAGAGATTTTACATCTTTAATATTGTGACGTACCGCAATATCTCTGTACAAAATATCATCAAGTAAGGCAGTCAAAATATCCGGATTTTTAGTTTTTACATATTCAGGAAATCCCCCACTATTTGAATATTCAGAAAATGATTCTACGGTATTCTGTATTGACTTAAATTCACAAAATTCTGTAAACGAAAATGGAAACAATTCTTTTGTTATGTGTCTGCCTGTTAGTTTTGTGCCTAATTCTTTGCTTAAAAGTGATGCATTTGAACCGGTTACTATTACTCTGAATCCTTCATCTAATTTTTGTCTCACGTACATTTCCCAGCCTTGTATTATTTGAATTTCATCAAAAAAAAGAACTGGTGAATGGTGTTCGTCAATAAGAGAATCAACTAGCTGAAAATCATGTATATCAAAATTGTACAGTTTGGGCGTGTCAAAATTGAGGAAAAAAAATTGTTCGGACTGTTTATCTATTAATTGATGCAACAAGGTACTTTTTCCACACCGCCGTATACCTGATATAATTAATGCATGATTTTCAAGAGTATCCGGTAATTGTGGTAATAAACTTCGTATATACCCACTCGATGTTTCTTGCAAACGTTCTCTTTGTTGACCTATAACTTCGGTTAATACAGATTGTTTTATCATTTTTGTATGTTTTTAGTATAACAAATATATAGTATTTATTTCGGATAAACAATAGTGTTCATTGTTAATGAATGGTTTTTTTGGATTAATTATCATTCTGCATTATTTCCCTACGGTCAATGAACTCGAAATTGCTCAGTTCATCATTATTAAACACCTAAAACCATAAAAAATAACATCTAATAACATTCTGTTAACTCATCTCAAACAAAAAAAAAAATCCGAACAAAATAATTTTCGGCGAACACAATTATAAAAAAACTAAACATCTCTTCTTGTAAATACCAATAATTAGATTATTTTTGCATCATAAATGGCTCCGTAGTTCAACTGAATAGAATATCAGATTTCGGCTCTGAGGGTTACAGGTTTGAATCCTGTCGGAGTCACAAAAACAGAGTAAGAGTAAAGATATATATCATAAGCTCTTCTCTGTTTTTTTGTTTTATTCCAGTATAAAAAAAGCATAAATTGTGTCGTAATCCTTCAGGATTTGTTAACTTGCTTTTGATTCGAGATTTATTAATTTTGATAAAAAAAATACGATTGTGGATATAGCGATAAATACAAGATTTCTTATAAAAGATAAGCTCGAAGGTATAGGGAGATTTACCTTCGAAACAATTAAACGCATGTGCGAAAATCACCCGGAACACACATTTTACCTGTTATTCGACAGAATGTATGACAATGAATATATATTTGCCAAAAATGTAAAACCGGTAATTGTGCCTTTTCAGGCTCGTCACCCCTTATTGTGGAAGTTTTGGTTTCATGCTCAATTACCGCGAGTGATAAAGAAGATTAACCCCGATATTTTCATTTCGACAGACGGATACGTACCAAGCGGCATTTCTGCACCGATAGTGAATGTTATTCACGATTTGAATTTCGAACACAATCCGCATCACGTTCCTGGCGGGGTTTTGCGGTATTATAAAAAATATTTCCCCTTATACGCTGCTGCGTCTACGCGAATTGTAACTGTTTCTCAATTTTCGAAGCAAGATATTGCGTCAAAATATAATATACCGACAGAAATTATTGATGTTGTTTACAATGGCATAAGCGATGGGTTTTCGCCACTTAACGAGGAACAAAAAAAGTCAATAAAGCAGAGTTATGCCGAAGGACACGAATACTTTATGTATATTGGATCCTTGCATCCACGGAAAAATATTGCCCGCTTACTGGAAGCATTTGAAAAATTCAAACAAGATACCGGTTCTTCACATAAATTACTCATTGTTGGTGAAGAAATGTTTTACTCCAAAGCAATACAAAAAGCTTATACAAACAACACCTATAAACATGATGTGATTTTCACTGGACGTGTTTCTGATACCGAATTAGCACTCTTATTAGGATCGGCATGTGCACTCACATATGTGCCTTTGTTCGAGGGGTTTGGTATTCCTATTTTAGAAGCATTTGCCTGTGATGTTCCGGTTATTACCTCCAATTGCACATCTATGCCCGAAGTTGCCGGAGAAGCTGCATTATTGTGCGACCCGCGAGATATTGCCGATATTTCCCGTGCAATGAAGCGTATTACTGAAGATGATGCTTTACGTACCGAATTGGTTAATCAAGCACGCATTCAACGAGATAAATTTTCGTGGGATAAAACAGCCGATTTGTTATGGCAGTCGGTTATAAAAAGTTATGAGAAAAATTAGAGCCCATTATATTTTTGATGGTTTTCGACTTCGAAAAAACACACAACTTGTTGTTTCTGATGATGGCATAGTTCAAGATATATATTCTCTTTCCGAACCAATTGAGGAAGAAGCCGGGGTTGAATTTTACGACGGTATACTTTGTCCCGGATTTATAAATTCACATTGTCATCTGGAACTATCACATCTACATGGTCATATTCCGCAAAAAAGCGGATTGCCCGAATTCGTATCCTCAGTTGCTCGCTTAAAAAAAGAAACACCTTTTTCCGAAATTGCCTGCAAACAGACAGATGAATTAATGTGGAATAATGGTATAGTTGCAGTTGGCGATATTTCAAATTTTTCGGACACATTTGAACTCAAAAAACACAGCTCTATACAATATCATACATTCATTGAATTGTTTGATTTACATGAAGACTCACGCTCCGAATATGAACGAGGAAAGAAATTGTTTAAATTATACCAGGAACGAAAACACGTCTCGCTCTCTCCCCATGCCCCCTATTCATGTTCACGAAAATTATGTGCAAAAATAGAAGCACATGCCAAAGATTATGAATATTCGGTAACAATACATAATCAAGAACATGAATCGGAAAACGAAATGTTTGCAGAGCATAGAGGTCACTTATTTGACATTTTTCAAAAGAAACAAGCTCATCCAATTTTACACACAAAATATCCCTCTTCACTTCGCTTTTCTGCCAGTGCTTTTGAACAAGTCCGCCACATACTATTTGTGCATAATGTGTATATGTCCGAACAGGATATTCGTTTTTTGATTGAAGAACGAGGCATCAAAAATTTCACCTGTGTAATATGTCCGTGCAGCAATTTATATATACACAACGACCTGCCGCCACTCCCGTTGTTTATGAAATATTCGGTGCCATGGGCAATTGGAACCGATAGTTTAGCATCAAATACCGATATTTCTATGATACAAGAAATGTTGTCGCTTCAACAAGCATTCCCCGAACTTTCGCTCGAACAATTACTACATGCGGCAACATACAGAGGAGCGTATGCCTTGAATTTACAAAACCGATTCGGACAATTTGCAAAAGGAAAAAAGCCGGGAGTTATGTTACTCGAACACGTTGATTTACAAAAAATGCAATTCACACCGGAAACAAAGGTTCGTATGCTGTAATATTGAATAGAAACACACACAGAATCTCTTTTATACCACCAAACCCTGCATATTTATTTAAGACGGCTGTGTCTTCGGCTGTGTTTTTTTGAAATAAACCTACGCCATTAAAAACCGATAGATTGAGTTCAACCGAGAATGTAGGTTGGGGATTGTGTGATGGTTGGATTTGTGATTATTGGGCGTTCGTTGTTTTTTTTCGATTATTGTTGTCCGTTTCATTTTTAGTTGTAAATTTGTAACCATTGTGTAAGGTTAAACAACTTGGTTATGAAAGAATATTTATCGCTTTCCGAAGCATCTAAACTTATTGGCAAAAGCAAAGAAACCCTTAGACGGTGGGATAGAGAGGGCAAATTGTCTGCCATTCGTGAGCCAATGAGTAACTATCGTGTTTATAATCGTAAACAAGTTGAGACTCTTTTCGCTGACTTTTTTAGTCACGATGTTGAAGATATTGTTTCAAACTATGTTGAACCGCATAATGAATACACTGTTCTAGAATTATTTGCCGGAGCCGGTGGTTTGGCTGTTGGTATGGAAAAGTCAGGTTTAAAATGTGTTGCTTTGAATGAAATTGACAAGTGGGCCTGTCAAACTTTACGAAAAAATCGTCCTAACTGGAAAGTTTTGGAAGGCGATATTAAAGACTTTGATTTTTCAGAATATCACAATAAAGTAGATGTCGTAACTGGTGGTTTTCCTTGCCAAGCTTTTAGTTATGCAGGTAAAAAGTTAGGACTTGCAGATGCAAGAGGGACTCTGTTTTATGAGTTTGCAAGAGTTGTCAAAGAAGTAAATCCACCCATTTGTATTGGAGAAAATGTCCGAGGTTTGCTTAGTCACGATAACGGAAACACCTTGCAAGGAATGATTTCTATATTAGATGAAATTGGTTACAATGTTGTTCCAGTAAAAGTATTGAAAGCCATAAACTATAAAGTTCCACAAAAGAGAGAGCGATTAATATTAGTTGGCGTTAGAAAAGATATTGATTTGAAATATGAATATCCGAAACCACATAATAAAGTTTACAATCTGAAAGATGCCTTGAAGAAAGGCGAACTTTATGATACAAATGTACCAAAATCACCTGGTGCAAAATATCCACAAAGCAAAAAAGCTGTTTTGGATTTAGTGCCACAAAAAGGTTATTGGCGTGATTTACCACTTGATATTCAAAAAGATTTTATGGGTGGCAGTTTTTATTTAGGAGGTGGAAAAACTGGAATTGCAAGGCGTATTGGTTGGGATGAACCATGTTTAACATTAACTTGTAGTCCTGCTCAAAAACAAACCGAAAGATGTCACCCCGAAGAAACTCGACCTTTTACAGTTCGTGAATATGCTCGTATTCAAACTTTTCCGGATGATTGGGTTTTTGAGGGATCAATAGCTCAACAATACAAACAAATTGGAAATGCAGTCCCTGTTAATTTGGGAACTGAAATCGGTTACTCAGTTTTAAGATTTTTAAATCAATACTACAAGTTGTCGAAGCCAAGATAATAGCTGTAATTCTCAAAAGTAATTTGGTCTAAAACTGTTCTTTTACTGGTTTTAGTTTCCGATTTAATTTCTTCTAATGCAGAGTTTTCTGCAATTCCTTCGGTCTCTTCAACTGTTTTTAGATAATCTTCGATTGCACATGGAAGAGCTTTGTATAACTGAAACATTGCATCTTGTTGTCCTGATAGTAAAGCATAAAATTGGTCGCCCGAAATTTTATAAACCCTGCTATGACTATATTCTTTGCCGTTTATATCGTCACTCCATAATTCACAAAAACTGCCTTTTGCAAGAATTTGTACCCAATAGCATTTTGCTTGTTTGTAATCGTCTGCATAGCGTTTTAACTTTTGAAAAAGTGCCTCGGCTGCACTACTGTTCATAGTATTGTGTTTGTTTTTTATGTCTGCAAAAAGCGTATCATCTGTTGCTTTAATGTCATAACCGCTCAAATTCCCGGCTTCAAAACCTTTTATACCGCCCAAAATTTGTTCGTGAAAAGTTCCGATTGAATTATTAATCGATTTATCAATTTGTCTTAAAATCTCTAATTGTATTAACTTTTCTTCGTCAATATCATTGAATTTTGAGTCGAAAGTTAGTTTGATTGTATCAACCTTGTTTGAATAAAAATTCTTCTTTGTGATGTTGTTTTTCGCCTTTAAATATGCATTGTGAAGATTCTCTATACAGGTTAACAAATATTGGTCAGATATAAAGTTTACGTATTTATTTTTCATTCAATCGTGTTGTTTTTAATGTAGTAAAGTTAGCATTTATTGTTGTTTCTCTGTCTTGAACACGGTCTTTTTACAATGACGTTATTTTATAAGGTGGTTTCATATTTTCAATCTGATAGTATCATATGATAGTATCAAAGATACTAGTTTTTTTAGATATAGAGAAAAAATCACGAAACTTTTAATCTGTGCTCTTACATTGAAAGTGTTTTTCTCAAATACACCTACGCCATTGAAAACCTATAGATTGAGTTCAACCGGGGATGTTGGTTGGGAATTGTGTGGTGGTTGAATTTCTGGGTATTAGGCTCGGTTATTCATCTTCAATTATTTCTTTATTGTTTTTTTGAACCTATATTATCCCAAAATTCTTTAGTTAAATAAAATACAGTATCTATAAAATACAAGGTGTCATTTTTTGTCAGCACATTCTCATCGTGTAAATCTTCTATTATAACACCTAGATTAGGGTTGTAATAGTCATTGTTCTTAGTATTTTTAAATCCATTATTTGCCATGAATTTTTTGACTTCATTAATGTCTGTTATATCACTAATTGTAACAAATGGTTGTTTGACAACAGCATAAATAGTTTCTTCAATTTTTGAAAAACCTAACAATTCATAGGCTGTATCATTAAAAAAATAATTGTGAAGAAGGAGGTTGTAAAAATAATCTACCCATGAACAATAATAGATAGAATCATTTAATTTTAGTACGTATTCAGAATCTTTTAAATATACTTTTTGCTCAGCTCCTTCACTTACATATTTTGAAAAGTCAATATCATTTATCCAAAGCTTTTCTTGAAAAATAAACTTTTCTAATTTCTTTGTTTCTTTTTCTTTGAATTGCTTTGTTTATTCAGTCGTTGTGCTTGTTCGCGAGCCTTCATTAAGGTAACTGGCTGCTGCTTGGATAATATTTCCGAACCTAACTTCGCTCTTTCCTGAAATGACATCATAAAGTTTTTGTTTTAGAGAGTTACACATGTACAAATATACTAAAATTATTATATAGTATCAATTCTGTATTTTGATCGGTAGTTAGTCTATCTCAAAAACCTCCGACCATTTCCTCTATTTTTATATAAAAGTACATTTTTTTTCGGGATATGGAGAAAAACTTACTAACCTTTTAACCTGTGCTTTTAAAATGAAAATGTTTTTCTGAAATAAACCTAAACCATTAAAAACCTATACATTGAGTTCAACCAAGAATGTAGGTTGGGGATTGTGTGGTGGTTGGATTTATGGTTATTCATAACTGTAATTGAATTTCATTTCTTCATTATGTAAAATGAATTTGTTTGTACGATAATTATTGATAATTTTGTGTAGTTACAAAACAAGATACTGTATCAAAATACGATTATAATACAAATTAAAAAATAAACAAATATGTTTTCAGGAATAGTAGAAGAATTTGCGGTAGTACAAAATATTGAACAAGACAAAGAGAATGTACATATCACATTGTCATGCAGTTTTGTAGATGAATTGGATATTGATCAAAGTATTTCGCACAACGGAGTATGTTTAACGGTGGTAAAAAAAGATGCGACTACATATACGGTGACAGCTATTAAAGAAACCTTGCTTAAATCAAATTTGGGCGATTTGCAGGTAGGCAGCAAAGTCAACTTAGAACGCAGTATGCCTATGAATGGACGTTTGGATGGGCATATTGTACAGGGGCATGTCGATCAAACAGCAGTTTGTACTGAAGTTACCGAAGCAGATGGAAGTTGGTATTATACTTTGGAATACGAACCGAGTCAGGCAGATTATATTACCGTAGAAAAAGGTTCGGTAACCGTTAACGGCGTAAGTCTTACTGTCGTAAATTCAAAATACAAATCGTTTCAGGTTGCCATTATACCATACACATATGAGTACACCAATTTTCATGAAATTGTACCCGGGACCAAAGTTAATTTAGAATTCGATATTATTGGAAAATATATTGCCAAGTATCTTCAGCTTCAAAACACCAATAAGGAATAAATTCACGTAATGATTCGCTCATTATTTTCACATATATTTCACTTGTTTTATCCGGACAATTGTGTTGTATGTGGTGGGGAATTACGAATAAGCGAACGAGTAATGTGTTCTGCTTGTTTAATAGATATCCCACGCATCTATTTTCATAATACAGAGCGTAACCCATTGGAGGAATTGCTATGGGGGCAAATTCCATACGTACGAGCGAGTTCTCTGTTTTATTATTTTAAAGACAATACCTATTCATCGCTTATATATGACTTGAAATATAAAAACCGCCCCGATATTGGCGTTTTTTTAGGCGAATTGTTTGCTGATGAGCTTGATAAATCAGGATTCCTTAATGATATAGATTATATTGTTCCCATTCCTTTACATAAAAAACGTCTCCGTACCCGGGGATATAATCAGAGTGAAAAAATTGCTGAAGGCTTATCGGCATATTCAGGAATACCGGTTTTACCGAGAGTAATAAAACGCACCGTACATACCCAAACCCAAACGCAGAAAAACAAAGAAGAACGAATGCGGAATGTGAGTAATATTTTTAAAGTAACCAAATCAAAAGACATTCACAAAAAGCATATATTAATAGTAGATGACATAATTACCACCGGGGCAACAAGTATATCGTGTGCACAATCGTTAAAAGAGTCTGATTCTTCGGTACGTGTGAGTATTGTTTCGTTGGGGCTGGCGAGATAAAATAGTACTTGCAAGAAAATTTTTGATTTTATGAAGCCTCTGCATGGAAAACTTCAAGGATACAGCTTCTGAAAACTTGAGTGAAGAATAGTGCAATCTTGGGTTTGGTTTTTCGGACAGAGACTAAATAAAAAAAGCCCGCTTAAAAAATAAGCAGGCTTCTTTTGTATGATAAAAATAATAAATTCAATTATTTTACTGAATCCATATATTCGATTAATTCACAAACTTTTGAAGAATAACCCATTTCATTGTCATACCAAGAAACAACTTTTACAAAAGTATCTGTTAATTGAATACCTGCATCTGCATCAAAAATAGAAGTACGAGTGTCACCAATAAAGTCGTTAGACACAACCGCATCTTCAGTGTAACCTAAAATACCTTTTAATTCGCCCTCAGAAGCAGATTTCATAGCAGCACAAATTTCTTTGTATGAAGCAGCTTTATTAAGGTTAACTGTTAAGTCAACAACAGAAACGTCAGGAGTTGGAACACGGAATGCCATACCTGTTAATTTACCATTCAATTCAGGAATAACTTTTCCTACCGCTTTTGCAGCACCTGTAGAAGAAGGAATAATGTTTTGTCCTGCTCCACGACCACCTCTCCAGTCTTTAGCTGAAGGACCGTCAACTGTTTTTTGAGTTGCAGTTGTTGCGTGAACAGTTGTCATAAGACCATCTTTAATTCCCCAGTTGTCGTTAAGCACTTTAGCAATAGGTGCTAAACAGTTAGTTGTACAAGATGCATTAGAAACAAAGTTCATATCATTAGTATATGATTTATTGTTTACACCCATTACGAACATTGGAGTATCGTCTTTAGACGGAGCAGACATGATTACTTTTTTCGCACCTGCGTCAATGTGTCCTTGAGCAGATTCTTTTGTTAAGAAAAGACCTGTTGATTCTACAACATAGTCAGCACCTACAGCACCCCAGTTAATGTCAGCAGGATTTCTTTCAGCAGTAACTCTGATTTCTTTACCGTTAACCATTAATTTGCCGCCTTTTACTTCAACAGTTCCTTCAAAACGACCGTGCGTAGAGTCATATTTTAACATATACGCCATGTATTCTACATCAATAAGATCGTTGATTGCTACAACCTCTACAGTTCCTTTTGCTACTGCCTGACGAAACACAAAACGTCCGATGCGACCAAATCCGTTAATTCCAATTTTAATTGCCATAATTATTTTTATTTGATTGTTAATTAATTAAACTTTTTAAACGTCGACAAATTTATATAATTCTCATTAATAGCCAAATATTTAAGTATGTAAATGTTGCACCGCATACTAAAATTCATCAGGTATTTTTCTGATGAAATAGTGTTTTTTTTCGGAAACATCTTGAAAAGCACTCAATATTACCGAAAAAAATACCCGGCACAAATTAATGTGTCGGGTATGATTTATAAAAAAAAGGAGAACTAAAATTCTAAAAAGAAATCATTTCCTTTGTCATCACAGATAATAAATGCAGGAAAATTTTCTACCCTGATTTTTCGCACCGCTTCCATGCCGAGGTCTTCAAAGTCGACAACCTCAGATGATTTAATATTTTGTTTTGCAAGAATTGCAGCCGGACCACCTATAGAACCAAGATAAAATCCGCCGTGTTTTTTACATGCTTCGCGAACTTGTGGCGAACGGTTTCCTTTAGCAAGCATAATCATAGACCCGCCCATACTTTGAAATAAATCAACATAAGGATCCATTCGGCTTGCGGTTGTCGGTCCGAAACTCCCTGAAGCCATTCCTTTCGGCGTTTTTGCCGGACCGGCATAATATACCGGGTGATTTTTCATGTATTCCGGCATTGGTTTTCCGTCGTCAAGCATTTTTTTGATTTGGGCGTGAGCAATATCGCGAGCAACAATCAAAGTTCCCGAGAGATTAAGGCGTGTTTTAATCGGGTGTTTTGTGAGAATTTTAAGAACTTCCTCCATTGGTTGATCTAAATCAATATCAACAGCTGGTTCCAATATAAGTTCCGCTTCCGGAAGATAGTTTTCAGGATGTTTTTCTAATTGTTCTAAAAATATGCCCTCTTCGGTAATTTTCGCTTTAATGTTTCGGTCTGCACTACAACTTACCCCCAATCCTACAGCACATGAGGCAGCATGACGAGGTAAGCGAACTACACGAATATCATGAGCAAACGCTTTTCCGCCAAATTGTGCACCAACACCAAATTCTTCAGCTAATTTTTGAATTTTTGCTTCCCATTCTAAATCACGGTAAGCTTGTCCATACTCATTACCTTGCGTTGGCAGAGAATCATAATATTTTGCTGTGGCAAGTTTTACCGTTTTCAGGTTTGTGTCAACTTGTCCGCCAATTACAAATGCTATATGGTAAGGAGGGCAAGCAGATGTGCCTAAATCTTTTAATTTCTCTTTAACGAATGCAGTAAAAGATTCTTCGTTTAGAAGAGATTTAGTCATTTGATATAAAAATGTTTTGTTTGCCGAACCGCCGCCTTTCGTAAGAAATACAAATTCATACGCATTACCCTGCGATGCCATAATATCTATTTGTGCCGGCATGTTTGAACCTGAATTTTTTTCTTCGAACATGCTTGTTGGTAGAACTTGCGAATATCGTAAATTTTTTTCCTGATATGACGTATAAATTCCTTTTGAGAGATACTCAGCATCGTCAACACCGGTCCATACCTGTTCGCCTTTTTTGGCAATTACTATAGCCGTTCCGGTATCCTGACAAGTGGGCAATTCTCCTTCGGCAGCAATAACTTGATTGCGAAGCATGGTATCTGCCACAAATTTATCATTGTCTGATGTTTCGGGGTCTTTTAATATATTGTTTAGTCCCTGCAAGTGTGATGAGCGGAGATAAAAAGACACATCATTTATTGCTTCTTTTGCAAGTAATTCAAGCCCTTTGGGGTCTACTTGTAAAATTTTTTTTCCTTGTAATTCTATTGTCGAAACATACTCTTTAGAAATTAAACGATATTGTGTTGAATCGTCACTCGTTTCAAACATTTTTTTATACTTAAAATCTGCCATACCTCGATAATTTTTATTGTTAAACTTGCTGGTTACAAAGGTAAAAAAAAACTTGATTTACCCATTATTTTTTATGTGAACTACACGTTGCGGAAACGGAATTCCTATATTATTTTCTTTGAGAGCTTTATAAATTTCAACACGTAATTCACTTTTAATATTTTCTATACGAAAAATTTCATTCGAATAAAAAAACACCGAAAATTGTAAGGCGGAATCCCCATAGTCTTCAAATCGCACAAATGGTTTAGGGTCTTGTAATACCTTTAAATGTTTTTGCACAACAGCTTGAACAGTCGTCATCATTAATTCCACATCGGTAGAATATTCAACACCGATATTTATTTTGAATCGAGATGATATTTTATCGTATGTCCAGTTTTCAACCTTATTTGCCGTAAGTTCCGAATTTGGCATAATAACATAGTTTTCATCCCTACCAATCATTCTCGTTGTTCGGAAATTTATTTCTTGAACCTGATATATTTCGTCATTTACTTCTATGTAATCATTTACCGAAAGTGTGCCGTCAAGAAGAAGAACAATCCCGGAAATAAAATCTCTAAATAGGTTTTGCAGTCCAAATCCTATACCAACTAACAGTGCAGCAGATCCCGCAAGAAGCACAGAAATATCAAGCCCCAATAAATGTAAGCAGATTACAAATGAAATTGAAGCTAAGAAATAATGTATTAATTTATTGATTGAAAATTTTTTCGGTAAATCTATGTGTTTTGATTTATAAACAAGTTTTTTAAGAACAAATGCTATGCTAATAATTAAAGAAAAATAAATAACAACACTTACAATATTTGAAACACGTAACGTATAATTGCCGGTATCGAGAAGTGTGTAGGAGAGAAACTCGTTCATATATTATTTCTTAATAAAGTTTGTATAATGTTTGTAACGCTGAAAAATTTGCTTCACGTAAGTAAATGGCTCAATACCGCGAACATAACCATATTTCACAACTTCGTTTTTATAATTTTCGGGATAACTTAAATCCAATATCATTTCTTCAACATTTCCGTCCCATGTATGTTTGTCATATCCTTTTCTTTCTGCCAAATTTTGAGCATCGAGAACATGATAATACCCACAATTATATGAAGCCATTGTGAGCTTAATGCGTTGAATGGAGTCTTTCACCTCATCGAATTTATTATATATTTGTTGTAAATAATTTGTTCCTCCCTGAATATTTTGTGCAATATCAAATATGTTTAACACTCCCAATTCTTTTGCTGTTTCGGGCATAAGCTGCATGAGTCCCTTTGCCCCTGCCCACGATGCCGCAGCAGGTTCAAACCGCGACTCCTGATAAATAAGGGATGTCAGCAAACGCCAATCCCAGCCGATTCGTTGTGCATGTTTTTTTATAATATCATCGTATTTGCTAATTTGATTTTTGTTTAAACTATAAAAATCACTTTTCACCCGTTGTTTAAAGTTTCGCTTATTTTCAAAATATTTGTTATAAATAACGTGGTAATCAACCTCTTTTCGTTCTTTTTGTATCCATGTATTTACCGCTTCCAATAATTGTGGAGAGTTTGGACGTACTGCCCATGCAATACGTTGCGAAAAGCTTACCGGAACCGAAACGTCTAATATAGGATAATATGATGCATTTATTTTTGCAATATATTCATCGGCAATAGTGTATTTAATAGTACCTTGTACCACTTGATTAATAATTTTATCGGTAGAAATATTCCCCCGAATGGTGTCTATGTATATGGGACCGCCAATTTCTTTTGAGAGATTTCCAATTCGTTCGAAATAAGATGTATTTTCGCGAACAGAAATTGTGTCGTTTATCAATTCTAACGGGTCTTTTATGAGTGCTCGCTGAAGAGATGACCAGGTTAAATGTCGCCAATTATCTGGTTTTTTTTGCACAAGCACCTGACGCGTCAAATAGAGATAATCGGTAAATTGCACGTTCTTTTTTCGTTCTCTGGTAATGGTTAATCCATGTGCAACAATATCTGCTGTGCCTTTTTTGAGTTCAGAAAATAAACTGTCTATGTTTTCTGCAACATATAATTCAAGTTCTAAATTAAGTGATTTCGCAAGTCGTTTTAGTTGTTCATATTCATAGCCCATGGCTCTTCCTCTGTATAAAAAATAGCTGGTGCTGCTATAAATAATAAGTGCTCGTAATTTACCGTCTTCACGAATTTCATCTAAATCTCTATGAAAAATATCTTGTTGTTCTGATTCTTTGGTTAAAGCATTATCGTTTGATGATTTTTGAGAACACGAAATGCTTATGCACAGCAAAATAAAAAAACTGATTCTTATTAATAATGAGGGAGTTTTGTGTATCATATAAAAGCATCTATGCAGTTAATAACAACAAATATACAAAAAAAAATGAAACTATAATTTTGCTTTTCTGCATGAGATATGCATTTTTCTTAATCTACTGTTCGTTAGATGCCACTATTTATAAGCGTTCTGAACCTAAAAATTATATCCAACTGAGATTATTACGCATATGCTGAATTATTTGATTTTCACAATACTTTTTATCCATATTACCTTGCTATTATGTTTGCATAGTACTGTATATGTTCCCGAAGGTAAAAAAGAGAGATTGTGCGATGTTTGTGTGTGAGATATTCCCGCAGAATATACTTGTATCCCGTTTTGTGTATATAGTTCACACTGTGAACCAATATAATTATTGGGTATTTTAAGAGTGAATATATCCGAAAATGGATTAGGAAACACAAAAACATCTTCTAAAAATGCCGGTGAATCACTGTTGGTAGCATATGTAAAAACAGGGTCTGAAAACGCAGTGCATCCTTCTAAGTTAGTAAGCTCAACAGTATATGTGCCTGCCTCTTGGGGAACATACAATCGTGCAATTGCACCGTCTATTATACTGTCATTTATATACCACTGATATGAAAGCCCAAGTGATGATTCTAATACATTATTTGCCTGAATGCTGATTGTTGGAACGGGGTAACAGATATTGAGTGTGTTGCTCCGAGAGGTACATCCGTCTGGAAGTGTCACGTCTACGGAATAGCTTCCGGTAAGTTGTGCCTGATAGATAGAGTCGTGTGCCCCAAAAATAGTATCGTTTTCGTAAAACCATTGAAATGCGGTTCCGTGAGTCGAAATTAGCGTGTTGTGTTCTTGAAAAATGGAGGGAAACGGTACACAGACTTCTATCGGTTTCGATTGTGCACGACACATATTGTCGTGAGTTACTTCGACTGAATAGTTTCCACTTTTGCGAGTGAGGTATATTTGTTCGGTTTCGCCGGGAATGACTGTGTCGTTTGTATACCATTGAATGGCTTTGTATGATTGTGTAGATAAATATTCCCGGTCTTGTTGAAGTGGAGGAATAGGGTTATATAAAAATTCAAATTCTATAGTGTCGGTGTTTGCAGAACAATTATTACTATTGGTAATGTGTGCAAAATAGTTTCCGTTTTGCGTAAGGTGTATAGTATGGTTATTTTGAGAAATATCTGTATTGTTTCGATACCATGTGTATGTCTCTCCATCTGCATCAGCGGTTACTGTAACTGTATCGCGTTGGCACAAGGGATTTGGTTTATTAACCGTAAGTGTTGATTGTGGAAGTTCATATTTTTCTATGTATATAGTATTTGATTCGGCAGAGCAATCAAATACCGTATCGGTTGCCAATACCGAAAATTCACCCCCACCTGCTGTATAGAGAGAATGTGTATCAATATCCGATTGAGAATCATTGCATATCCAATTATATATATATTCTTGTGGTTGCTGCACTGCAAGTTGCACTGAATCGCCATCACAAAAACCGGTTTTTCCCGAAGGTGAATATATTTCGGGAGTTGGGGATGTTTTAACAACTATAGGGATTTTTCGTGAAGTGTCAGTACAGTTATATTCGTTGATGATAATTCCAAAATAAGTGCCACTTGTAGAAATTTCAATAGAATCATGTTCTTCGGAAGAAAGAATTACATTATTCCGATACCATGAATAGTTTACCGTATTGAGTGTACGCATTTCTAATACTGTAGATTCATTATCGCAAATTATAGAATCTGTATGAACGAATATGTTTCCATGTGGTTTGGGGTGAACAGTCAAATTGAATGTGTCGGTTGTATCTCTGCACACGCCTGAAGTTATAATGTGAGCACTGTAATCTCCTTCATCCGAAACCGACAATATGTTAGATGTTCCTTTTTGTATTGTATCTTCCCCGAAAAACCAGATATACTCGGTATCATTGTGGCTGCTTATCTGAATAGTAGTTTCTTGGTTTTCGCAAATGCCGGTTTCTGCAGCATCAAACCAGGTTTGAATATGCGGAGGCGTTATTTCTGTAAGGTTTATGTCTTCAATTTTTGTGGAACAACCAAAATCATTACGAATAATAACCGAATAATTCCCTTCTTCGTAAAATGTTGCTCGCACATTTTCGGTGGTAAACAGTGAATCTTTGTTGCGATACCAACTGTGCATATTTGCGATACTGTCAACACATTCAACTGAAACAGAATCACCTAAACAGAAAAGATTTGTGCCTCCCAAAATTACAAGAGAGTCTTGAGGTAATGGAATTTTTTGTGTTTGAACAGTGTCTGAATAAGATATACATCCTTCGGCACTTTCAATATGGGCAAAATAATTATTTGATTCATACACAATTATTTGATTGTTTGGAAATACATTTCCTGCGGTATCGTACCATGTACACGAATCGGAACTGTTTGTTTCAATAAAAAGAATGGCACTATCGCCTGCACAAAACAAAGCAGAATCGATTATTTGTATAGAGTCATTCGGATAGGGATGGAATGTATAGTTAAATTCAGGAGATTGTTTCATATACGGATTGCCGTTCCTTGTTATTTCTAAGCTATACGCTTGCATATGATATGTCCCCGTTGTGGTAACCCAAAGTGAATCCGTCGAAGAATCAATAAATTCCCCGTTTTGAATCCATTTAAATGTGCAATTGTGTGAAGATTCAGCAACAAGTAATACAGAATCTCCTTCGCAGAGCGGAATGGAATCATTGTGTGAAGAATAGACAGATAAATCAAAAGCCGGCATCGGATCTATTTCAGCAACAAATACATCTTTTTGCCCTGAGGTTTCTATATGCAAATGGTTATAGTCTATTTGTTTTGAATAAAAACCGGCTGCATATATCGAAAACTCATCCATAACAGCAACATCCTCAATTTTATCGGATGCAGAATCTCCCAGAAATTGGATCCATTCTACAGTACGTGTTGCTTCTTCTATTTTTACAAGTGCTGCATCTTCGGTATGTAAGGGAACATATGCTGTTCCATCAACAAACAGGCTGTCAGTTCCGCTTTGTTTATTAATGTAGTTGCTTATGTATATGTTGTGTGAGTTATCAATATGTATTCCGGTACTGCGAACGGTATCTGTTTTGCAATATGCCGTTTTAAACCATTCGGCTTCGCCTGTTAATGAAGTTTGCACAACAGAGCTGGCGGGAAACGATTGCTCCGGCACATTGAGTAACTTTAGTGTAACATCGTTCGCATGATTAAAGAGAAAAAGTAATTTTTCGTTTTGTGTGTCAATCGCCATATCATTGGGCATTTCAGAGAGATTCGAAATGCAGTTCATATTGGCATATTCAAACGAAACAATATAATTTTTTCGAATCGATTGACTTGTGTCAAAAGAAAACAATGAATCAACTATAACTGTTTTGTCCGTAATATGCTCTCGTTTTGCATAATAAAACCATGCGGTGTCTTCATAATAAAGGTCAACATAATAATATGGGTCTTCAATTAAAAAGGTGTCTATTACAAATCGAGAGTTATCAATAAAAAAAGTATCAACAAAATACTGTGCATCGTTTATTGCAATTGTGTCAATAACAGAACTTGTGTCGGAAACATTAAGTGTTTCAGTAATATGAATGGTCTGTGTAATACAAAATGTATCGGCAATTTCTGAAATAGCATATTGGTTAATTCTATCTATAGCATAGAGTGTATCGAGAGCAATGAAATCTTTAATAGTGTCAAGTTCTCCACCTGCTTGTTTGTGCACAATAGACATGCTATCCTGAGCAGAAAAACTGCCAAAAATTTTGGTATTTGTGCTGTGTTCTATGGTACGTAGTTCCGAATGAGCATTTTCATGCGAACTGCTCCCGGCAGTAAGAGAGTTGACTGTACCATCTTCTGAAACAGTGAGAAGAAAGAACTGTTCTGTTGTGCCGGAAAGCGTTGTTTCTATACAAGATAAAGAACCTTTATATGTACCCGAAATGGATATTCCTTCCGGAGAATAGATCATGCTGTTTGGTATAATTTCCGAATCAGGAGAACTTCCAAAATTACTTATATTCCATACAATAGAACCGTTGGGAGAAATTTTGTACAGAGCCATATCCCATGCAGCAATACTTGTTGTGCTCGTATTGTTTAAATCAAAAGTAGACGTATAGACTATGAGAACATATAAATTATTTGCATTATCACTAACTGTTTCAATAATAGCAAATTGAGCAAGTGTGTCACAGTAGTTTCCTAATTGAATCCATTCCGGAATGCCTTCTTTTGTTAATTTTGCAACAAACGGTTTATTCATTTCATGATTTATATTGCAGGTATCTGCAAATGCAACGGAATCTCCGATTGCAAACGTACGCGATTTGGTACTGAATCCGTTCTCGTTGATAACTTCGTAAGTTAAAAATTCTCCGCTTATATAAAGCGAACTGTCTTGGCTTGCTGAAATATGTTGTGCGGTTGAAAATAAATTTTTTCCACTTGTAAGAAATTGTGCCTGAAGAGTTATTGTTACAAAAAATAAGCTGATAAAAAGATATATTTTACTCATAAAAAATCGATGGTTATATGTTCATAGTAAAAGTACGTGTTTTTGTTTCAAATGTACTTTTTTTTTGTCTTTTTTCTAAAAAAAGAATAGAAAAATATTTCTAATTATCTAAAAATCTTTACTTTTGAAACAAAAACATGAATGCATTCCAAGAATAGAATATTTTTAGTAATTATAAGTATATTTTTATGCTGTTTTGCAAGTGTGTCTCAAGAGAACAAAGACACTTCTGTGGTTTCGCACAAACTTTTTGATGAAAGCTATACGATTTTGTTGCCGTCGGAATATCAAAAATCAAAAACAACCAAAAATCAATTTGTATGGCAGCAACAAGGTGCCGTTTTTCAATATATATTTATTCCGCACGTTTCTCCGCAAACATTTCAGGATAGTTTAACGCCCGCATATTTTTCTGCACAGAATCTCGAAAATGTTGTAAAAACGCAAGATGAACCTACAAAATATCGGTACAGAGGCGAGTTTTTTGTTGGTGAATTACTGTATAATCGTGCGTTTGTGATACGTCCACACAAAAAAGGAACGGTACTGTTACTTGCCAATTATCCTCAAAAAACCCATAATCTTATATTTCCTCATTATATGCAATCTTTTGAAAGTTCGTGTAAAGATGAATAAATACCTTCGATGGATATGTGTTATTTTGTATATGCTGTGTGTACGCAATGCATATGCACAAGTAGAATATGATACAACCACCTATTCTGTCCGGTTTTTTACACAAGACGAAAGTATGTGGAATGCAGGTGTAAATTACTCATTGCCTCCTATAGAAAAATATTATTCTTTCAACTGGAATCAATCCAAAACTCTCGGCGGTATGGAGTCGGTTGTGGGAATGGATTTTGGTATGCAATTTTATGCTAAAACGAAAGGTCTTGTGGGGATTGGTTTTTATATGTCCGGCATTAATGGTGGAAATATTGATTCAATAGTGTATCCGATAGAAGTTACATTTATTATTCCCAAAGGAGAATATATCAATGCAGGGCAAACAATAAAAATAATTTCGGAAACAAAAATTGATGAATCGCAACGACCAACGGTTGAAACAACCTTTCCTTTGGAGGGGAAAATTGGTATTAACCTTGATGTGGATTTGGAAACGGATTTTAACCTGAGAGCCTGTGCTTTTGATGTTTGCATAAAATTAGATCCCAAAGATATTCATGAATGTGTGGGGACTGTTATGGATTTTAAAATGCCTACGAGTCCTTTTATTGAATTAAATACGTTTAATAATAATCCGCGAGCAACTGTTCCGGCTATTGGCCCTATCCCCTGTAATTTACCCAATTTAACACTTAACATACCCTGTTTTGGTCAGCAACAATTAATCCAATATGATGATTTTTGGCCAACAACACAAGAAATTGAATTTTTCCCGATTGAATTTGGTGCGTCGAGAACAATTAAAAGCAAACACCCATTGTCGTACGTACAAAAAGCAGCAAAAGCATATGAAGAGTGTATTGCTGATACTGCAAACACACACAAAAGTGAGGCGGATTGTTTAGCTACACGTGATAATATTAAAAGTGTACGTGATATTGTGCGGGGAGACCAACAATTGGAACAATTTGTTGAAGGGGCATTTTCCTTACCTTATATTGACACGTTATATACTACAATTTTAGGGAATAATCTTCGCTCACGCGGTTCTGCCACGGCTGTTGATATGACATTTAAGCCCCTTAACCTCATGGCGGGCGGCAAGTTTCATGACGGAAGAATTGATGTACCGGTTCCTTGTACAGATGCAAACATGTATGCCAAGTACATGCTTATTCGTCCGCAGTTTAATATGAATGTAGATTTAAAACAGGATTTTAATTTTGATGCAAAAGTTGTGGTTACATTGTTGCTGCCTGCAAAATTGGATTATCGGGTAAAAAATAAACAGGGAACAATTCTTTCGAGCGGACATGATAGTGTTATTACCTATCAAATAGGACATGATTTGTTTATTGATTTTCCCTGTAATTATGAATATATGGATTTTAACCCCATATTTCGGGTAGAAAATGAATTGTCGAATCGTACGTATGTCAGTATACAAAACGACGGCACATTGGAAGCTTTGGAAATCGGAATCGGCATGGATGATATTGTTGTGGTACCTGAAATCACTATTCACATTCCGGTTCCCTTTACCGATGGATATGACATAACAATACCGGAAGTGTCATTTGGTTTTGAAGCATCTGTCGGACCTTTAATTGATGAAAGTATTTCAAAATATATGAGTAATCCGCAAGATTTAAATATTGATATAAATATTTTTAATAAAACATGGGAAGTTACTTCGTTTGATGAGATACCAATGCCGTCGTTTCGGGTAGCTCCGTCAAAATTATCAACTCATATTGATGATTATACCATTGCTTGTTATGGTGATGTAGTAGGTGAATTAGAAGTAGAAACACAAGCCGGAACGCCACCTTTTTCCTACATTTGGTCGAATCTACAAACAAGTAAAAAAATCACGAATCTTACTCCCGGAGATTATTATGTAAAGGTTCGCGACAAAAACGGCTGTGAGGTTGTTAATGGTGCTGTTGTTCATCAGCGACCGCAGTTGAATATACATACCGATACTATTGTGCATCCCCGGTGTTTTAATTACCGTACAGGTGCGATCAGGACTGAAGCACGCGGAGGAACTCCTCCGTATTCGTATTCGTGGTCAAATAATAAAAATCAAGCTCTAATTGAAAATCTTACGGCAGGAACGTATATTCTTGAGTTGACGGATAATAATAATTGTAGTGTTGAGCAAGAATATACACTAACAGAACCTCCCCCTTTGAAAACATATGTAAATCACAAAACTGATGTTTTGTGCTATGGAGAGAAAACAGGTAGTGTGTTTGTAAATGTTACCGGTGGTGTGCCGGGGTATGATTTCCAATGGTCGACCGGTGATGTATCACAAAATATTGATAGTATTGCTGCGGGCATGCACACGCTGACAGTATTTGACAGGAATAATTGTCAAACAACCCGAACTGTTGAGATTACGCAGCCGCCTCAATTACAGCTGGAAATTACGGAGGAAGAGCAAATACGATGTTATAAAGGAGATAACGGAACATTGTTGGCACGGATTATTGGCGGCACACAACCTTATGATATATCGTGGTATAGTCCTCAGTACACATTGCGGCATACTGAACCATTGTTAGATAGTCTTTCGGAAGGTTTATATCAGGTTGAAGTTTTTGATGCACATAATTGTTATCAAAAAGATACTTTCTATTTATCTGCTCCGCAAGAACCGTTTACAAGTACTCTAAAACCGAAGCACGTTTCTTGTTATGGCACACACGACGGTGAATTTAATATTTCGGTTTCAGGCGGTCAGAATCCCTATTCATATTCGTGGTCTGATGGTTCTGCTGAAGCTGACAGGTATGGTTTGTCAGCGGGTACATACGAAGTCGAAATTACCGATTCACGTCAATGCAAAACGGTAAACAATATGGTACTGCTTCAACCTCCTCCTTTGGCAGGCACTTTTACCCCTACATTAGTTTCGTGCGATGGCGAATATGACGGTAAACTGCGATTTTTACCTCGCGGCGGAACGCCACCATATCAATTTTCCTGGAGTGCGGGCGACACCGATGCTCTGGCAGTAGATTTACCGCAAGGTTATCATTCGCTTATGCTTACCGACAGTAAAGGTTGTGTTGAAGAATTTGAGTATGAACTGGGTGTTGACGGAACTGCCTGTTTTGATATTCCAACGGCATTTTCACCTAATGGTGATAATTATAATGATACTTGGGTTATTAAAAATATTTCGGCAATGTATCCACACAATTCGGTAGAAATTTTCACGAAAGACGGGTATGTATTATACACTTCGGGAGATGAGGGATATGAACCGTGGAATGGCACACATAAAGGAAAAGATGTTCCTGCGGGAACATATTATTATACTATTGATTTGGGTAATGGCACCCCGGTAATTCAAGGAACAATAACAATTCTTAGATAGATTAGTATGAAATATATATATATCATTTTGTGTTTGATTTTTTATATGGTGTCATCGGCATTTTCGCAGGGCTGCACATATAGTGTAAATATTCAGGCGACTCATGTTGCGTGCTATGGTGATTTTACCGGTAGTGCAATTGCTCAGCCGCAACCCGCAGGGTCGTATACTTATGTGTGGTCAACCGGAGAAACTTCGCAGGGTATAGAACATTTACAGGCTCAAACATATTTTGTAAAAGTGACGGATTCGAAAGGTTGCGAAATTATTGAGTTTATTACCATAACACAACCGCCAAAACTCGAAGTATCTGCCGAAATTATTGAGCCGAAATGTTTTAATGAAAATTCCGGTTCGGTATCTCTTTCTGTATCCGGAGGGGTTGAACCCTATGCGTATAATTGGAGTAATAATGTTACAACTGCGGAAAATAAGAACATATATAGCGGCACATATTCAGTTACGGTTACTGATGATAATTTTTGTGAAATAACCGAATCGTATACCTTAAATCAACCGGATAGAATTGTAACGTCTGCGGTGGTTGAAAATGTTCGCGGATATGGTTTGTCAGACGGTTCTATAGATATTACTACTGAAGGCGGAGAACATCCGTATACCTATGAATGGTCAAATACAAGCGGTTTTTCTGGTTCTACGGAAGATGTGTATCTTATACCATCAGATACGTATTCGCTTACTATTTTTGATACAAATATGTGTCAATATGATACGTCTATTTTTGTATCGCAACCTCCTCCGCTCGAAATGACGAGCACAATAACCGATGTGTATTGTTATGATAATAGTGATGGATCTGTTGAGGTTTCAGTTTCGGGTGGCGTACCTCCGTATACTTATGTATGGGAAGATTCGGCAAAAAAATTGAATAATTCAACTGAAACTTTACGTTCTGTACCAACAGGTTATTATTATGTCACGGCAACAGATAATAATCAAATTTCGGTTTCAGATTCGTTTTTTGTTGATCAGCCCAATGAAATTGTTGCATACATCGAAACGGTAGATGCATATTGTTTTGATTCACTCAACGGACATGCCTATCTCTCTGTATCGGGTGGTATGCCGCCATATACATATGTTTGGTCGAATGGGATAAAAACACAGAATAATCAATATATTCATGCCGGGGATTATTCAGTAGAAATTGTTGATATGAACGGATGTTTCCGACGTATGGAGGCTACCGTAGAGCAGCCTGATAGTATTGAAATACACACACAAGTTCGGCATATTACCTGTAAAGATCATCATAATGGTATTATTACCACAGATGTTGAAGGAGGTATCCCGCCGTATTCATATAATTGGTCTAACGGAAAAACAGATGAGTATATTGATATGCTCGATGTCGGAAAATACACGGTTACGGTTACAGATGCTCATAATTGTCCGATGTCGGTTACCAAAGAGGTGCGGATACCGATAAACGGCTGTATTTCAATACCAAATGCTTTTACACCAAACGGTGATAATTATAATGATGTCTGGGAAATAGAAAATTATTACCTCTATCCCGATATTGAAGTTCTTGTGTATAATAAAGACGGGCATGTGGTTTTTGAGAGTATCGGGTATCATGAAAGTTGGAACGGAACATATAACAATACCGGAAATAACAGTCCGTCCGGAACATATTATTATGTGGTGAATTTGCATAATGGAGATCCCATATATAAAGGAATTGTAACACTTATGAGATAATAACATATGAAAAAAGTATTAGTAATTATTATCAGTTTGTTGAGTATACATATAGTGTGTGCTCAACAATTTTCGGCAAACACTCTGTATGATTGGAATAAGATTGTAAGAAATCCTGCTTTTGCGGGCACGTCAAACACAACAGACATTTCGTTTCAAATGCGTCAGCAATGGCTTGGTTTTGAAGACTCTCCGCGAAATCAATACATAACCACACAGAGTTTATTGAAAAATGGTATAGGTGTTGGCGGTGTATTGTTTAACAATTCTACCGGTCCCACAAAACAGACCGGTATAAAAGCTGCTTTTGCAAAACATATAAAGTTAACTCCCGATACCTGGTTGTCTTTATCTTTGAGTTTTGATATTTATCAAAATTATTACGATAAATCGCGGCTGCACACCGGGTTGCCCAACGACCCTGCAATAGAAGAATCATTGTACGGACAAAAATTAGCTCCCGATGCTTCATTTGGTGCAGTGTATTTTTCTGATTATTATTATGCCGGTTTTTCTGTCAGCAACATTACTGAATCAAAATATGATTTATTTACCACTAATTCCGATTTTAGTAATCCCATTTCGCGTACGTACTTTCTCATGGCGGGATATTCATTAGAAATTGATGAAGAATTTTTTTACAAACCATCATGTGTGCTCACAAAAACCGGCGGCTTACCATTGGAATTCGATATGGCTCACAAAGTGTCTTATAAAGCATTAATAGCCGGCTTGTCGTATCGGTCAAATAATGATGTGAGCATTATGTTAGGTACACATTTCGCAGAATTTTACGAAATAGTATATGCCTACGATTATGCAATAAATACCTTGGGTGAATATTCAACCGGTAATCATGAAGTTGTACTCAAATTTGCTATACCAAATAAAAACAAAAATAAAGGAAAAGAAGGACGACGTATGGATGTGTTGTGGTAAAAATACCACAACACAGGTATATAAACAAACTCTGTGACTCCTTAAAATTCTAAAACAGTTTTTTTTGTTATTTTGTGTGCAAAACAAAACCGTTCAGCCACTTGCAATATTTTTTTCACAAAACAATAAGATTGCATTATTGATACTCCACATTTTTTATCTTTGTACAATTAAATTAAAAAAATGTGAAGCGTACCTTTTTAGTAAATTTAGCATTACTGGTTTTTTTAAATCTATTAATTAAACCATTTTGGATTTTTGGGATAGACCGTACTGTACAAAATACTGTCGGAACGGGTAATTATGGTTTGTATGCCTCGCTTTTTAGCTTATCGATTATGCTCAATATTTTGTTGGATATGGGAATTACCAATTTCAACAATAAAAATATTGCTCAACACAATCAATTATTGCAAAAATATTTCTCGAATGCCATTGTTCTGAAATTTTTCCTGGGGATTGTATATTTTATTATTGCACTTATTATCGGGTTCTTTCTCGGTTTTTCATCACATAAATTTTACCTATTTTCATTCCTGATTTTCAATCAATTTCTTCTTTCATTAATTCTCTATGTTCGTTCAAATATTTCGGGTTTACATATGTACAAAACCGACAGCATAATTTCGGTCGTCGACCGTTCATTAATGATACTTTTCTGCGGCTTTTTACTCCTTACTCGTCGCGACGAGTTTGTCATAGAATGGTTTATTTACGCACAAACGCTTTCGTACAGCATCACCTTTCTCATTTCATTTTTTATAGTGTATAGAAAAATCAACATATTCCGCATTCGGTTTAATTACCGCTTTCTCATTATCATTCTCAAACAAAGCTACCCTTACGCTTTACTGGTTTTGCTCATGGGACTCTACACCCGCATGGATATGGTGATGATAGAAACCATGCTTCCGGACGGGGATCTCCAAGCCGGAATATATGCCCAAGCTTTCCGGGTATTAGATGCTGTTTCTATGTTTGCTTTTCTTTTTGCCGGACTGCTCTTACCCATGTTTTCGAAAATGATACAGCAAAAAGAATCTGTAGCTCAACTCATAAAACTCTCCTTTTTACTTATCATTACCCCGACACTGGTATTTGTAATAGGCACAATTTTTTACGGTTGGGAACTTATGAAACTTATGTATACCGAACACTACGACGAATCGACACATATTTTTAAAGTACTCATATTAGGGTTTATTCCCATTGCCACATCATATATTTTCGGCACACTGCTAACCGCAAATAATAATATAAAACAACTGAATATTGTCGCCGGCATTGGACTCACCCTTAATTTTACGGTAAACATGCTACTTATCCCCCATTATGGTGGATATGGTGCGGCAATTGCCAGTTTAGGCACCTTGTCGCTTACCAGTATTTCACAAATTTTTATTGCAAAAAAGGTATTTTCATTTCACATACATTACCCCACAATTCTCACATTAATAGCATTTACCACATCTGTTGTTTTGGCATATTCATTCCTCAAAGGCATACTGGAAAACTGGATATACAATCTTGTTTTGATTGGTATCGTGTGTATATTTTTGGCCTTTGCCACGGGTTTATTCCGCATTCGGGAACTGATTCAGATATTGAAGAAGGATATTGTGGAGGAGTGATAATTATAATCAATGTTTCAACGAAAAAATTCATATAATTGAAAACATAAAGTTACGTAATACGGAAACTTACACCTTCCTCGCAACAACCACAAAATTATCCACCACCTCCGGGAACATATCATGAATAGAAAAGCCAGACTGTATTAATTCTTCACATAATTGTTCAATAGTATAGCGAATAGAAATGTCGGGACCTCTCTTTGAATCAGTTTTTCGCCAATCAGAAATCACGAAAAATCCTCCCGGCTTCAGTAACCGTTTCCACTCTTTTATATTATCTATTGGCTGGTCAAATTCATGATGAACATTAACGGTAAAAAGCAGATCTGCTGTTTCGCTTATAAGCGGTATATTAATTTCTTCGGTCTGAACCGGGACAATTGACGAGTATTGCGGCACAACATGTTCGGTAATCCAATCAATCATAACAGGCGAAATATCGCAGGCGGAAATACGTGTTCCGGGAAATTGCTCTGCACACGCAATACTAAACAATCCGCTTCCTGCACCAACATCTATTATATGTGTTGGACTATACAATTTAGTTGATTCTACAACACGTGCAATAGGGAACAACTGCAAACGCTCAGAATTGTTGAGCATTGCCAATTTTTCAGGATTAAACTTTTTTTCCACAATATACTATTTCTCCGATGATTTTTCTCGCGGGCAAGTCTGTATTCCCAGAACTGAGTACAAGGGACAATATTTAATAACACTTGTTACAAATAAAATAGCTGCAATAGCTGTGGTCACAATCCACCAATTGCCGGGAACAATATTGAAAACCCCGGCAAATAAAAGCAGAGCAGCAATTACTATGCGGATATACGCATCTTTTTTTCCTACATTTGTTTTCATACCTTATATTTTATATGTTTGTTTGTTAAGTCGTAAGATATAAAGAAAAATTACAGATTCAAATTTTTAAAAGAAACTACTTTAAATCCGCAACAAAAATTTAATAAAGGTAAATTGCATAACCGATTGGGAAACTGCTTTCATCGGGCTTAAAGAATACCAAATTGCATCAATACAGTACGCTCCATTTGGATGGAAAAAATCATATCGCTATGTGGTATCAAGAGAAAAAATACTGATGGACAAGGTGATTTATTTACCAGTAATAATTTTACTTATCGAGCTATAATGACAAATAATACCAAAATGTCTGATCTTGAAATTATCGAATTTTTTAACAAAAGAGGCGACAGTGAACGGTTGTTTGATGAAATGAATAATGATTTCTTATGGGAAAAATGCCATTTTCTTTTTTTTCTTATTATAAAACTCTGGAAAAAAGCGTTTTACCACTTGCGAACATAATCTTTTCTTTCAGCATGGTCAAAAAATGAGGGTACTCGAGTAAAAATTTAACTACTTGTAAAACTAAAATCTGCTATTGTACAAACAAAATTTTTTAACTGCGGATTTTAGGAGATATAAAAATGCGCTTCGAATACTCTTATTCCAAATTAAAAATACCTCTAAGTTCCGTATTTGACAAATTACCTATCCAGTTTTCGCCGGTAGAAACAGTCATTTCGGCCAAAGCTTTTTTCTGCTGAATCATTTCATTTATACGCTCCTCAAAGGTGTTTTTGGTAATAAAGCGATGAACCATTACATTATTTTTCTGACCTATACGATAAGCACGATCTGTTGCCTGCGCTTCCACAGCCGGATTCCACCATAAATCATAATGAATCACATGACTCGCAGCCGTAAGATTAAGTCCGGTACCTGCAGCTTTAAGCGAAAGAAGAAATATTTTGTCGGCATGATTCGTCTGAAAACGCTCAACCATTTCTTTTCGTTGTTTGAGGCTGCACCCACCATGATAATAAAGAGGCTTATCACGATAACGTTCCTCAATAAAATGCTCTAAGAGTTTTGCCATTTCGGTAAACTGGGTAAAAATCAGTACTTTTTCATTACTTTCCACAATACTGTCAAGTTTATCAAACAACAAATCGATTTTACCGCTCAATAAGGCGTTTCTATCGCCATTTTTCAAAAACTGAGCAGGATGATTACATACTTGTTTCAA
>CAZLCY010000006.1:0-35031 GCA_964558075.1 uncultured Bacteroidales bacterium
TCCAAAACTTATGGCAAGCATTGGCATGATTATTCCTATCATTATACCAATTTCTGTGTAGCTTAATCCGGAAAAATTTCCGAAAGTCCACATGAGGAATTCTTGTATTTCATTCGGATTTGAAAAATATTGCAGAACACTCACTACTGCTGAGGTAATGCTTCCGAGCATTATTCCGATAATGAGTAATGAGGCGGTGTCGCGTACTTTGGGCGAAATGGATACAATCATAAACATCACAGCCAATGAACCTATACATGCCGCCACAATCATGCCCCAGCTTGAAGAAACGCCCAGTCCGCTTATGATTGCGTATGTTTCCAGTCCGCCACCAAGTGAAAATATGGCAACGCCGAGACTTGCTCCGGTACTTATGCCAAGAACATACGGACCGGCTAAGGGGTTTCGAAAAAAAGTTTGCATCAACAATCCGGATATGGGTAATGCCATGCCGGTGATTAATGCGGTAATTGCTCGCGGTAACCGAAGTTCGGTGATAATAATCTGCCAGGTTTCGGGTATGGTGTTGTGTTGGAAAATATCAGAAAAAACTGAAAATGGAATTGATACACTGCCAAAGAGAATGTCTGCTGCAAATGTTATTGGCAGCAACAAAATAAGGATAATCAGATATATTTTTTTTGAAATTTCCACATCACAAATCTATTCTAATTTTTTGTAAAAAACTAAAGAATGCTTGGGGAGAATGTCGGGATGAAAAATGTGAATTAAATCGGCAAGAACGATGTCGGGACGAACAAAGCCGGTTTCCCAGTAATCGTTACCGCCGTTCCCGTTTGTGCGGGCAAAATAATTGTAACAGTTCTGTTTTTGAAAGGCAGATAAATGCGTATATGTTGTGCTTTTTGATTGTAAATCGGCATAGCTTTCTGTTTGTACACCAACCCAGATGTTTGCTTTTTTTGAAATTTCCAGTACTTTTTCTATGTTTATGGGCACACTTCCGGTTGAAGAATCGTGCGAAAAAATATAGTTGCCGCCTGCATCACGAATGTAATTCCCGAAATAACTTTCACCGCCCGGCATATACCAGGTATCTTTTATCATATCTCCGGCAAGTATCTGTGGTTTATCTGTAATGGTATCGGCGAGAGCTTGTAGTTCGAGGTATTGTTTTTCGACCATATTAAAAATGCTGTCTGCTTTGTCTTGACAATTATAGAGCATACCGAAAAATTTAATCCATTCTGCCCGTGCCAATGGTGTTTTTTCGTGCCAACTGTAGGTGTAAATTATGGGAATATTTATTTTTTGAAATAGTGCGTTTTCTTTAATGTCTTCAGCATTAAAAGCAACTTTGAAAATTGCTTCAGGCTTGAGGGTTATTATTGATTCTTTGTTAATATTCATGCTTGAACCGACATCGGTAATGTCATTATTGAAATATCCCTGTAAAACTTCAGGATTCGAAATGCGGTAATAATCGCAAATTCCCCGAATGCTTTTTGTTTTTCCCAATTCGTGAATCATGCCTATGTGTGTGGTGGAAAGTGCTGCTACGTTTGTAAGAGGTGTGGTGATGTGTATTCCTTTATTCGGTGTATTGTTTTCTGTAGAATTTGAATCGGAAAGTATGTACACCAAACTGTCGCGGTGCGAATCCCAGGAAAAATAGATGGTTACGGTATTGCTTCCTTTCGCAGAATAAATATTTTGTGCATAGCTGAAAATATTATCTGTATGTTCTGTGGTTTCTTGAGAATTATGCTTGCATGAAGCACATAGAATGATACAACAATATAAAATTATTCCGTACCAATATGGTCGAATTGATTTTTTCATACTAAAAAATATAACTAAGAAATTGTTTTAAAAATTTGTTGTGCAAATGATTGTAATTCAGGATCTCGTGCTCCCATAATGAGAATCACATCATCATGTTGTACAAGAGAATCAAGCAACGCACGAAAATCTTCTTTTGATTCAACCCAGTGTGCCTGTTTATTCTGTTGCGAAATGGCATCTGAAACGACAGTCGGGTGAATGTCTTTGGCAACCGTTCCCCCGGCATAATAGACACTTGAAATGTAAAAAACATCCTGTGTTCTAAGTGTATGAGCAACTTTTTCTGCTAATTCTTCGTGCATAAATTTGAGCGGTCCAAAACCATGTGGCTGAAACCAAGCAATTACCCGTTTCCCTATGGATTGACATGCTTGTATAATAGCTGAAACTTCCGCCGGATTGTGTGCAAAATCGTCAATAACATAGATATTGTTTTGTGTTTTTCCTATTAATTGTGCTCTGCGGTAAATTCCTTCGAATGTCTGTAATGCTTCAACAGCTTTTTCAAGAGGAATATCGGTTTTAACTGCAATAGCAAGTGCTGCCAAGGCATTTTCCATATTATGCTTGCCAATTACCGGAATCGTGCATGGAATGTCGTTTACGGTAAAAGAAATAGAAAAACCCGTTTGAGAAAAACCCGTTCCCCGAATGCCACAATGTGTGTCTGTTCCAAAATCATTTTCTCTATTCGCCGATAAGTGAGCTGCACGCGTACAGTTTTGATTAACAATAAAATGTGTTTTTGTATGAGATTTGAATGTTACAAATAATTCTTCTAACTCCGAAAACTCTTTATGGTCTCTGTCAATATTAAGAACTACGCCAATTTCTGGTTGGTACGAAACAATAGAACCATCGGATTCATCGGCTTCTATTACCAGCCATTCACCCGTGCCAACCCATGCATTGCCGGGAATATTATGTTTTTGTAAAGATGCAAGTCCCGCACCGGTAATGAGCGAAGGAGCTGTGCCGCAGTGTTCTAAAATATGAAAAACCATTGCCGTGGTGGTCGATTTTCCCGATGTGCCGCCTATTGCAATACTTTTGGTATTGTTTGAAATAGCTGCCAAAATTTCGGAACGTTTCACTATAGGAATGGAAAGCGACAGAGCTTTTTGATATTCAATATTTGATTCTTCAATTGCAGTAGAAATAATAACAACATCTGTATCTGCAGTAATTCCCGAAGCATTTTGTTCGAAACACGTAATGCCGAGATGTTCAAATTGTTCCTGAATTTCTTGTTTTGCCATTTGCCCGAACATTCGGTCGGAACCGGAAACCTTTTTTCCGATGCCGTGTAAATACTGGGCAATAGCACTCATGCCTGTTCCTGCAATGCCAACGAAAAAAAACGAAGAATACGAATCAATATTCATGTGTCTAAATAGAAAAGTTAGAATTAAGAGGTTTATGCGTAAATGCAGCTTTACCTGTTGCATAATCTTCTGCAATCTGTCCGGAACCTTTCACTTTCCATTTATAGATAAGTAAACCATCGAGTCCAACCGGTCCGCGAGCGTGAATTTTATTGGTGCTTATACCGACTTCAGCTCCCAGTCCGTAACGGAATCCGTCGCTAAAACGAGTACTGCAATTCCAAAACACATTTCCGCTATCAGCTAAATTCATGAATAATTCAGCCTGTGCAGAATTTTTCGTCACAATTGATTCGGTATGTCCGCTACCGTAAGTATTTATGTGATGTATTGCTTCGTTAATGTCAGTCACAACTTTTATTGAAACCTTATAATCTAAATATTCGGTTTTCCAACTTTCTTCAGTTGCGGGAGAACATGAAATGATTTTTTGTGTTTTATCACATCCGAAAATTTCCACTTTTCTGAGAGCAAGAGCTTGTGCGAGTTTTGGTAAAAATTCTTCAGCAATATCCTGATGAATAAGGAATGTTTCGGCAGCGTTACAAACCGCAACATATTGGCATTTTGAGTCAACTGCGACGTTTATTCCCATATCAATATCGGCTTCTTTGTCAATGTATACATGACAAATTCCATCTGCATGTCCGAGAACCGGAATGTTGGAATTATTCATAATATATTGTACAAATTCGTTGGAACCGCGAGGAATAATGAGGTCAATATATTCGTCAAGTGCCAGCATTTCATTAACATCGTCACGGGTTTCTAAAAGCTGAATCCAGCCTTTTTCAATATTCGCTTCAATTGATGCTGAATTGATAATTTCAGCCAGAATTTTGTTTGTTTCTTTTGCTTCGCTTCCGCCTTTAAGAAGAACCGAGTTCCCGCTTTTGAGGCATAAAGAAGAGATTTGTACTAATGCATCAGGACGAGATTCAAAAATAACGCCGATAACGCCAATCGGACATGAAACTTTATATAATTCCAATCCGGAGTCAAGTTCGGTAGAACTCAGTGTTTCGCCAACCGGTTCGGGTAATCCGATAAGGCTGTGAATACCGGCAATAACACCATCAATTTTTTCCGCATCAAATTTTAAACGCTTTAAAAGAGGAGCATCCAGATTTTCTTTGGTGCTTCGTTCAATATCTTTGGTGTTCGCTTCTATTATTTCATCTTCGCGTTCTTTTAATTTTAGAGCAATAGTACGCAATGCGTTATTTTTAATATCCGAAGAAGTCGCAGCAAGTTGTATAGATGCTTTTTTTGCTGCCTGTGCAAATTCTGTTATATTCATAGTTGTATTTTTTTTTCAAATGTACAAAAACTTCTGTTTTTTCACAGAGAATTATATATATGTTTTGCGGTTTCATATCCTTGTTTTACTCTGTCGGCAATGCTTATGCCATTGATATACCCGCCATTAAAGTAGAGATGAGGAAATTTATTTCCTAATTCCTTACAGGTACAGATTACCTTTTCTTGGTGTGAAGTATATTGTGCAATTGCATGAGAATAGCGATGAATTTTTATAAGGTCGGGTGTTCCCGAATATCTAAGTAGTTCTTTGCATTCGTGTTGAACAATATCTGTTATTTCCTCGTCAGTGAGTTTGCATATTTCCGGGTTTAGTCGTCCGCCTGCAAAAGCAGCCAAAAGAGCACCGCCTTCGGGTGCTTTGTCGGAAAACATACTCGACATAAATAATACCCCCAAGATATTTCGTTTTTCTTTGGGAGGACAGAGTCCGCCGAATGCCTGAATATCTATCCCGTCCCACTTGTTGAAACCTAATGAAACCTGTACAACAGGAGCGTAGGGAATGGTATTAAAAATTTCTCGTTGTGAATTCGATAAAAATGAACAGGTCGATTCAAGTGCATATGCCGGAATCGTGAGAATAACTTCGGTATATATTTCTTCCCGTTTTGTATTGTTATTATCTGTCCATGAAATTACATATCTATTTTGTTGAGGTAAAATAGAAATATTTGAGCAGCTTGTGTGAATCGTATTATTTTGATTTTTTGCTAACGCAGAAATAAATTGAGAAAGTCCGCCTGAACACGAAAAAATATTTTTCGAAGGTTTTGGTTCCTGAGAGTGAGCCTGTTCTTTTTGTTTTTGAATGCTTCCTTTTATGAAACTGCCGTATTGTTGTTCTAAATTGTACAGTTTCGGCAAGGCATATTTCGGAACAATTTCTTCGGTATTCCCCGCAAATACACCATTTACAAACGGAGCTACCGCATAATCATGAAAAGATTTTCCGAGTCGTCTGTGTACAAACGAACGAAGATTTTCGTGTGGGTCTGGACCTGCTTTTCGAAATGGTTCGCCCAGTATTCTAAATTTATCTTTGAGGGTAAATAAAGGCGTAGATACGGCAGTAGAAAAATTATAAGGAAGCGGATGCCATGTGTTGTTTTTCAGAATTAAGCGTTTTTTTGCTTGTTCAGAAGCAATTGCAAGACGACAGTCCGGGTGAAGTTTTTGAAATAATTCTTCAATATACATATTATTTAACACACCGGTATTTGGACCTGATTCGTAGGTAAATCCATCTTCGGTTTTTGATTGCATAACACCGCCAATATGGTTTTGTTTTTCCAAAATATCTGCCTGTAATCCTTTTTCAGAAAGGAAAAAACCGGCAGAAAGTCCTGTTAGCCCGGCTCCGATTATTGCTATACGTGGTTGTTTCATATCGAACGAGAAAACGTTTTTGAGTTATGAGAATACATATTTGGATCGAATGCAGCAGCAATATTTCGCAGGAAAAATTTCCCTTGTTCGCAAACGCGGTATCCTCCTGTTGTTTCTTCTAATAAATTATCTGAAAGGAGTTTAGAAACAGAATTGCGAGCAAAGTCAAAAAATGCTTTCGTTGAGGTATATGAGCGATTATTTTTATGAGCTGTATATTCCCAATCAATTATTTGGTTGCATAAAATAGATTCAATAACCGACGATACTAATTGTTCATCTTCCGATAAAATATATCCTGATTCTACTGCTGATTTTTGTGTATTAATACCCGAAATATAGTCTATATAGTTGCGCGTGTTTTGAAAAAAAGAATGACTTAATTGCGTAATTGCCGATGCCCCAAATGCATATACTTGCCCGGTTTGTTCGGTAGAGCAGTATCCCTGAAAATTACGGTGTAAATCACCGTTTTTAATAGCCAAACTGAGAGTGTCATCCGGCAATGCGAAGTGGTCTAATCCAATAGCAGTATATCCCGCACTTGTCAGACTGTGGTATGCATCGTAGAGCATTTCAATTTTTTCTTTTCCGCCCGCCATAGGTAAATCGTCAATTTTTTGCTGATGTTTTTTGATTGAAGGCAAATGTGCGTACGAGAATGTAACTAAGCGATCGGGACGAAGTGTTATAGCTTCGTGTATCGTTTTGGCAAATGAGTTTCGGGTTTGGTACGGAAGACCATACATAAAATCGAAATTAACCTGAGCTCCAAGCGACTGAATATGTTGTTTTAGTTCAGAAACGGGAATATGAGACGTTTTTCGATGAACAGCATCGAGAATTTTATGGTCAAAATCCTGAATTCCCATACTGATGCGAGTTATTCCCAATTGAATTAATTGCGAGATATATTCAAAAGATAAATCAGCAGGATTGCATTCTATGGCAATTTCTGCGGAATCGGTATAGTTGAATTTTTGAGAAAAAAGCTGTAAAATTTTTTCAATTTGAGCTATCTTTAGCAACGATGGAGTTCCGCCGCCAAAATGTATTTGGCTTATTTTTCGTGAAGAATCCAGCAATGAGATAACAGATGTAATTTCTGTATGCAGACTGTTTAGATAGGTTTCAATACTATCATTTTGTGTGCAAACAGAAGAATTGCAACCGCAGTACCAACATTGTTGAGAACAAAACGGGATATGAATGTAAATTGAAATATTTTCCGGTTTCGAAGAATTAGAACGTTCAATTTCGTGTAAGAATGTTTCCTTCGATTGAGGAATAAAATAATTTGCCGGTGGATAGCTTGTATACCGCGGAATTTGTTGATTGTATGTATGTATTAATGAATCAGAAGGAATCATAATCATGTTCTTTTAGGATTTTTCGGATACCAGCCTTTGTTGACCCGTTCTTCTTGTTCAATTACTTCGTGAATTCCCCAAAGATACGTAAATCCGGTAATGCCTAATAGAGTACTTATAATAATTGAATTGCAAAACAGAGAAAAAAGAATACAGATGAGACCGAATATAAGAAATGCAATCCATATTTTTTTTGAGAAATAATATTCACCGATTATGCAAAGTTCCCGGGCAACAATAATGTTTAGGAAACTATATAGTCCTACAATTAATCCACTTATATTAATCTCCGTATTAAAAAGTATATATTCATTCATAGCTTCGGTTCGGATTTTTGCGTGCTCGTCCCTGCAATACACGAGTGCGTTGTTTGAAAATTTCAATACATGACCAAAACAGGGAAAATGCCAACACACCCAGTAAAATTGAAACAATTGTGCTCGTGAATAAAGAAACGAAAAGTAATGCTATTCCGGGAATACAAAGCCATATCCAAGACTTTGTTCCATAATAATACTCAAGCTTTATAACTACCGGATGAAAAATCCCGGTAATAACAAAGGAGGCAAAACCTATAAGAATACCATTAATAAACATACTCACAAAAGTATTAAAAATGTGTTAAAAATGACTTTGTTAATACCTTATATTTTTCTGAATATGTGGTATCATTATTATATATAAAGAGATTTTCTTTCGAAAAAGCTTTAAATGTTGGTGAAAATATGAGAACAATTCGGTTCGGTTCACTTTCCGCAAAAGGAGATATTACAAAAGAATGAATCAGGAAAAAGTGATAAGATTGTGCATATATACAGTATCGGTGCATGTCGGAGTAGGGGATTATAACCGTAAAAATTCCTTTTTGCGAAATACATACAGCTGCCGCATCAATTAATGTTTCCGGACTGAGCGAGTGTGTATGCCGTGCATTATTTTTTTCAGAATTGTTTGATAATAATGAATTATGAAAAAACGGTGGATTCGATATAATAATATCGTATGAGTTAGATGTTTGCAAACAAAAATTATGTGCATCTTTCAGATGACACGTAAGTTGTGAGCTCCAAGGACTGTTTGAAAAGTTTTCAGATGCTTCGGAATATGCATGTTCAGAAATATCCAGAGCATCAATTGATGCAGCAGGATATTTTTGAGCCATCATAAGAGCAATAATACCGGTTCCCGTACCAACATCCAATATTCGCAGCGGATTATTATGTTCTGTAAATGCACCTAAGATAACAGCATCTGTTCCAATTTTATGAGATGATGTTGTTTGACGAAGACGACAGTGTTGTAAATAGAAAAAATCAGATTTCATTGTTTAATAAAACAAATCAGAATAATTTTCTTCTGAGTTATTTCTATTTTCATCTTCTTCATCTCTCACAATACCAAAACGGCGAATAGTTTGATCATCACAAATATTATCACGCCTGTCCATATGAGGAGGATGTTCAAAATCTTGCGATGGATGATATCCGAGAGCTGTTGAGTCGGCAATTATATGTTGCATGTAATAGGCAAACATAGGCAATGCCATACGTGCTCCCTGACCATACCGAAAGCTTCGAAAACGGATACTGCGTTCATCACCACCAACCCAAATTCCGGTAACAAGTTCCGGCGTAAATCCGATATACCAGCCATCAGAATGGTCGTTTGTTGTACCGGTTTTACCCGCCAAAGGAACCTGAATATCATGTCTGAAACGAAGAGCTATGCTGGTGCCGTTTCGCATATTTACTGAATTTTCAAGCAGATTAACCATTGTATAAGCCGTTTCTTCGCTAATAGCTTCATTTTGTTTTGGAGAAAATGTAGCAATAACTTGTCCGTGTTTGTCTTCAATATGAGTCACAAAAATTGGTTGGGTATATATTCCTTTATTTGGAAAAGTGCCGTAAGCACCAACCATTTCATATAAAGATAAATCGGCAACACCCAAACAAATTGAAGGAACAGCGTCGATATGACTTTTTACACCCATTTGGCGAGTCATATCAATTACCGGTTGAGGTTGAAGAAGCTGCATGAGTTTTGCTGAAATAAAGTTGTTTGAAGTTGCCAAAGCCCAGGATAAACTTACCATTTCACCGGCTCTCATATCATCAGCATTATCCGGAGTCCACACCGTATCGTTTATATAGAATGATGTAGGAACATTTGCAAATTGTTTACATGGCGAAATACCTTCCTGCATAGCAAGAGTGTATAAAAACGGTTTGAATGTTGACCCAACCTGACGACGTTGTTGCATTATATGGTCATATTGGAAATATTTATAATTTATTCCCCCAACATATGCTTTAACATGTCCGGAACCCGGTTCCATAGAAAGAAGACCTGCACGCAGAAATTTTTTCATATATAAAATGGAATCGAGAGGTGTCATTACCGTATCAACTTCACCTTCCCAAGAGAAAAGAGTCATTGGTACTTTTGTGTTAAAAATGGTCATTACTTTTTCCCAATTAACCGAATCTCTATGTAAAAGTCGATATCGTTGACTTTGTTTAATAGCAAATGCGATACGACTTTTATATAGTTTCTGAGATAAATTGTTTGAAAAAGGAGCTTTAGAATTACGAGAATTCTCGAGGTCAAATGCAGGTTGAATAGTTTTTTTCATATGTGTTTTCATTGCCTCTTCAGCATGTTTTTGCATACGAGAATCAATGGTTGTATATATTTTTAAACCATCCCTGTATATATTGTAAAAAACATTGGGAGCTTTTTGATTTTTATTACACCAGCCGTAAATAGGGTCTTCGTTCCAACGTATGGAATCTAATTTGAACATTTCATAATTCCAGTAATCATTTTTGTCGGGTTTTTTTGCTGATAAACTTGTGCGAAGCCATTCTCTAAAATAAGGAGCAAGCCCGTAATTGTGATTTTTCCTGTTAAAATTTATATTAAGGGGTAATTGTTTGAGCGAATCATACTCTTCTTTACTTATATAATTACATTTTGTCATTTGATTGAGTACAACATTTCTGCGATGAAACGTGGTGTCGGGAAATCGTACCGGGTTGAAAAGAGAAGAGTTTTTGAGCATACCGATAAGCATTGCTGCCTCTTCTATTTTTAAATCTTTTTGGTTTTTATTGAAATAAACTTCCGAAGCCATTTTTATGCCATTCGCATCGTATAAAAAATCATATTTGTTGAGATATAATGCAATAATTTCTTCTTTTGTATAAGCTTTTTCAAGCTTTATAGCAATAACCCATTCTCTGAATTTTCGAACGACAATTTCGTATGAAGATGAAAACCGTTCGCGTGGAAATAAAAGTTTTGCAAGCTGCTGAGAAATAGTACTGCCACCCCCGGAACTTTTTTTACCCTGAACAACAGTCTTAAAAGCAACTCTTCCAAGAGCTTGGAAATCTATACCTGAATGAGAATAAAAGCGAACATCTTCGGTGCTGATAAGAGCATCTATAACGTAAGGACAGATGCTGTCGAATCCGACTTCTATTCTGTTTTCATTGAAAAAAGTTCCTAACACAACACTGTCGGCAGAGATGATTTCTGTTGCTAAAGCTGTTTTGGGATTTTCCAACTCTTCAATAGTTGGCATAAAGCCTAATTTACCATATGAAATGAAAGTAAACAATACTATTAAAAAAATAATTGGTATAATAAACAATGACCATAAAATGATATATCGTTTTTTTAATCGGGTATTTGTTTTGTTTTTTGTATGCATGTTTTTTTAATTTATTTTTCAAAATTAATAAAATCATTTATATTTTCATGAAAAAAAAATAAAGCTTATTATTTTGAGACGACCTATGTTTGGTTTATTTATTGTTTTAGAGTCTTGTTCTACGGAGACAATTTGGTTTTAAACGGTACAGATTAAGCAAATTAATGAATGGTATCGAAACAATAGCAATATTGAAGTAATCGGGTACTGTTCCTTAATATTTGAAATTCAAAAAAAATATTTTAGAACTCGTTTTTTATTTTTTAATAGAATAATGTGAGCATTTTTTATATTTTTGCAGAATTATAAAAAATTAAATAATCATATGGCAGATAATTTAGTGATAGTTGAGTCTCCTGCAAAAGCTAAAACAATTGAAAAGTTTTTAGGGAAAGATTTTGTTGTAAAATCAAGTTTTGGTCATGTGAGAGATCTTTCAAAAAAAGGCTTAGGAATCGATTTGGAGCATGATTTTCAGCCGGACTATATTGTTTCGACAGATAAGAAAAAAGTTGTAGCAGAGTTGAAAAAACATATTAAAAACTCAAAGACAGTGTGGCTTGCTTCCGATGAGGATCGCGAGGGAGAGGCTATTGCTTGGCATTTGTATGAAGTGCTTGGGTTGAAAAAAGTAGATACCAAACGAATTGTATTTCATGAAATAACGAAGGATGCTATTGTCAATGCAATTGATTCGCCACGAGGAATTGATATGTCTTTGGTTGACGCTCAACAAGCACGACGAATTTTAGACAGACTTGTGGGGTTTGAGTTGTCGCCTGTTTTGTGGAAAAAAGTTAAACCTTCGTTGTCTGCCGGAAGGGTGCAGTCTGTTTCGGTGAGAATTATTGTTGAACGTGAGCGCGAAATATTAAATTTTAATCCACAATCTTCGTTTCGTATTCTTGCATATTTTAATGTGGGAAGCGAAAAACAAAAATCGGTTTTAGAAGCAGAACTTAATCATCGGTTTAAATCTAAAAAAGAAGCGGAAGAATTTTTACATAACTGCAAAGATTTTGATTTTATTGTTAAATCAATTGAAAAAAAACCTTCCAAAAGAACCCCGGCAGCACCCTTTACAACATCTACATTACAACAAGAAGCAAGTAGAAAGTTGCATTTTTCTGTTTCAAAAACAATGTCCGTGGCACAGCAATTATATGAGTCGGGACACATAACGTATATGCGTACCGATTCGGTAAATTTATCTAATCAAGCTGTGCAATCGACAAAGAATTGTATTGTACAGGACTTTGGTGAAAAATATTCAAAAGTACGTAAATACAGCTCGAAAATAAAAGGAGCTCAGGAAGCTCACGAAGCAATTCGACCAACATATGTGGAAAATGAAACAGTTTCTTCAAACTCAGATCAACAACGTTTATATGAGTTGATTAGAAAGCGAACAATAGCTTCTCAAATGGCTGATGCACAAATAGAAAAAACAATCTTATCAGTTGCTTCTCCCAATACTTCATATGAATTTCAAGCAAAAGGTGAAATTATTACCTTTGATGGTTTTTTGAAAGTATATACAGAATCGCATGATGATGATTTTGAAGAAGATCAAAAATCTATTCTTCCACCGGTACAAAAAAATGATTCTTTGCTGATAAATAAAATTGTTGCCGCAGAAAAATTCACACAACATCCACCTCGCTATACCGAAGCAAGTTTGGTTCGTAAGCTCGAAGAATTGGGGATTGGACGACCATCTACGTATGCACCTACAATTTCTACTATTCAAAAACGGGGGTATGTTGTTCGAGATGACAGACCCGGTAATAAAAGAAAAGCTGCATTTCTGACGCTTCAAAATAATTCAATAAAAGATTCAGATGTAACTGAAAATTTCGGAGCTGAAAAATCTAAACTTTTTCCTACGGATATCGGAATGGTTGTTACAGATTTTTTAGTTAAACATTTTGATGAAATATTGGATTATAACTTTACTGCAAGTGTTGAAGAGCAATTTGATAAGATTGCAGAAGGAAAAGTTGATTGGCAAAAAATGATTCGTAGTTTTTATTCTTCATTTCATCCAACAGTAGAGAAAACTCTCGAACATTCCGAGCGAGGTGACGGTGAACGTATTCTCGGGAATGACCCCGAGTCGGGGAAACAAATTTCGGTCAGAATCGGTAAATTCGGACCGATGGTTCAAATGGGAGATCCTGAATCTGAAGAAAAACCAGTATATGCAAGTTTGCCACAAGGTAAGTTAATAGAAACAATAACACTAGATGAGGCTACGGAGATTATTAAGCATGGTAATGAAGGGCGATTGTTAGGACAGGATGAAAAAACAGGAAAAAATATGTATGCTAAAGTCGGTCGTTTCGGTCCTTTTGTGCAATTAGGAACATCTGATGATAAAGATAAACGGTATGTAAGTTTATTGAAAGGTCAAACCCCCGAATCAATAACTTTAGACCAAGCTCAGTTTCTTCTTCAACTCCCTCGAACACTTGGTGAATTTGAAGGGAAAAACGTTGTTGCAAATATTGGTCGTTTTGGTCCGTATGTGATGCATAATTCAAAGTTTGTTTCGTTACAAAAAAAGGATCCTTCAGTATTTGATATTACGCTTGAAGATGCAATAGAGAAAATAAAGCAAAAAAGAGAAACAGAAAAAAAACGCCACATAAAGAGTTTTGATGAAGATCCAAAAATTAAAGTTGTGTTGGATAGATGGGGACATCCTACGGTTTTTTATAAACGAAAATATCATAGAATAGCAAAAAATATAGATCCGGCAAAATTATCATTAGAAGATTGTTATAAAATTGCAGGAGTAAAAAAATAATATCTATGACTTTATCTGATTGTCTAACAAAGGTCTATGACTATAAAGTAAGTGAATGTGATTCGTTTGAAAATCAAATTATTAATTTTACATCCTTGAAACAACTCAATGAATGTGATGTTTTTTTGCTTGGAAATACTGAAGACAGATTGGCTGAACAACGACTTTTCTCAGAAGCATCACGGGCAATCCGGACTAGATTTCAATATTTAACTACTGTTGATAAAACGATTACAATTCTCGATTTAGGTGATATTGTACGAGGAAAAACATATCAAGATACACGTATCGCAATCCATGTTATCATATCTGTATTGTTACCATACAACAAACCGATTGTTGTATTTGGTGGTTCGCATGATGTTTTTGTAGATTTAGCACACGATATTCTCGTACAACAAACATTTCCGTCAGTTTCCGTTTTTGATGCCACTATAGATTATGATACGGATATTTCTATTAGGCATAATCATAATTTTTTATCTTTGTTTTGTGATTATGGTGAACAGGTACGGATAAATCATTTAGCACATCAAAGCTATTTAACAAGTAAAATTGCTTTAAAATGGATGGACGAGCATTATTTTTCACACTATCGTTTAGCCAAGCTGAAAAATATTTTTGATGTCGAACCGGTAATACGAGATTCTCATTGTATTAGTTTTGATATGTCGGCAGTACGTTTTTGTGATTCACCGGCATCGGTCCTGTGTCTGCCTGCAGGATTAAGTGCACACCAAGCATGCGAAGTAGGATGGATGACCGGATTATCAGATAATACAAAGTTGTTTTTTTTGTCAGATTATGCTTTTGAAAATGATATAAAAAATGTCTCAGCAATGCTCGCTGCACAAATAATGTGGCATATGATAGATGGAGTGTCTCAAAGAAAAGGAGATACTATTTGCGAAGAGAATCTTAATGGATTTTCTCGGTATTATGTAAAAAGTGAATACCTTAATCAAGATTTAGTGTTTTATCAAAGTAAACGAACACAGAACATGTGGGTAGAAATTCCAACAGGCACACATGCAAAAAGATATTTGCCTTGCTCAAGCAAAGAATATGAAAAAGCCCTGCAAAACGAAATACTTGAAGAGTGGTTTAATGAATTTAATAGACTTTATAAGACAATATAATAATATATTTATGCGTACCATAAAATAAAAAAAATTGAACGTATTGCTTTACTTGTTTTTTTTTATTTTATTTACATAATTATTTAACAAAAGAAAAAGAAAAAGGAAAATCGTGATAAATAGCAAGTTAATAATTCTTTTTATAATAACATCATGTATAACAATGACTGTTGGTACTGTTTTTTCGCAGCAATCACCAGGTAGCACTTTGCATAATTATCATCAAAATTCTTTTAACCCTGCTGAAACAGCCATGAATGGTATAGGAGATGTGAGTTTGATTGTTCGAGAACAATATATAAATTTTCCGAGTAATGCCGGTCCGAGTGTTTTGTGGTTTAACTCAACATTACCAATACCCTCAATAAAAAGTGGTGTAGGCCTTGCTGTAAGAAATCAAACACAAGGTTTTGAGAATAGATTAGATTTTAAATTAAATTACTCTTATCATTTGCAATTATCGAATGGAATGTTGTCTATGGGACTCGGTTTTGGCGGTTCAAGTATTGGATGGGATATAAAAAACCCGGTTTATCCGGATGGAGATTCCGATACCTATATTGATACCAAAATATCAAATCAAGAGAATTTTTTGAACCTTTTGTTAGATTTTGGCGTATATTATAAAATGAGAAATTTATATGCTGGATTTTCAGTTACAGAAATGAATGAACCGAAGTTAACATATGAAACAGGTGAGAGTGCTTTTTATACAAGGCATTATTGGCTTACAGCCGGATATGATTATATTACATCAAATCCGATTTTTACATTGCATCCATCTATGTTGATTAAGTCTACGGTTTTCAATACGCAAATGACGGTTGATGTTACAACTATATATAATAGAATGATTGTTGGAGGAGTTTCATATACATCAAATAATGATGTATCAGTTATTTTAGGAGTGAAATTTGGCGAAGGAAGAAAATTTGAGGGTATGAGAGCATTTTTTTCTTATGATATAATAACCTCAAAAATTCAATCTCAGTCGTCTGGAAATGTGGAGTTTATGGTGGGTTATAGTTTCGATTTATCAGTAGATAAAATAAATAATTCGTATAAAAGTGTAAGATTTTTATAGATTTTTTAATAAATATTATTAAATTGCAAAATATTTTAAAAAAAGTGCATATGAAAAAGTTATTGTTTTTTAGCTTGATTCTAGTTTTTTTAAGTAGTTGTTCTGATTATCAGACTGGCGAGTTATCAGGTTCTTCAGATCGTCCTATGTGGCAAGCTGAAGTGCCATTTGGTATGTTGTATATGCCGTTGGGTAGTTTGAATGTCGGTCCCAGTGATCAAGACGTTCCTTGGGCAATGACAGCTAGAAATCGATCCGTTTCTCTCCAAGCTTTTTGGATGGATGAAACAGAAATTACCAACAACGAATACAGACAATTTGTTGATTGGGTACGAGACTCATTAGCGTATGTTAAATTATTTGAGGAGGGGGGTCTTGAACAGTTTTATGTTATGATTGATAAATATGGCGAGGACATTCCCGAAGAAGATCAATATATTGATTGGAGTCAACCAATAGATTGGACAGACATGGAGAATAGAGAGTATTTAAGTTCTATGTTTTTGCAAGGTGATGAACGCTTTTATAAAAAGAAAGAACTTGATGTTCGCCAATTGAATTATGTTTTTTATTGGATGGATTTAAAACAAGCCGCAGTGAAAAATAAAATTGATGGAAAAGAACGGCGTGCTTATAATTATGAAACCGGAAAATATGACGGTGAAGTGTTGACCTATGAAAATTCACGTGAGCCTATTTCTGATAGATCATCATATATTATTAAAGAGGAAGTGAATGTGTATCCAGATACATTATGTTGGATTAGTGATTTTACCTATTCGTATAATGATCCTATGGCTTCAATGTATTTTTGGCATCCGGCATATGATCATTATCCATTAGTTGGTGTTTCTTGGAAACAGGCTGTTGCTTTTAATGTATGGAGAACTCAATTGAAAAACGGTTTTTTACGATCTATGAATAGGGTTGTTGTGAACGATTACCGATTGCCAACAGAATTAGAGTGGGAATATGCTTCACGTGGAGGCTTGAGTTCTTCGCCTTATCCATGGGGAGGTAATTATACTCGTAACTATTTAGGTTGTTTTATTGCGAACTTTAAGCCATTACGCGGCAATTACACCGATGATGGAGGTATGCATACGGTTATAGTTGCTCATTATGAACCGAATGAGTGGGGCTTGTACGATATGGCAGGAAATGTTGCTGAATGGACAAAAACAGCTTTTGAAGAATCATCATATGGTTTTACCCATGATGCAAATACAGAGAATTATTACCGAGCGTTAGATGATGACCCAATAGTACAAAAACGAAAAACTGTTCGTGGAGGGTCTTGGAAAGATGTTGCGTATTATCTTCAAAATGGAACTCGCACATATGAATATCAGGATTCAGCAAAAAGTTTTATCGGATTTAGAAGTGTTCGTACGTATCTTGGACGAAGCTTTACAACTGACGGTGTTCAGGGTGATTCTCAAGTATATTAATATCATTTTGTAAATTTTATTTTTTTGTTATTATAAAAATTTTATTCATTAATTATTAAATTTATTATAGTATGAGTGTTTCAGAATTAGTTGAATCAGAAGGTTATAAAAAGTTTATGGCCAAGTTATATGGTATTGGTGCTGCAATAGTATTGGTTGGTGCATTGTTTAAAATTCAACACTATCCGGGTGCAAGTTTGATGCTTATAGTTGGTCTATTGACTGAGGCTTTGATTTTTTTCTTTTCCGCTTTCGAACCTTTACATGAGGAGCTTGATTGGACTCTTGTTTATCCTGAATTAGCCGCAGTAGATGATGATGAGATTGAAGAATCTTTTTCATCAAGTCGCCGAGGTGCAGGATCGCAACAAGATGGTACTGCTTTACAGAAATTCGATGAATTATTAGAAAAAGGTAAGTTGGGACCTGAGTTATTCGAAAAACTTGGATCGAGTCTAGAATCTCTTAATTCTAATGTTATGAGTCTTGGCACATTATCTAATGCGTCTATTGCTACTGAACAATATGTTTCTAATGTTTCTAAAGCTGCAACTTCTGTTGACTCTTTAGCTAATTCTTTTACTCAATCTGCACAAAAGGTTAATGAAACATCTGAATCAATTGTTAATTCTACTAAAACAACTGCTGATGCTATAATTGCTTCAGGACAAAAAACGTCTAAAATAATTACAGATTCGGCTGAAAAAACAGCTTCAATTGTTGACAATGCCGGTACAAGTTATCAATCTTTATTACAAGGTTTGAATGATAATTTCGCTTCTATTGGTACAAATAGTAAGAATCAAGCTGTTCAGCAGGAAGCATTAACTAAAAATCTATCTGCATTAAATGCTGTTTATGAATTACAACTGAAAAATTCAAGTACAAATTTGGAAGCTACAGAAAAAATTACCGGTGGTATTAACACTATAATGACTGACTTAAAATCTACTGCTGACGATGTTTCTAAATATAAAGCTGAAATTTCTAAATTAAGTCAAAATTTATCGGCACTTAATACGGTTTACGGTAATATGTTATCTGCCATGAGTATTAAATAATTGTTTAATTAAATTAATTTCTACTAACTTTTTAAATTAGATATACCATGGGACATGGAAAAGAAACCCCAAGGCAGAAGATGATAGGGTTAATGTATCTGTTCTTAACATGTATGCTTGCATTAAATGTTTCGAAAGATGTATTGGATGCTTTTATAACTATCAATGACCGTCTTAATGACACAAATGCAAACTTTATTTCCAAAAATGAAATAGCATATGATGCTATTGATAAATCATATGCTTCAAATAAAGCTAAAACTGAAAAAGTATATCAAACTGCACTATCTTTACGTGAGAAATCTGATAGCTTAGTTGAATCTATTCAGTATTATAAAGATACTATTATTTTCTATGCTGATCAAATTCCACCTTCGGAGCGCTTTAATTTGCCTGGGGAAATTGGACTTTATAGGATTGATGAGGATTCGCAGGATACTATTCATTTAGAAGAAGCGGTTAACAGTAAAGATAACGCAGATGTTCCTGCTCAAATTATGGTCGGTCCAAACGGTAATTCTGTTCATGGTATACGATTAAAAGAAAAATTTGACATATATCGTGAATGGGCAATTGAAACCATAGATGAATTTGGAGCTGATTCTACATCTGAAATTGCAAAAACGATTTATTCCGTATTCAATACTGCTGATGAACGTGGGGAGAAACATCAAGGAGGTGTATTGTCGTGGCAAAGAAGAAATTTTGAACATTTGCCCTTGATGGCTGTAATTACTATTATGACACAAATGCAAGCAAGTGTTCGTAATGTTGAAGGTGATATTTTAAATTTAATGTATAAAAGTTTAGATGCTGAATCATTTAAATTTAATAAACTTGAACCAATTGTATTACCTAAATCTACATACGTAATGCGTGGTAATGAATATTCAGCACAAATTTTCCTTGCAGCTTTCGATACAACTCAAGCTCCAATTGTAGAAGTTGGACGTGTTCAAACTAATGAAGAAGGTGAGTTGTTTATTGAGAATCCTATTGAAGTACCCGTTGATGCAAAAACAGGTATGGCTACTTATTCTACAAAGGGGACATCAGTTGGTGAAAAAAAATATGAAGGTTTAATTAAAGTACCTAAGCCAAATACACAAGAATTTCAAGTGTATCGTTTTTCTAATGAATATCAAGTAGCAGAACCGTCACTGGTAGTGTCACCAACTAAAATGAATGTGTTCTATATTGGTCCTGACAATCCTGTTAAAGTTTCAGTTCCCGGTATTAGTAGCGATAAAATTACTGCAAATATTACACCATCATCTTATGGTACTATGAGAAATAAAGGTGGCGGTGAATATATTGTGAAAGTTGGAAGACCCGGTAAATGTAATGTTTCTGTTTCAGCTGAAATTAACGGTAATAGACAATCTATGGGTAGTGTTGAATTTCGTATTAAGCGTGTTCCTGACCCCGTAGCTGTTTTATTAGGTAAAGAAGGTGGCAATATTAGTCGTGGAGAATTGCAAGCTGCAACGAGACTTGATGCTCGTATGAAGGATTTTGATTTTGACCTTACATTTTCTGTGCAATCGTTTAAAGTAACTGCTAAAGTAGGTCAATATTTTGTTGAAGAAACATCAAGTAGTAGTAGAATAAATCATAAGATGAAACAATCAATATTTAATCAGTTAGGACGCGGTTCTCGTTTATATTTTGAAGATATTATAGCAAAAGGTCCTGACGGAAAAGCTCGTAATTTGGGAGTTTTGTCTTTCACAGTTCAGTAATGACTAAAATTATAATAGTATGAAAAATCTTTCAATTCTTCTGGTTCTTGTTGCTTTTGCAACAGGTTTATTCGCTCAGGGTGAATATCCGGACAGTCCGTATGATAAGCCTCATGTAACTAATAGAAAACCTATTAATTTACAGCATATTCGGTATGCTGATGTCATGTGGTCTAAAAAACTTGAACGCACGCTGCCTTTACGTGAAAAAAAGAATCATGTATTATACTTTCCAAATAATCGGGAGGGAAGAATAGGTTCTCGTTTTAGTTTCTCTGCATTAACAATTAATGGTGTACGTCAAGGTTATTTTCAAGCGTATGATCCAATGACGGTTACTGCTGTTCCTATATCTGAGGAGGATTTTGAATCTCGTCTTGGTAAAGAAACTAAAACCATTGAAGTTCTTAATGAAGATGGAACGTACGATGAGAAAACTATCGAAAATGAGGTTGATCCAAGTCAAATTAAGTTTTTGATTTTTCGTGAAGAGTGGGTTTTTGACAGAGCACGCTCTACTTTAGATCCTCGTATTATGTGGATTAAATTTGTTCGAGAATATCAAGCAGGTGATATGTCTGATTTAGCCAGTCTTGAGATACGTAAAAGTTTGCCTTTTAAAATTTACTATCCATCAGCACAACCCTTGTATGCTCGTAATGAGGTTTTTAATCCACATACTGATGGTGATCAAAAAACATTTTATGATGTTTTAATGTTTAGAATGTTTAGTAGTTTCATTTCAATGCAAACAAATACCCATAATGATCGTGAGGTAAATTCCTATATGCTCGGTATTGAGCAATTATATGAAGCAGAGAAATTGAAAAATTTTATTTTTGAATTCGAACATGATTTGTGGGAATATTAAAAGTTTTTTTTTAATTTAAAACCCAGTTTAATCTGGGTTTTTTTTTGCAATTAAAATATGAATAATAATACGTATTGTATAATTATGGCCGGAGGAATCGGTAGTCGATTTTGGCCTGTTAGCACAAGTAAAAAACCCAAACAATTTCTCGATATTTTAGGTGTTGGGAAATCTTTGTTGCGTTTAACTTACGAACGCTTATCTCACATGTGCCCGTCAGAGAATTTTCTTGTTGTAACAAATGCCATTTATGAAAAAGTGGTTTTGGAGCAAATACCTGAATTTTCTCCCACACAAGTCTTAAAGGAACCTTTACGACGAAATACAGCTCCTTGTATCGCATATGGTGTTCATGAGATTCGAAAACAAAATCCACAAGCTAATATTATAGTTGCTCCATCTGATCATCTTATTGTAAATGAACAAGAGTTTGTGTCGGTAATTAATACCGGTTTAGATATTGTGCAGAATAATAATGTTTTGCTTACACTTGGAATTAAACCTTCCCGTTCTGATACCGGATATGGATATATTCAAACCGGAGATGTTTCTTTTCAAAGTAATCATCATGTCGCAAATAAAGTGAAAACTTTCACTGAAAAACCTGATTATGATTTAGCTAAATTCTTTGTTGAAAGTGGCGAGTTTTATTGGAATTCAGGTATATTTCTATGGTCGGTTGATTCTATTTCTCAAGCTTTTGAAACACATTTGAAAGTTGTATATGATTTGTTTGAATCTGAAACTTCTCATGATGAATGTTTAAATATCGATGAAATTTATGCAAAATGCCCTAATATATCTATAGATTTTGGTGTAATGGAAAAAGCTGATAATGTACATGTTTTACAAACTGATTTTGGTTGGAGTGATCTCGGAACATGGGGGGCATTGTATGATAATGCAGAAAAAGATTCCCAGAATAATGCCTTAATCGGTGATGTTTTTATGTATGATGGTAGTGATAATATGATTTCTGTTCCTGACGGAAAAATTGCTGTTGTCGATAATTTGGATGGATATATCATTGTTGATTCAGGAGATAAATTATTAATTTGCAAAAAGGAAAATGAGCAGAAAATTAGACAATATGTTCATGATGTAAAATCTAAAAAAGGTGATACCTTCGTTTAAATTATTTATATTCTCTTTTATATTTATTCCCTTATTTGCATATAATCAAGAGAATAATGAGTCGCAATGTTTGAAATCTGAAGATTCTTTTTTAATTGTTGAGTTTAGCCCGGTTTTTCCTGATTCTGCAAAAAATGCAGTAAATTCTGCTTTAGATGTATGGAATCAATATATGAATTTTACGTTTCCGGTTACCGTTTATGTGAACTGGATTTCTATTAGTGGTTCGGTTAATGCATATGCAAAGCCTACCTCATTCATCTCTAATCACTCTTCTTTCAATTGGTCTGACGAATCGTTTCCTGTTGCTCTGGCTGAAAATACCATTCTTCAAAATTTAAACATGTCCGAGCACGATATTGAACTTGTGATAAATTCTACTATTGATTGGCATCTTGATGATTCTGAAAAGCCTGAAGGGAAAACTGATTTGACAACTATTGTCCTTCACGAATTTGCTCATGGTTTGGGGTTTTTGGGTAATATTTCTTATAAAAATTCTCAACTTTCACTCGAAAACCCACTTATTTTTGATTCATATATTTATTATAAAGATTTTTTGCCTGTTGTCGATCTATTTAATTCCTCTGTAAATCAAGATTCTTTGATGAATATATTAACCTCTGATACTTTATTATGGCTCGGTCCGTATGCACATGCCTTTCTTGGATATTATCCTAAACTATATGCACCCTCTCCATTCAATACAGGTTCAAGTTGTTATCATTTCGATGAATCTTTCTTCCCTCCCGGTGATACAAATGCTCTGATGACGCCGATTGTAAACTCATCTGAACTTATACTTGCTCCCGGTATTGCGGCCCTTTCTGTTCTTGCAGATATTGGGTGGACTAATTATTTTATATATCATAATCCTATACAAAATCAAGAATCAGTATCTGATACGGTTATTGCATCAGTTATGTTTAATACTGAATATGTTGACACTTCGGAGGTTTCTTTATTGTACTCCTATGATGGTGGTACAAATTTTTCATCTGTTCCTATGACATTTAATGGCGATTCCTCTTCGTTTATTGGAACATTTCCACACTATCCTTTCGAGAAAAATGTATCGTATGCGTTTCAAACAATTGGAATTTATGGTGATACTATTATTTTTCCTCCGTTTTTTCCCGAAAACTCATATACTTTTCGTATTGGAAACGATACTGTTTCACCTCAAATTAAACATGATTTGCTTTCTTATTCTTATGTTGACGATGAAAGCCTTTTTTTTCAGGCTGATGTGACTGATGAATATGGTGTTGATTCGGTTTATATTAAAATTATTATTGGTCGAAATAATTTTGAAACTATATTAGAGAATACAACGCATACTTTTCAACATAACATGTTAGGGTATTATCTTGATTTTCATTTGGCTGGATACACTATCCGGGAAGATGACCAAGTTGCATATAACATTTTTGCCGTAGATATAAATGGTAATGTTTCTTCTCTTTTCGAAACAGGAGTATATCATATTTTTTCTTTTGAATTTCCCCAGCAACCTATTCATAGTTTTGTTACCGATTTTGAGAATGATTCAATTCATGATTATTTTTATTTAGATAAATGGTATATTTCAAAGGATTCTTTGTTTGATGACAAAGCTTTGCATACTGCACATCCCTATGAGAGTTCATATATTGATGGTCAGTATATTCAATATATTGCAGAGTTAAAACGCCCCATAATAATCTCTGAAAGTCCGGCTTATATGACTTTTGATGAAGTTGTGCTTGTGGAACCGTCAGAAAGTAATGTCAATTTTGGAGAGTTTGGTTTTTGGGATTATGTTATTGTCGAGGGGGCTCATAATCGTAATTCTGAAAACTGGTATCCTTTAGGGAAAGTTGGATATGATTCGCATGAGCATTCTGATTGGTTAGCTCATTTTTATTCTTCTCTTACGGTCGAAAACAATAATAGTTCAAACGCACTTGGTTCACAAGAGCTCTATAGAAATCGTCGCATAAATTTATTAGAGAATAAATATATTCGTGCTCATGATACAGTGTTTGTTAGATTTCGTCTCCAATCAGATTTTAACAGACATGCATGGGGATGGTGTATTGACAATCTTAAGATTCAAGAAACTCCCCAAATTATTTTTTCTGAACTTACTGCTGATAAACAAGTATACATTTACCCAAACCCTGTTTCACACAACCTTTATTATACTGCCCAACAGACAATAACGTCAATTAATATAAGTGATATTTTCGGCACTAAACTTTGGGAGGGTATTGGAACCCAAAACGGTAGGATAGATGTTTCGTTTTTAGAATCGGGAGTGTATATAATAAACTTTATGAATCATAACACTATTTTGCAAACACTACGATTTATTGTTTTGTAAATTCGTGAATGCCTTGTTCATAGATTTCACCATTTTGTTCTTTCATCGTATAATTAACGGAAAAATTGCCGTTAAGCCAATAATTACCAGCTCCTTCAATCGTGTAGATGTTTCCTGTTTTATCTACAAATTCACTCTCAGGAATAATGATTGAATGTTCAGCATCTAACGAGAAAATGTATGAGACGGTCTGTCCGTCGAGAGGGAAATCCCAAAAGTTATGATTAATTAATACAAGTTCATTATCTGCTGTAAATTCCACGTTATACCTCGCCTGCGTGCTTGTTTCGTAGCATGAATATGTACCCGAAAAAAAATCGGAAAATGATTCTTTTACAATATTGACTGTGCATTTTTTATAATTTTCTGACACTTTCAGTTGAGAATTGAATGTATGAAGACTTATTCTTATAGTGTAGTTGACCGAGCTGCTTAGCGATTTGTTAATGTCGATATTAATAGTGTCGGAAAATGTGTTGAGACAAGTTTTTATTATTGAATCATATATTAAATCTTCTTGAGAGCAATTTGTAGATGAGAGAGAAATATATGCAGAATCTTGGGATGATAGTTCTTTTCCCATTATCTGAAAAGGAATTGTGATAGTATATGGGGCGGTTTCAGTGTATGAGATAGTGTGAGTTAATGATGATTGAGGGAATTCTATAAATGTTTCAGACATGGTATGGTCTGTAATAGGATTTTTTGAGCACGATGTGTAGAAAAGACTGTGCAATGTGATATATGAAAATAGTAATAAATGAAAGAGACGCATAGCTATATTATTCTGTTAAAGATTGTATAAGAGTTTCGTGTAAAGGAAAAGGGAATGCAAACTTTGTGTCAGGATATGATAAATTACAATTATTATTGCAATCACTTCGAACAATTGATGATTCTAATCGTTTAAGTTGAAAAAAACGCCTGCCTTCAAATGCAAATTCTTTTCGATACTCTGTATAGATGTCTTCCAATAAATCAGTACCGGTCGAATTAATGGCAAATATTGTTGAGTCTGAACGTTGAGCAATTGTTAGCAATGCTTCTTGAGCAAATGGGGTGAATCCTGATGTTTTTAATGCTTTCTGAGCATAACATTCTGCTTGAATCATATACATTTCGCTTATTCGAATAATTGGAATATTATGAACCCCTAAAATATTGTTGGTGCCATTGTATTTATTGCAAAATGTCTCAGTTCTTTTTTGAAAAAACTCTAATCTTATGTCCGAAGAGGAATAAGTGTTCGTTAAATCCTCGGACGGAACAATAGCACCGTAGCCTTCGGGAGACAATATATGAGCAAGGCTGTTTGTTCCGGGATAATCAGTTGCAGTCATGGATATTGAAAAAACAATTTCTGATGAATTATCGCTGTTCCAATTGTTCAGAAAAGAGTTTCTATCTACTAAAGAAAATTGTTGCGATTCGATAACGGACTCACAGTAATTGAGTGCAATATCGTATTTTTTTTGTGTAAGAAAAATTTGTGATAAAAGAGCATGTATGCTGTATGTATTTAGTCGGTGCGGTGAAAATGTGCTGTGCGATAAAAGACTGTCGGCACGTGTTAAATCGGATATAATTTGAGTATATATTTCATTAACAGATTTTGTGTCAGGAGCAGACAAATCTTGTATGTTGGTTTTGTTGAGAATTAAAGGAATTCCGGTATGCCCACCTTCCGAATCAGCATTTTCTTCTATTGCGGTATTTGAAAATGTATAGGTTTGTGCAAATAAACGTATCAAGTCAAAATAAATAAGCGAGCGGATTGCAAGTGCTTCTCCCGTAATTTTTCGTGTTTGAATTGGTGTAATGTTTTTAACTGAATCAATAGAGCTTAAAATAGAATTGCAATGAGAAATAATTGAATAGCCGGTTTTCCAAATTGACTCTATTGTTTTATTTCCGTTGCTTACTTGAAGAGAATATAAATCGGAAAATTGTCCGGTATTCAACGAAGAAAGTTTTGCATTATCGGAATAAATTTCCTGAAGAATAAAAAAGTTTCTGCCGTAGTATTCAAAACTTTGCATAGCATCGTAGCAACCTAAAATTGATGCTTCCATGCCTTCTACAGAACTAAAAATCGATTTTTCAGTTGTAGAATCATATGGATTTGTATTGAGTTTTGTACATCCGAAGATGAAAAAAATGAGTGAGTATGAAAATATATATATTATCAGTTTCATATGTGTATTTTAATTGCTTTTTTATATTTTTTTACCCCTTTTAAGATATTTGGAACAAGTACTATATGTTTAACATGAATATTTTATATAAAAGTACTATTAATAGTCTAGTTTATCGATATATGCAGCCCATTTTTTGAATGCATCAGTATTTTTTTTAGTTTCAATTTGAATGGTTTCTATTGTTCGTAAATCTATTGGCTTTGCAATTTCATCATAAATATATTTATCATCAAAACCGGCACGAGCAGCGTCTAATTTGCTTGCAGCAAAAACTATACGCGATATTCGAGCCCAATAGATTGCAGACAAACACATAGGGCAGGGTTCGCACGAACAATATATAGTACAATTTTCTAAGCTGTATGTGTTTTTTGTTGCACATGCTTTGCGAATTGCTTCAACTTCTGCATGAGCTGTTGGATCATTGATTATTCGAACCCTGTTACCGGATTCGGAGATAATAGTGCCGTTTTCAACAATTAGAGCACCAAAAGGACCGCCATTTTCGGAGATGTTTTTGATTGCACGGTCAATAGCTTTTTCTAAAAAATAAGAATCTTTATCTATATTCATGTTTTTTTGTTAAAAAATGTATTAGTACAACAATATATTTTTTTACTTTGCACTTGAAAAATAAATATAATAATAATTATGTATACATCAGTAAAAAAATACACATCAGTTTTATTAATAACTGTAGGAATTATTTTTTTGAGTTTATTTTCCTCGCACAAATATGAAATTAATGCAAAGAAAAAGAATATGATACAGATTGAAACAGATTATGGTGTAATGGATGTGAAATTGTATAATGAAACACCTTTGCATACAAAGAATATGATAAAATTGGTTGAAAAAAAATTTTATGATTCATTATTGTTCCATCGAGTTATCCCGGATTTTATGATTCAGGGCGGAGATCCTGATTCGAAAAATGCATCTACAAATAAAATGTTGGGAACGGGTGGCCCCGGGTATACTATTCCTGCAGAATTTGTACCTTCATGTATTCATAAAAAAGGTGCAATAGCAGCTGCACGATTAGGGGGAGCACAGAATCCTCTCAAAGAATCATCCGGATCGCAATTTTATATTGTGCAAGGCAAAACATATACAGACCAAGAATTAACAATGATTGAGAATCAGCGTATTGAAAAAATGACCAATGAGCTCATTGTTTCGTATGTGAATAAGCCGGAGAACGATACGTTAAAAACACGTATTATGCATTTGCAAAAAAATCAAGAACACGAACAATTACAAAACGTTATCGCAGATATTCAAGAAAAAATTAAGCCTGAGATTGAGGAATTAAATACATATCGATATACCGAAGAACAAAAAGAAGTGTATAAAACTATTGGAGGAACGCCATTTTTAGATTATGAATATACTGTTTTTGGAGAAGTTGTTGATGGATTTGAGGTAATTGATACAATTGGGAGTGTTGCAACACAAAACAGTAACCGACCCGTAGCTGATATTAAAATGATTGTTAGAAAAAAATAGAATTATGTTATTGCAAAAAATAGACATGCTGTTAGAAGAAATATCTCAGAAACAAGCAGAAACCAAAGAACAGGTTGAGGCGTTCCGGTTACAGTATTTATCAAAAAAAGGAGAGATAAACAAATTATTTGCTGAGTTTAAGAATGTGCCGAAAGAAGAAAAAAAAGAATTCGGACAAAAAATAAATGTGTTAAAGAATACCGCTCAGGACAAATACCAAGGCTTTGTTGATTGCATTCAAACATCATCTCAGTCTGATTTAGATATTGATGTGTCTTTGCCGGGCAAACCGTTTCAATTAGGCAGTCGTCATCCTTTATCAATAATTAAAAATGAAATTATTGCAATTTTTTCTAAAATAGGATTTACTGTTGCTGAAGGTCTCGAAATTGAAGATGATTGGCATGTTTTTTCGGCCTTGAATTTTCCTTTAGAACATCCGGCACGAGATATGCAAGATACATTTTTTATAGAAAAAAATCCTGATATTTTATTGCGAACACATACCTCTTCTGTTCAAGTTCGGAAAATGGAAAATTCACAACCACCGATTCGTTCGGTTTTTCCCGGGCGAGTGTTTCGGAATGAGGCTATTTCTGCACGAGCACACTGTATTTTTCATCAAGTAGAGGGATTATACGTTGATACCGACGTTTCATTTGCAGATTTAAAACAAACTCTTCTGTATTTTGCAAAAGAAATGTTTGGTACACAAACACAAATTCGATTACGCCCTTCTTATTTCCCTTTTACTGAACCATCTGCAGAAATGGATATATCTTGTTCTATTTGTGGTGGAAAAGGTTGTAATGTTTGTAAATATTCGGGGTGGGTAGAAATATTAGGTTGCGGGATGGTTGACCCCAATGTGTTGGATAGTTCTCAAATTGACAGTAAAAAGTATACCGGATTTGCTTTTGGTATGGGGGTAGAGCGTATAGCAATGTTAAAGTATCAAATTAATGATATTCGATTATTTTTCGAGAACGATATTCGTTTTTTGAAGCAGTTTCAAGCAGAATAACAAAATGATTGCAAACATTTTGAAAAAAAAAAATAATAATGTTTGATTATTTAAAATTATTTGTAATTTTGCCCTCCCTTAATAGTAATTATAAAACAAATTCAAGTGGATACTTTAAGTTATAAAACAAAATCGGCTAATAAAGAAACAGTTCAAAAAGAATGGTTTGTAGTAGATGCTACCGACCAAGTGTTGGGACGACTTTCATCACAAGTTGCAAAAGTGCTGCGAGGAAAACATAAAACTATGTATACTCCTCACGTTGATTGTGGTGATAAAGTTATTATCATAAACGCCGAAAAAATTAAATTGACTGGTAAGAAATTGACAGATAAAGTGTATTTGCGTCATACTGGATATCCCGGCGGGCAACGTGCAACAAATCCTCAAAAGCTTATGGAAACGCATCCGGAACGCATATTAGAACATGCAATAAAAGGTATGTTGCCTAAAAATCGATTAGGTGATAAATTACTCAAAAATTTATTTGTATATGTTGGAACGGAGCATAATCAAGAAGCTCAAAAACCAAAAGAATTAAAATTTTAAGAAATAATTTATGGAAGTTATAAACGCTTTAGGTAGAAGAAAAGAAGCAATTGCCCGTATTTATGTTCAAGAGGGTAAAGGGGCAATTACAATTAATAAAAGAGAATTTGTTCAATATTTTCAAGAGCCTCGCTTACATTATATTGTGAATCAACCTTTAATGGTTACCGAAACGGAAGGAAAATATGATATTAATGTGAATGTTGTCGGTGGTGGATATAAAGGGCAAGCAGAAGCTGTCAGATTAGCTATTGCTCGTGCTTTAGTTAAAATCGATGAAGAGTTCAAACCAGTTCTCCGTAAAAATGGTTTCTTAACTCGTGATTCTCGAGTTGTAGAGCGTAAAAAACCGGGACAGAAGAAAGCTCGTAAAAAATTCCAATTCAGTAAACGTTAAACGAAGTATAAATTTATTCTTATTAGAGCGTTGTTTAGACTCTAAATTTTCAAGACTACTTTTTATTATTATATAAGTGCTACTTGAAAATTGCTTTAATGGAATGCAAACAACAAAAATACGTATGGCACGATCAAACTTTGAAGAATTATTAGAAGCCGGTGTTCACTTTGGACATTTAAAAAGAAAATGGCATCCGGCAATGGCTCCATATATTTTTATGGAAAAAAACGGTATTCACATTATTGACTTACACAAAACTGTTGTAAAGGTTGATGAAGCATGTGAAGCTCTAAAAAAAATTGCTCAATCAGGGAGAAAAATTTTATTTGTTGCTACTAAAAAGCAAGCAAAAGAAATAGTATCTGAAAAGGTAAAAGAAACAAACATGCCGTATATTACGGAACGATGGAGTGGTGGTATGTTAACAAATTTCCCTACGGTTCGTAAAGCTGTTAAAAAAATGAATTCTATCGATAAAATGGGTTCTGACGGCACTTTTGATTCTCTTTCAAAACGAGAAAAATTGCAAATTAGCAGACAGCGAGAAAAATTAGAGAAAAACTTGGGTAGTATTGTTGGACTTACTCGGTTACCTGCTGCTTTGTTTGTTGTTGATGTTGTTCGTGAAAACATTGCTATCAAAGAGGCTCAGCGTTTAAATATTCCTATTTTTGCTATTACGGATACAAATGCAAATCCGAACGAAGTTGACTTCCCGATTCCTGCAAATGATGATGCTTCAAAATCTATTGATGTTATTGTTTCAAAAGTATGTGATGCTATAAATGAAGGCTTACAGGAACGTAAAATGGAGAAAGATTCTGAAGCAGCTCAATCTCAAAAAAAGGAATCTACCGACAAAAAATCTGCTCCTAAACGAACGACAGCTCGTAAGAAAACTATAGTTAAAAAAGAAGAATAATAAAAAGAAAAAAATACGAATATGACTCAAATAACAGCTTCCGATGTTGCTAATTTAAGAAAAATTACCGGTGCCGGTATGATGGATTGTAAAAAAGCACTTCAAGAATCTAATGGTGATATAGATCAAGCAATTGAAAACCTTCGAAAAAAAGGTCAAAAAATTGCTTCTAAACGTGAGGATAGAGATGCTAATGAAGGTTGTGTGTTGGCTGCTGTATCTTCCGAAAATAATTTCGCAGCAATAATTGCACTAAATTCTGAAACTGATTTTGTTGCAAAAAATGATGATTTTGTTGCTGTAACACGCGATATTTTAACAACTGCAATTGAAAATAAAATCTCTTCAAATGATGCTTTGCAATCTTTGAAAGTTAATGATTTAGTTGTTTCTGAAATTGTAACTGATTTAATGGGGAAAATTGGTGAAAAAATTGAGGTGGGTTATTTTGATGTAATCGACGCACCTTATGTTGTTGCGTATGTGCATCCTGGAAATAAACTTGCAACTATTGTAGGATTTAATAAGGTTGTTGCTGATGAGCAAGTAGCTAAAGATATTGCAATGCAGGTTGCTGCAATGAACCCTGTTTCGGTTGATAAAGATGACTGTCCGTCTGATGTTATTGAAAAAGAAATTGAGATAGGAAAAGAACAAGCACGTCAAGAAGGTAAGCCTGAGGATTTGCTTGAAAAAATTGCGTTGGGTAAATTAAATAAATTCTATAAAGAAAGCACTTTATTGAATCAGGATTTTGTAAAAGACAATAAGCAATCTATTTCTCAATATTTAAAATCTGCTGATAATGAGCTTACTGTTGTTGGTTTTAAAAGATTTGGATTATAAATAGATTTTTAAAAAATTAATTTGATATATCTAAAAGGAGAGTTTTTTTTGTGAAACTCTCCTTTTTTTTTTATACATTAGCTTTAAAATTTATTTTCATGTTACAATATAAAAGAATACTATTAAAATTAAGCGGAGAGTCATTACAAGGTGATGACGGGCATGGCATAGACCCTCATATATTAAATAACTATGCACAAGAGATTAAAGATGTCGTAGAGTTAGGTGTTGAAGTTGGTATTGTTATCGGCGGTGGAAATATTTATCGCGGACTCAAGGGACAGAATCAAGGATTTGATAGAGTTAAAGGTGACTATATGGGAATGTTGGCAACGGTTATTAATGCGTTGGCTTTGCAATCTTCTCTCGAATGTATAGGCGTTCGCTCTCGTGTGATGACAGCTGTTTGTATGGAACCCATAGGGGAAGCTTATTCTAAACTTCGAATGGAACACGCTTTGTCTCAAAAAGAAGTTGTAATTTTTGGTGCCGGAACCGGAAACCCTTTTTTTACAACTGATACTGCCGCAGCATTACGTGCTAATGAAATGGGAGCAGATGTTTTACTCAAAGGAACTCGTGTTGATGGGGTATATACTGCTGATCCTGAAAAAGATACTAATGCAGAGAAATATAAAAGTCTGTCTTTTGATGAGGCATATGAAAAAAAATTACGTATTATGGATTTAACGTCCTTCACTATGTGTCAAGAGCACGCTATACCTATAATTGTATTTAATTTCAATACGAAAAATAATTTACAGAAAATTGTTATGGGGGAGGATGTTGGAACTATTATAAATATTTAGTATATTTGTTATCAGTAAATATAAGCCATATATGAATAAGTTTGTAAGCATCTCGTTTATTTTATTTCTTGCATCAATTGTTTTTATTGCATGCAAACCCAAAAATACACCGCCTGAGGGTCATTTAGAATATCATGGCAAATTTTATAAAGAACCAAAGCCTGTCGAATATGATTCTGATGGTGATGGTGTGCCTGATGCAACTATTGAGGTTTTGGGGACAAGTTTAGATGTAACGCAAACGCCCGATGGAAAACCTTTGTACGGTGGAACACAATCTCCCGCTGATTCTGGGGAAACAGCTATCGTTCCTACTGGTGTTAAGCTCTGTTATCAAGATCTGTCGCGGAATTGTGATTCATATGGAGGACTTTATGCCCCCGAAACTGCTTTTAATACCGATTTTTCTGAATTACGTACCATAAGTAATTCTCAGCAAATTGATAGTGATGAAAATGACGTTGTTGATTATATTGATGAAATACGAAACAAGGAACTACCCAAATTTATTCAGGATAATTATCAAACAGCTGCAAATCAAATAAAAACTCTTTTTGAGGAGGCAGTTCCCACAAAACAAATTAGTTCGTATGTAGTCGGACAAAAATTACAACAAGTTCTTGAGACCACATTAACTGCCGGTTTGTATGAAAATGATGAGTATATAGACATTGAAGCTATTAATCAACAATTATTAATTGATATTTATCAGGTAGTTTATGATATTGCAGAATTTACAGAATTTGATGTTCTGATGTCCGAAGAGGAATTGGAAAATATTGCTCAAGTAGTGGCTCAGGATTTAACCAGCACGATTGTTGCACAATTGAGTGAATCTCTGTCCGAAAAATTATTAGATGAATATACTGAGTTAATCAATACTGATCAAATTGAATTGGTACAGGGAATTTGTCCCGACGGATATCATGTGCCTTCTGATAGAGAATGGATGATTTTTGAAAAAGCTATTGGTATGCCGATTGAGGATTTAACTAAATCCGGAATAACCATTACAAATCGCGGGGGAGAAGAAGGCGTGGTGGGAACAATGATAGATGATCACGGATTTCAGTATAGTGGCTATATGAGTATCAATGGAACATACGCACAACTTGGCGAAGCAGGTGTATATATATCATCAACTGTCGGTTCTGATGGAAATGGAGATTATGTGTGGGTTCGTCAAATTGATACCAGTTTTGCCGGAGTTATTAGATATAAACATTATGAAAAATCGGGTCTCAGTATCCGATGTTTTAAAGATTAAGATTTTTTTTTTAGCAACACCTTATATGTATGTCATACCTTTCAATCAAAAATTGGGCGGAAGAAGACCGTCCACGCGAGAAATTGCTTGCAAAAGGCGTTTTTAATCTTTCCGATGCTGAGTTGTGTGCAATTTTAATTGGCACCGGCACCAGAAATGAGTCGGCAGTTGATATAGCTAAACGCATTATGAATCAGGCTCAAAATGATTTATTTAAATTAGGTGCTTTTAATTTGCAGGACTTTCAAAAAATCAAAGGCATTGGTCCTGCCAAGGCTGTTAACTTGATGGCAGCTCTCGAAATTGGAAGAAGACGAAGTGTCGGCGAAAAACAAGAAGTCCTTAAAATTACTGCAAGTAGCGATGTGTATCGGCACATGTTGCCACGTATGGTAGATTTACCTCACGAAGAGTTTTGGGTGCTCTATTTGCGTCGAAATAATACAGTGATTTGTTCAGAACGCATTAGTATGGGCGGTATATCCGGAACCGTAATTGATGTGAAAATTATAGCAAAACGTGCAATCGAATTATTATCTTCAGCCCTCATTTTGTGTCATAATCACCCTTCAGGAAATATAAACCCGAGTGATGCTGACCGAAATATTACCACCAAAATGAAGCAAACAGCATTGTTATTCGATTGTGCCGTCTTAGACCACATTATTGTTACTGCTCATTCTTATTATAGTTTTGCTGATGAAGGAATAATATAGTACTTTTGTAAATATATTATGTTGTGCTTGCGAGAAAAGTCTTAATTTTAGAAGTCTCTGCATGGAAAAATTCAAAGACACGGCTTTTTAAGGCTTATTAATCGTGAGATTATTTGTGTAAATAATTAATTAATAAGACGAGAGTAA
>CAZLCY010000007.1:0-34188 GCA_964558075.1 uncultured Bacteroidales bacterium
TCCCAATGCGTGGAAAAAATTTTGCCAGTCTATGTACGGAATATTGTTTTAATTTTTTTCTTTAAAAGAACCCGGTACGCAAATAATGGAGGTTTGGTTAATTTTTGTGTTGCCCAAGTGGTTGGTATTTTTTTTGTTTCGTGTTTCTTGCAACGATAAAAATTTTGCAACTTTCCGGTTGTTATACAAATGTCGAAAATCGGCATTTTCTTGTTTGTTTTCTGCTTTGTAATTTTTTTTTTTTGCAGATAATAAATTGCTGCATACCGAAGCACTTTTTGATGCGTCGGGAACATATACCACAACATCGGAATATTCGGTATCGATTTTTACCGCTGTGTGAATCTTAGATGTTGTTGCACCGCCAATAAGAAGGGGAGTGGTCATGTTGCGTGATTCCATTTCCTGAGCAATATGTATCATTTCATCAAGAGAAGGAGTTATAAGTCCGCTTAACCCAATAATGTCGACATTTTCTTTGATGGCTGTCTCAATAATTTTTTCGGGTGGAACCATGACCCCTAAATCAATAATTTCGTAATTGTTGCACGATAGAACTACGCTTACAATATTTTTTCCGATATCATGAACATCACCTTTTACGGTGGCTAATAATATTTTTCCGGATGAAGAAGAAATTAAATCAGATTTTTCTTCTTCAATAAATGGTAACAAAATAGCAACTGCTTGCTTCATAACGCGTGCAGTTTTTACAACCTGCGGAAGGAACATTTTTCCTTCACCAAAGAGCTCGCCAACCACATTCATCCCGTCCATAAGCGGACCTTCGATAATTCCCAGTGTGGGTGAATATTTTGTGCGAGCTTCGTCTAAATCTTCTTGCAGAAAATCGGGAATACCTTTTTTGAGAGCGTATTCTAATCGTTTTTCAACTACAGCTTCACGCCATTCGTCTTTTTTCTCACTTGTTTTTCCCTCATCTTTCCACGATTCGGCAAAGTCAATTAATTGTTCAGTTGCTTCGGGAAAACGATTGAGGACAACATTTTCAATTTTTTCTTTGAGTTCGGGATGAATTTCACTGTACACTTGCAACATTCCGGGATTTACAATTCCCATGTCTAAACCTGCATTTATAGCATGAAACAGGAATATTGCATGCATTGCTTCACGTACCGGATTGTTTCCTCGAAAAGAAAAAGATACGTTACTAATCCCCCCACTAACTTTTGCATATGGCAAGTGTTTTTTTATCCACGCTACGGCTTTAATAAAATCAACAGCATAGTTATTGTGTTCTTCAATTCCGGTACCCACAGTCAATACGTTGGGGTCAAAAATAATATTTTGCGGTTCAATTCCCACTTTTTGGGTAAGAATGTCGTACGAACGTTTGCAAATTTCTATTCGTCGTTCAAATGAATCAGCTTGTCCTTTTTCGTCGAATGCCATAACAACCATTGCGGCACCGTATCTTTTTACTAATTGAGCTTTTGCAATAAACTCTTCTTCGCCTTCTTTTAGGCTCAAAGAGTTGACAATAGATTTACCCTGAAGGCATTGCAAACCGGCTTCTAATACTTCCCATTTTGATGAGTCAATCATTACCGGAACTCGTGAAATATCAGGTTCAGAAACAATTAAATGTAAAAAATGAATCATTTCGGGTTTTGCCTCAAGCATAGCGTCGTCGAGGTTAACGTCGATAATCTGAGCACCGTTTTCCACTTGGTTTCGTGCAATTGCAAGAGCTTCATCATATTTTTTCTCGCGAATAAGTCGGGCAAATTTTTTAGAACCGGCTACATTTGTTCGTTCGCCAATATTTACAAAATTTATTGAAGAATCTATGGTCAATGGTTCCAGTCCGCTGAGACGGGTTTTGCTGTCTTTTTCGGGAAGTTTGCGAGGCGTATGTTTGCGGGCTTCTTCCGAAATTTTTTGAATGTGTGCTTGGTTGGTTCCGCAACAGCCGCCAATAATGTTTACCATTGATTTTTCCATAAATGGTTTTACCATTTCGAGCATTATGTCGGCAGTTTGGTCGTATGCACCAAACTGGTTTGGTAAACCTGCATTTGGGTGCACGCTTACATAGAATGGATTTATTTTGTTCAGTTCGTATACATACGGAGCTAATTCTTTAGCTCCCATTGAGCAGTTGAGTCCAATACTGAAAATCGGAAAATCCTGTACCGAATGAATAGCTGCCTGAAGCGTTTGCCCCGACAAAGTTCGTCCGCTCGCATCTGCAACGGTAAACGAAATCATAACCGGAATGTCTGTTCCCTTTTGGTTTTGAACAGATTCTATTGCAAATAGTGCAGCTTTTGCGTTAAGTGTGTCAAAAACTGTTTCTATAAGTAAAACATCAACTCCGGCATCTATAAGTGCAGAAACCTGCTCACTGTATACATCAACTAAGTCAGTAAAAGAAACAGCTCTGTATGCAGGATTGTTTACATCCGGAGACATTGATGCGGTTTTATTTGTGGGGCCTATTGAACCACACACAAAACGAGGCTTTTCCGGGTTTTGTGCCGTGAATTTATCTGCGGCTTGTTTTGCAATTTTTACAGCCTGAGTATTTATTTCATGTACCAAGTCTTCTTGATGATAATCGGCTAAAGAAATACGATTTGCATTAAATGTATTGGTTTCGATGATATCGGCACCCGCCTCAAGATACTTGTTGTGAATTTCTTCAATTATTGCGGGTTGGCTAAGAATTAACAAATCATTGTTACCTTTGAGCGGAATTGTGCTGTCGGCAAAACGAGTGCCTCGATAATCATTTTCCTGTAATTTATATTGTTGAATCATAGTACCCATAGCTCCATCGAGAATGAGTATACGTTTCGTGATTTCGTGTCGGATATTTATATTCATAGTAGTATAAAAATTTGAAATGTTATAGAGGAAGAGATATGCTTACTTCTGTTCCTTTTTTTTCTGAAGATTCTATAGAAATAGAACCGCCTAATAATTCAATATAATGTTTGCTGATAGATAACCCCAAACCGACACCTTGAGAAAAATCGGAATTGACGTGTTCAATTTTTTGAAACGAAGAAAAAATATGCTTGAGTTCGTCTTTTTCAATTCCGATACCCGTGTCTTCGATGTTAAATTGAAGTGTTGATTCGGTAATTTTGCAGCTAAAAACAATTTCACCGTCTGCTGTAAATTTACAGGCATTATCAAGAATGTTGTGTAAAGCCTGATGCAATTTGTGTGTGTCGGTTTCTATAGAAAAATATTGAGGAATGTTGGGCAATGAAACAAACCGAACATGCTCGTGTGAATAGTATGATAATAAAACCGAGCACTCGGTTGTTAATTCTGAGCATAAATCATGAATGCGACAGGGTTTTTTATCAACAGTAATTTTCTTCGTTTCGATGCTCGAAATATTAAGTAAGTTTTCTATAAATGAGAGTAATTTTGAACCGTTTTTCTTTATTACTTCTATATAGTGTGACTTTTCTTCTTGTGTGCTTTTGTCACTGTCAAGTAAGTCAGAAAACCCAAGAATTGCATTTAGGGGAGTGCGAATTTCATGACTCATACGAGCAAGGAATGTTGATTTAATGGTGTTTGCTTGCTCAGATTTGTTTTTTGCATTAATTAAATTTTGTTCAATTTCTTTTTGCTTTTGCATATTATGAAGGACACAGAGCCATCCTAATTCATTTTTGTGCTCATCAACAAGAGCTTGTATAGAAACTGAAACCGGAATAGTTTTGTTTTCTTTGGTAAGAACAAATGCATCTGCATGATTCTGAAAGATTGAATTCACGTGAAGTGGTTGTTTATGTTTGTTGCACATAACATCTGAAAAACAGACACCAATCAACGATGTGTGAGTGTGTTTAAGCATTTGGGCACAGGCAGGATTGTAATTTCTGATAATAAAGTCAGAGTCGGTGATAATAATACTATCCTGAATTTGTTCAAAAACCATGTCGGCAGTAATTGCTTTGGTTTTAAGTTCTTGTTTTTCTGTATTGTGAATTATAGCATTATTTACCCGATTATGCAATTCTTGTATGTCAAAAGGTTTTTTGATATAATCAACAGCTCCGGTTTTAAAGCCTTCGTCAACATCTGCTCCCGTTACTTTCGCCGAAACGTAAATGATGGGAATATGATTGTATTTTGGATGATTTTGTAATTTTTTTCCGAGAGAAAAACCATCTTCTTCCGGCATCATTACATCAAGCAATATAAGATTGATTTCGTGAGTGTCGAGCATATTCCACATCGATATACCGTTGTTTGCCTCAACAACAGTATAGTTGTCTAACATCTCTTTTAGTAAGATTCTGTTAGACAATTCGTCATCAACAACCAGAATATGAGTTTGTGACATAGTTTTTATGAAAAATCAGTAACACCATCAAAATCAACAGTACTAAAATAGTCATCTAAGGTTTCTGCACGACGAATTTTCGAAACGCTGCCATCAGCACGTAACAATAATTCTGCAGAACGGAGTTTTCCGTTATAGTTAAATCCCATAGAATGACCATGAGCACCGGTATCGTGAATAACTAAAATATCACCTTTGTGTAATTCAGGTAAATTTCTTTGAATTGCAAATTTATCGTTGTTTTCGCATAAAGAACCCGTTACATCGTATGTGTGCGTAGTCGGTTCGTTTTCTTTTCCTAACACAGTAATATGATGATATGCACCGTACATTCCCGGTCGCATTAAATGAACCATACTCGCATCAACTCCCACGTATTGTCGGTAAGTATCTTTAAAGTGGAGAACGCGAGTCACTAAATACCCATAAGGACCGGCAATATATCGTCCCGATTCTAAGAATATTTTTATGTCTTGTAGTCCGTTATTGGTAATTATTTCCGCATATTTTTGTTCAATTCCCGAGCTGATGTAATTAATGTCGATTGCAGTATCTTCCGGATGATATGGAATTCCGATACCACCACCCAAATTTACAAATTCGAAGGTAATATTTAATTCTTTTTGAATTTCAACAATTAAATTAAACATTATTTCGGCTGTTTCTATAAAATAGTCGTTGTTTAATTCATTAGAAGCAACCATGGTATGAATTCCAAATCGTGTTATCCCTTTTTCTTTCACAATTTTATAGGCATCAAAAAGTTGCTCTTTGGTTAATCCGTATTTTGCTTCCTCCGGGTTTCCGATAATATCGTTTCCGGCTTTTAAATTCCCGGGATTGTATCGGAAAGAAATAATATCAGGCAATCCGGCATGCTCTTCCAAATAGCGTATATGCGAAATATCATCAAGGTTAATAATAGCGTTTAATTCCCGTGCACGTTTGTACTCTTCGGCAGTCGTGTTGTTTGAGGTAAACATTATGTCATTACCTGTGACTCCTACTTTGTCAGAAATTTCTAATTCTGCTAAGGAACTACAGTCGGTGCCAAATCCTATATTAGAAAAAAGTTTTATAAGATATGGGTTTGGATTGGCTTTAACCGCAAAAAACTCTTTGAAGCCTTTGTTCCATGAAAATGCTTTTTGCAAATTTTGAGCATTTTCTATCATGTTTTTTTCGTCGTATATATGAAATGGGGTTGGATATGTTTTTATAATATCCTCAATTTGTGTGTGTGTAAATGGTACTTTTTTTTGCATAAACGTATATAAATATTTAATTGTTAAAATTTTTTGCAAATTACTTTTATTTTTAAAACAATACAAGTTTTATAATTTGACTTATGTTTGTATTTTTTTGTTTCTTACATCAGATTATTGAAAAAAATAGAGATGTAAAATGAAACCAATTTTTTAAAACTGACGTACATTTAAAAGACAATAACTTATACGAACGAAGACCAAAATCTTCGTCAATTACGCATGGTTTACTGTGTTTTTGGTTCCTATACGAACTATTAAAAGAGGCTGACTTGAAACAGTCTCTTTTTTTATTGTGTGTATTTTGTAAATTTCTTCCATTCTTTTGCTAAAATGCCATTTGTTGGATCAGTGTTTTTTATTGTATGATAATTAAAATAATAGAGTTTTCCGTCGCAACCCATAATAATTGTGTAGCAACGGGTACTGTTTGTGCCTTTTTGTGTAGATACTTTCAGATGAAACACGATATTTTCTTTATTTTCAGCAATAGCATCAGCAATATCAGAGTATTCTACAAAGGAAACAGGGTGGGGGTAAATGTCAGTAATAGCTTTTTTTGTTTGAAAAGCAGATGTTTGATTTTCTTTAATAAGATATAATTTTTTTGACGTGAAATTCCGTTTTTGTTTGGTGTAATATTTGAATTTTGAATCTTTAAGCAATGCCGGATTAGATTGCATGTTTTTTATATGATTATTTAAAAACTGAATAATTGCAGGTAAAACCACCATTTGGTCACCACTTTCATCGTCTGTTGCCATAAGGGGGAAAGAACACACTTCGGGCATTTCGTTAATTGTTTGAAAATCGCCGCCCATCAGCACACTCACAAATTTATATTCGGCAAATGATGTTCCCGTACCTATTCCTGTATTAGTAAGCAGAACAAAAGAATTATGTTCATCTTGTCGTTTTTCTTCAAATTCAGAATATGAAATTAATTCAAAATCTGAGATGTCCCAATATTTTTCAAACGCTTCTTGAATAAAGGTGTTGTATTCATTTGTTAAATCGTTTTGTTTAATAACGTACGTTGTTGTCTCGGAAAAACGAGACACTTCTTCAAGAGTAGCAGTTGTTTTTTGAGAATACAGAAGTTGAAAAGAACAGCATAAAAATAAAAGTGTGGGGAACATTTTCATAGTCGTAAATTTTAAATTATTTTAATTGAATATATGCAGATTTACCGGAAACGATTTCGAAGCGTTTACTGATAGATTTTTCGGTATCGGTAATATTATCGGCCCGCCAAACAACTACATATTTCCCGGGTTGTAAATAAAATGTTTCGCTTGTTCCGTATTTCTCGGAAAACGCAGCAACGAGTTCTAAGTCTGTGTTTCTGTCGATATAAATAGCTCCATGACCGACATGTGTAGGTTTTATAAACGTAGCTTTTCCTGCTCGCGGAATGGTGAGCTTGGTCGTTTCACTTTGTTTTACTTTTACATCGTAAAAGTATGTACGCGGCATGGTGAGAATTTCAATGTCGTATGACCCGGTTAAATATTTTACCACATCGCCAACTTTTTGGATGTGAAGCGTATTCATTTCGCCCGATTTTCTAACAATTGCCTGAAGATTTTCTATAGATACGCCACTTTGTTTTTTTATGTCAATATATCCTTGCGGAACATCTATTTTTACAATTGTATGGTTACCTGCTTCGAGGTTTACCGTGTCGGAAAAAACGGGCGGAATAGTGTGTACTTTTATGGTGTATGAAACAAGAGGGTCAACAAAAATAATATCGGGTTCACCACTTTTTATAAGGCTGTGAACAAAATTATATTTAATGAAACCACTTAAATTATCATAAAATGTTATAGGCACATCGGTTTCTCTTGGCTTGCCAAATTCATCTAATAAGTATACTTGTAATGGGGTTGATGATAATGCCTTTTTCATAGCATAATCTAATGTGCTTTTAAATTCATTTTCGTATAGTGCACTATATACATTTCCGGCACAATTATATTCTTGCTCCCAATCTACACCATTACCAACACCAATAATAAAGGGTTTAAGAATAACACCCCGTTTTTGTAATTCTCGCGATACTTCGCAGGGGTCTCCATCGCAGGCTTCAATGCCATCGGTAATTATAAATACAATATTTCGGTATGTCGAATCTCTCGGGAAATCGCTGGTAGCCATTGAAAGAGAATTTGCAATAGGTGTTGTTCCCAAAGATTCAGTTTCAAGAATCTTTGTAATTATAAGCTGACTGTTGTCTTCACTAAAGGGGACCTCTAAATGAGTGTCGCTGCAATCTTGAGGAGGAACCGGACTGTGATTGCCAAATATTCGTAAAGCAATTTCCAGATTGGGTATTTTTGAGAGTGAATCGATAAAGGGAACTAATATGTTTTTTGCCGTCACCATACGTGTTTCCGTTTCCCAGCGAGAGGTCATACTCATTGATGCATCAAAAATCAATAATACTCGTGTGGGAGGTATTGAATCTTTTGTTTTTTGAGCAAAACTAAAATGAAGGCAAAATAATAAAAAAAGTAAGGAAATATATCGTTGATTCCTATTCATATATACTCTGTTTTATGCAAATATAGAGTATTGTTTTGAAAAAGTATATTCAACAAGCGTAATTTATTAGATTTGAAATGCTCTCTTATACCGTACTGCAATTTTTTTTCTTATTTTTGCATAAAAAAATATGGATACAGGTCGAGAAAATGAACGCGGATTGTTTGAGCATTATAAATTCATTGCCGATAAAGGACAAGCATTTATAAGAGCTGATAAGTTCGTGTGTGACAGAATTGAGAATTTTTCTCGAACAAAAATTCAGCAAGCTGCCGATAACGGCTATTTATTTGCGAATGGCGAACCAATAAAATCTAGTTATAAAGTTAAGCCCTCTGATATTATTACCATTGAACTCGATTATCCGCGTCAGGAAATTGAGATAATACCTCAGGATATCCCTCTTAATATTGTGTATGAAGACGATGATGTGATTGTGATTAATAAATCTCCGGGAATGGTGGTGCATCCTGCGTATGGGAATTATACCAACACGTTAGTCAATGCTTTGGCATGGCATCTTAAAGATAATCCATTATTTCAGTCCGGAGATCCCCGCCCGGGCTTGGTGCATCGAATAGATAAGGATACTTCGGGCTTATTGGTTATTGCAAAAAATGAACATGCAAAAACGTTTTTGGCACGACAGTTTTTTGAAAAAACAACCGAACGGAAATATGTTGCTTTAATTTGGGGAGTACCCAAGGAACGGGAAGGAACAATTACCGGATATATTGGAAGGAATTTGAAAAATCGTAAGATTATGACCATGTTTGACGATGAGCAATATGGGAAATGGTCTGTGACGCATTATAAGGTTTTAGAAGAAATCGGCTATGTAGCACTTGTTGAATGTCAGCTCGAAACAGGGCGCACACATCAAATCAGAGCCCATTTTAAATCTATAGGCTTTCCGTTGTTTAACGACGAAACATATGGGGGTAATAAGATTTTGAGAGGAACAACCTTTACTAAATATAAACAGTTTGTGCATAATCTTTTTAAAGTTTGCCCCCGACAGGCTCTTCATGCCAAAACTCTCGGATTTGTACACCCTGCAACCGGAGAAAATATGAGATTCGAGTCGGAAATCCCCGATGATATGACAAGTCTTATTAAGAAATGGAAAGATTATATTTCAACACGATAAAGAATGGAAAAATGCGTTCATCATAATGATCCCTTAGGTCTTGCGTATAAAGCATATTTAGATGGAAATGTTCAGGCATATTTCACGCTTCATTCAGATATGTTTGATGATGATGAGGTGTCGGTATCGTATTTTTTTCGTGATTATGCAGATATGCCCGAGATTGAAAAGTGTGCACTGCATAATGCGTATGGGAAGGTGTTGGATGTTGGTGCCGGCACAGGTTCGCATTCATTGTATTTGCAAGAAAATGGATATGATGTAACAGCCCTCGATATTTCTCCACTTGCATGCGAGGTTATGAATAGACGAGGTGTTCGTTCGGTTGTATGTCAAGATTTCTTTTCGTATTCCGGACAGCGTTTCGATACACTTTTGTTTCTCATGAATGGCATTGGTTTAATAGAGTCGTGCGGGAATTTCCCTTCTTTTTTTGCGTCTGTATCTGAATTGTTGCGTGAGGGAGGGTGCATAATTATAGATTCATCCGATTTATTGTACCTGTTCGAAGAAGATGATGGCTCATTTGCCGTTCCACTTGGAGATACGTATTATGGAGAAGTCTCATTTCAGGTTAGTTACGATACATATATTTCCGATGCTTTTAGGTGGGTGTATGTCGATTTTCAAACATTATGCGATGCGGCAAATAGTGCAGGATTTGCCTGTGAATTGTTGCAAGAAGGTAAACATTATGATTATGTTGCACGTTTGTATAAAAAATAATGAAATAATAACCGTTATTATTTCATTATTTTTGATTGAATCTCACTATTTATAAGCGTTCTGAACCTAAAAAATTATATCGAACTCAGGTTAATATGTCTTTGTTTTTCAAATATATGATTGCAGTGTCACAATTCTTTTTGTTGTTCGTTTTGTAGAGCTGTGATGCATGGAAATTTTCGAATTGTGAATATTCGGTTTACTATATCTTTACAAAAAGCATATTGATCTGACTTAATTTTAAGCAAATTGCACATTGTTAAATATTTTTTGTGTAACTATGGTGGTATATAGATTTTATTTTATATTTTTGGCTAAACTCTAAATAATCAGATGATGAAACGAATAGTATGTATTTTTCTTATATTAAGCGTGTTTACACATGTAAATCTGTTTGCACAAGAAACAGATACTCTTGAAACAATTGTAGTTGAAGAAAATCAGGAAGCAGAATTGGCGTATAATACCGGCATAAAATTGCTACAGAAAAAGCAATATGATGATGCTATCGCTGAATTTAAAAAAGCCATTCAGTTTAAACCGGATTTTCTAAAAGCATATTTGAATATGGGTGCGGCACATACCTATGCCGGAAATCTTCGCAGTGCTGTTTTGGCATATAATAAGTCTTTACAGATAGATTCAACTTTTGCACAAGCATATTACAGTCGCGGCTTATTATATTATTCGCAAAAACAATATTCACAGTCAATTTCAGATTTTACTGCTGCTGAAATTAATGGATATAAGACACCTGAATTATATTATTATCTTGGGGTTAGTTATTTTTTCAAAAAGAATTATAAAGATGCCATTGATGCATATACCAAAGCAATAGCCTTTAATCCGGCATATGCATTTGCATATAACGATCGCGGCAGTGCTCGTCGGATGATTGGAGATATGGATGCTGCAATTCTTGATTATCAAAAGGCAGTGCAAATAATGCCAAAATTTGCGGCAGCGTATGACAATCTTGGAATGGCATATTATTTAAACGGAAATTATAAAAAAGCTGTAGAAAGTTATGATTTAGCAATAAAATGGAAAAATGATTTTCATATTGCATATAATAACAGAGGTGAAGCAAAATATGCCTTAGAAGATATTCAAGGAGCATTTAAGGATTATCAAAAAGCTTTGCAATTAAAACCTGATTATGCCTATGCCTATAACAATTTGGGAATTTTATATGCAAAACAAAACAGGTTTGATGATGCCGTAAAAATGTATTCTAAGGCCATAGAGTTGAATCCTGAACTCGGCATTGCATTTTTTAATCGTGGAGCAGCGTACGAAATGATGAAAAAATTTGATGAGGCATGCCTCGAATGGGTTGAAGCAAAGAAACATGGCGTTGATGTTCCGGCGGCTTATATATCAGGTTGTAATTAATATAAAGTGTATACAGAAAAAAACTAAAATATGAAATCGTTTCAATATCTCTCGTTACTTTGTTGTGTGTTTATTATGCAAACCACAACTTTCGGTCAAATTGTAGAATTTAAAAAGAAAAATTTTCCGGGAAAAAAGGCAGAATACAAACAAGCTAAAAAAGATTTAAAAAAGGCCGACAAATTCTTTTTTGAAGAATACCCGGTTTATAGCGAAGCATTACCTTTATACTTAAATGTATATAAACTTAATTCGAAAAATGCAGAGCTAAATTATAAAATTGGAGTGTGTTATGTAAATTCAGTGAATATTCCTAAGGCTATTCCGTATTTGCTTCAGGCAGAGCAACTCAATTCCTATGTAGCTTCTGATGTGCTGTACTTACTTGCAACCGCATATCATGCCGATTATCAGTTCGATAAGGCTATCAATACTTTTCGTCGGTACCAATCAAATTTATCTCCTGAGGAGATTACTAGAATGGCACGTACAATTGAGAGAAGAATTGAAGAGTGTAAGATAGGTGAAGAGTTAGTAGCAGACTCTGTTCGTGCGTTTATTGAGAATATGGGAGCAAATATTAATTCTGCATATTCTGATTATTCTCCGGCAATTACGGCAGATTTGAGTATGATGGTGTTTACTTCAAAACGCACCAATCCGTTTAATAATAAGAAAGATCCTGTGGGCGAATATGATGAGAATATATGGGTTTCCTATCGCCAAGGTTCGAGTTGGAGTCGAGCAAAAGTTATGGAGAAACCAATTAATACGAAACATAACGATGCAACTATTGGCATATCTCCGGACGGACAAAAAATGTTTATGTATTATGGTAAAAAAGGTGGTGATATTATGTATACCGAACGAAAAGGTGACTCATGGACAAATCCTCGGTTTTTTAAACCAATTAATTCCGACGGACATGAATCTGCGGCATCGTTTTCCTATGATGGAAAAACAGTATATTTTGTAAGTAATAATTCTAACAAAACGGTTAATTACGGGCAGCATGATATTTTTAAATGCACATTAGATGTGAAAGGTAAATGGAGTGACCCGATTAATTTGGGAGCAACTATAAACACTCCGTATGATGAGGTTGATGTGTTTATGCACCCTGATGGTCGTACCATGTTTTTTTCGTCTGACGGGCATAATACTATGGGAGGATATGATGTATTTCGTTCTGAATTGCAGGATGATGGTTCGTGGTCAACTCCCGAAAATATTGGGTATCCGATAAATACTCCGGGAGACGAACGCTTTTTTGTGCTCGCCGGAAGCGGACGTGTTGGATATTATTCGTCAAGTCGGGTTGGTGGTTTGGGAAAACACGATGTGTATGAAATTACATTTTTGGGACCGGAGAAAAAACTTGAAATGGCAACAGAAAACTTGCTTATTGCAAGTCAATCGCAAGCAGTAACGCAGGACGTTGTAATAGAAAAATCGGTGGATATTAAAACATCTCGTTTGACAATTGTTAAAGGGGTTGTGTCTGATGCTTTTGCTGAAATGCCTACGTATTTGGAGGCAGAGATTGTTATTTCTGATAATGAAACCGGACAGGTTATTTCTACTCTGCAATCAAACTCTTCTACCGGCGAATTTCTACTACCTCTACCTTCCGGTAAAAATTATGGTATAGCAGTAAAAAAAGAAGGGTATTTATTTCATTCAGAGAATTTTAATATTCCAAAAACAACTGATTATCAAGAAATTATTTTGAATGTGAAGTTGATGAAAATACAAAAAGATTCTCGTATTGTCCTTCGTAATGTGTTTTTTGATTATGGAAGTGCAAAATTAGACCCCAAATCGTATACTGAATTGGATAATTTAATAAAAATTATGCAAGACAATCCGAATATGATTATTGAAATTGGTGGTCATACCGATAATCAAGGTTCGCACCAGTTCAATCAAAAATTGTCGGAGGCTCGTGCACAATCGGTTGTTAATTATATAGCAAAATCAATTCCTGTGTCTCGTCTGCAATATCAAGGATATGCATTTGACCAGCCGGTTGCTGACAATAGTACTGATGAAGGTAGGGCGTTGAATAGACGGGTTGAGTTTAAAATTATTAGTAATGATGAATAACCCAAGCTGATGTATGAAAATATCAGCAGTTATTTGTACATATAACAGAGAAGAATATATACTGGATTCTTTGATGAGTTTGCGTGATCAGACTCTAGATAGGTCTGAATATGAGATTATTCTTGTTGATAATAACTCAACAGATGCAACGCCTCTTAAATGTATGGAGTTTAGTCGGTCTGTTTCCGATGTAAACTTAAATTATCATTATTATCACGAAACCAGACAGGGGCTGTCGTATGCACGTAATCGTGGAATTGAATGTGCTCAAGGAGAAATAATTGTGTTTTTAGATGATGATGCAGTTGCCTCACAAACTTATTTAGAAGAGATTGTTGCTTTTTTTGAGCAACATACGAATGTTTCTGCAATTGGAGGTCGGATTTTTCCGAAATATGAAAAACCAAAACCATCGTGGATGCCAGAAGTATTAACACCGTTGTTTTCAATTATTAATCTCGGTGAAAAAGATAAACCTTTTCGTTCGGGTAAATATCCAATTGGTGCAAATATGGCTTTTCGTCGTTCGGTTTTTGATGTTTGCGGAGGGTTTAATACTGAATTGGGACGTACCGGAAAAAATATGATGGGCGGTGAAGAGAAAGATTTATTTTATCGTATGCAGCAACATAATCTTTTTGTTTGGTATGCTGCAAAGCCATGGGTATATCATATTATACCGGAGTCTCGAATGACAAAAGATTTTTTGAAAAATCAGGCAATTGGTGTTGGAATGAGTGAAAATAAACGAACACAATTTTCTATCGGAAAACGAATGTTTAGTTATGCCAAAGAATGTATAAAATGGATTGGGAGTTTGTTTTATTTTTTCTTTTATGCAGTACAATTACAATTTCATAAGGCTTTTATTATCATGCAGTTTCGGTTTTGGGTAAGTTCAGGATTACTGTTTGGTAATAAAAAAAGCAAGTCATAGTGTAGGGTTTCGTCTTTTTTTTTTGTTGTTTTATCGAGAGAGTTCAGAGCGAGATAATCCTTTTTTTGTATCTTTGAACACGAGTAAATAGTATGAAGTAATTTAAATATGTAGTTATGACTAAGAAAATTTCTTTTTTAAGTGTATTGATGATGTTATCAATCATGGTATGGGGACAAAATTTTCCGTTTCCTCAAAATGTAGAATATCCGTATGGGATTGTAGCTTCAAATCCTAACACATCGAGTATTCAAACAAAATTTCAAGCTTGGGATCAGGCGTTTTATGATGAAAGTGGTGATTTTGGCCGAATTAAATTTGATGAGCCAACTCAGACAGTAAGTGAGGGTATTGGATACGGAATGCTTATATATGTGTATATGGCTAATAATACAAACTCTCTTAATCAGGATAAATTCGATAAATTATGGAATTATTATCAAAATTGGAGTAGTTTCAATGGTTATATTATGGATTGGAAAATTAATGCTTTTTCTAATTCTATGGAGGAAGGAAAGTCTGCTACTGATGGAGATTTAGATGTCGCCTATGCAATGTTACTTGCTCATAAACAATGGGGAAGTAGTGGTGCTGTAAATTATATACAAGAAGCAGAAGGGTTATTAAACGCAATATTTACGTATCAGGTAAATTCGCAATTATTATTAAAACCGGGGCATCATTGGGACGATGCAAAAAACCCGTGTTATTTTACGCTTGCTTCGATAAATATGTTTGCAGAAGCTCAATCGCAAGAAGGCTTTTCACAAACAAAGAATTGGGATGGTGTTTATAGTACCTCAATTCAATATTTGGAAAACACCCAGTCAAATGGTTTATGGGCGGACTGGACATATGATGGTGTAGATCCTGCGAATAATTGTGAAATGGGATGTGATTTTTATTGGGATGCGTGCCGTACTCCATGGCGAGTAGCTCATGATTATGTGTGGAATGGAACAGCTGCTTCCAAAACAATGTGTGATAATACAATTGCATTTTTGAATGCAAAAAATTTATTGTCTTCTCCAGCAAATGCCGGAGGGTATTCTAATTTAACAGCAGGAAGTGCAGCTCAGGTTACGGATATAGGTGATGATACGCAAGGTAATTCGTGCTATGTAGGAGGTTTGGGGGCTGCTCTTATGGTAGATGAAACCAAACAGTCTAATTTAGATTCGTATTATAATTATATGATAACCAGAACTGAAAATCCGGATTGGGGATATTATGCTCCAACAATTCAAATTTTGTATTTATTAACAATGTCAGGAAATGCTCCTGATTTTTATCAAATGAATGCCGGCCCAACTGCTCCACGAATTTCTGGTGCTGAAACAAATGCCGATGGAACGCAAGTAATACTTACTGTTAATAAAGATGTTATGACACCTGCTTCGTCGGAAACAGGTAGTTTTGTTTTTAAAATTAATACCATAACGCAATCATCTCCGTTTACTGCAATTTCTCTTGATGGCACTTCTACTATTGTTTTAGATTTAGCTACTTCGGTAAGTATTGAACCGGGTGATATAATGACAATTTCGTATACTCCGGGTACTATTGAAAGTACAGAAGGTATTGCTATGGAGTCGTTTTCAAATCAAGCGGTAACTAATCGTTTGGAAGGGAATTCTACACTTGTTGACGACTGTGAAGATATGGATAATACAAATGAACTTGGCGGTGCATGGTATACTTATAGTGATGCTGATAATGCGGGAACGTCAATTATAGATCCGTTAACGTCTGAAACGGTTGATTTTACTATGACAGAAGGTGGAGCAAACGGTTCGGAATATTCTGCGGAAGTTACTTATACACTCGGTGAAACATGGGGTGCTGATGATAATGATCCGTTTGTTGGAATAGGAACGCAGTTAGGTGAAGATGAAACACCAATGGATATTAGTGCCGGAACCGGTATTTCTTTTTATCATAAAGGTGATGCATGTGTTTTAGAAATATATTTACCGGATAATTTAGGTGAAACGGCTAATTATGATACATATGCTGTGCCTGTTTCTGCTCATACTACATGGACAAAAGTTGAATATGCGTGGACTGATTTTGCACAAGCAGGTTGGGGTGATGTGTATGATTTAGTTTTAACGGAAGTATATAAATTCCAATGGAAAATATCAGATGCACCTGCAACTGAAGGTGCTGTAGCGATAGATTATGTCGTTCTTGAAGGTCTTGCAGGGGAAAGCTCTCCTACCGTCGATAAATCAGGACTTGTTGATGCAATTTCAACTGCAGAAGATAAAATAACATCTGCTGTAGCCGGTACTGAACCGGGTAATTATCCGCAAACAGCTATCGATGATTTACAAGCTGCTTTAGACGCAGCTCAATTAGTAGCTGCAGATTCAGAAGCTGATCAGGCTACTATTGATCAGGCTGAAACAGATTTGCTTGATGCAATAGATGTGTTTAATGAAAGTCAAATAGCACCCGATTCAACTCTGATTGCGGATTGTGAAGATGAAAATATTACAAAATTACAAACATATTGGTATTCATATGCTGACGGTGAATCAACTATAGATCCTCTTGCAAGTGAAGCTGATCCGTTTGTAATGACTACTGATGGAGCAGATGGAACTGTTCATTCAGCTTCGGTAACCGGTCATTTGGCATATCCTGAAGCTCCGGCTTCTGAAGGCGACCCGGGGTATGAATCAGCAGGAATTGGATTTCCGTTTACTGATCCTGAAGGAGATTATGATTTAACGGGTGCAACTGGTATTTCTTTTTATCATAAAGGAGATGAGGTTAATTTTAGTGTGATTATTTCAACAACAGAGCAAGATGCCGGACATGATTATAGTTATGAGGTTCCTGCTTCAACAACTTGGCAACTTGTTACGGTTAATTTCCCCGGAGAAGGTACTCCGGAAATTGCTCAGCCGGAATGGATGGATGCTGCTGATTTAACGCCATGGGATGCTACGAAAATTACAAAATTACAATGGCAAGTAAAAGATGGAGTTGAACGTGATTATGAATTTGCAATAGATGAAGTAAGTGTTATGGGCTTAGCTTTGGATTTACCTGAAGCTCCTGAACCTGTTGATAAGACAGCTTTAATAACTGAAATTACAGAAGCTCAGGCAATTATTGATGATGCAGCAATTGGTACAGAGCCGGGAGAATATCCATCAGCTTCTTATACTGAGTTTGAAACAGCAATCGCAACTGCAGAGGCTGTTGAAGCAGATGATGCTGCTACTCAAACGGAAGTTGATCAGGCTGTTGTTGACTTGCAAGATGCAATTGATATTTTTGAAGCATCGGTTAATCCTGACTTAAATGTTGATGTTTCTGCATTAGAAGCTGCGATAGTAGACGCTGAGGCTGTTGTGAATGTAAATGTCGGAACATTACCCGGGGAACATCCTGTAAGTGCACAAACAACATTGCAGAATGCAATTGATGATGCTCAGGATCTGGTTGATAATCCAACAACGCAAGATGCTGTTAATACTATGGTTACCACACTGGAAGATGCGGTAACAACATTTGAAAATACCGTTAATCCAGAAGCTGATAAATCTGCATTAACTACTCTTATATCAGATGCTAACACATTATATTCAGATGCGGTAGTTGGAACAGAACCCGGACAATATCCTTCTTCTGCTATGACTACTTTTGATGCTGCAATTTCTGATGCCGAAGCGGTTGAATCGGATGCAGTTGCTACGCAAACAGAGGTTGATCAGGCAGTGGTAGATTTACAAGATGCAATTGACACATTTGAGGCTTCGGTTATTCCTGAAGTATTAGAAAATACATTAATTGCTGATTGTGAAAATGAAAATATTACAAAATTACAAACATATTGGTATTCATATGCTGACGGTGAATCAACTATAGATCCTCTTGCAAGTGAAGCTGATCCGTTTGTAATGACTACTGATGGAGCAGATGGAACTGTTCATTCAGCTTCGGTAACCGGTCATTTGGCATATCCTGAAGCTCCGGCTTCTGAAGGCGACCCGGGGTATGAATCAGCAGGAATTGGATTTCCGTTTACTGATCCTGAAGGAGATTATGATTTAACGGGTGCAACTGGTATTTCTTTTTATCATAAAGGAGATGAGGTTAATTTTAGTGTGATTATTTCAACAACAGAGCAAGATGCCGGACATGATTATAGTTATGAGGTTCCTGCTTCAACAACTTGGCAACTTGTTACGGTTAATTTCCCCGGAGAAGGTACTCCGGAAATTGCTCAGCCGGAATGGATGGATGCTGCTGATTTAACGCCATGGGATGCTACGAAAATTACAAAATTACAATGGCAAGTAAAAGATGGAGTTGAACGTGATTATGAATTTGCAATAGATGAAGTAAGTGTTATGGGCTTAGCTTTGGATTTACCTGAAGCTCCTGAACCTGTTGATAAGACAGCTTTAATAACTGAAATTACAGAAGTGCAGACAATTATTGATAATGCAGTTATTGGTACTGAACCGGGACAATATCCATTGTCTGCAGGCATGGCTTTAGAGAATGCGAAATCAGCTGCTCAGGATGTTGCGGATAATGAAGCTGCTACACAAACTGAAGTTGATCAGGCTGTTATTGACTTGCAAGATGCAATTGATACATTCGAGGCATCGGTGATTTCGGAGCCAAATGTTGATGTGACATCTTTAGAAGCTAAAATTACTGAAGCTACAAATACATTATCAATAGCAGATATTGGAGTAAATGAAGGTCAACATCCGCAAAGTGCAGCAGATGATTTGCAAGCTGCAATAGATGATGCTCAGTCTCTGGTTAATAATCCAACAACTCAGGCTGATGTTGATGCTATGGTTACAACATTAGATGATGCTATAATAACATTTGAGAATACAACGAATCCTTCAGTAGGTGTTGATAAGGATGCTTTAGAATCTATTATTTCTTCTGCGGAATCAGCTTACTCAAATGCTGTTGAAGGTTCTGCCGATGGAGAATATGAGGTTGGTTCAAAAGCTGATTTGCAAACTGCTATAGATGCGGCTCAAATCGTATTTGATGATGGAACAGCAACACAAACGGAGGTTAATCAGGCATTGTCTGATATGGAAACCGCATTAGATGTATTCCAGTCTCGTTTGATAGGTGTGGATAAATCTACATTGCAATCGCTTGTCTCAAGTGCTCAGTCATTGTTGAATGAAGCAACTCCAGGGACAACCGTGGGGACATATCCACAAACATCTATTGATGATTTTGAATATGCAATTGATAGTGTGCAAATTATTCTGATTAATTCGGGATATACGCAGGCAGAAGTTGATCAAGCGGTAATTGATTTACAAGATGCAATTGATGTGTTTGAAGCGTCTGTTAATCCGGTTACGGTGTCAAAAGATGAATTGCAAACGGTAATTTCAGAGGCTCGTGCAATTTATGAAAGTGCAGTTGTCGGATCTGAACCCGGTCAGTATCCTTTACAAGAAACGCATGTGTTTATATCAGAAATTGAAAGTGCTGAGGAGTTATATGCAGATGATGCCGCAATTCAGGCTCAAGTTAATCAAATGGTAAGTGATTTAGAAGATGCAATAGCTACGTTTGAAGCTGCACAAGTGCCCGGCGATCCTGCTACAGATATTGATTCGGTAGTTTCTGTTGATCTTGCGGTATATCCAAATCCATGTTCATCGTTTGTTTCTGTGAGCAGTTCAGAGCTTATGTCTCGTGTTTCAATAGTGTCAATTAAGGGAACTGTAGTGAAAGAGATTGATGCTAACGATACAAATATTATCATTGATGTGAATGACTTATCACAAGGTGTATATTTTATACATATAGAATTTGATTCAGTACAACAAGAATCTATTCAGATATATAAAAAATAAGCATTAAAATATATAATATTTAAAAAGCGGTTGCAAAAATGTAACCGCTTTTTTTATGTCGTAATTTTTTTGGTAGCAGATATGTTCTGAATTTATGCATGAATTTATATATGATTATAAGATATTTGAATATACATTTGACACTAGCCGATTTGAGATTGAGTATATACGCAATAAATTATAAAATTCAAAGTTTTAGGCAGCGTTCTTGTCTCCTTTAAATACATTAATTATTGTTTTAATAATAATACGTGCATCTAACCCAAAAGACCAATTTTCAATATACCAAATATCATGTTCTACCCTGTTTTTCATTGCCTCATCTGTTTTGGTCTCACCGCGATAGCCGTTAACCTGAGCCCAACCGGTGAGTCCCGGTTTAATAAAATGACGAACCAGGTAATTTTTTATCCGTGCAGAATATTCTTCTGTATGCTTCAGCATATGTGGCCGAGGTCCAACAACCGACATGTCTCCACGCAAGACATTATAAAATTGTGGCAACTCATCTAAATTAAGTTTTCGTAAGCATTTTCCTATTTTGGTAATACGTGTATCATTTTTTGTTGCTTGTTCAACATCAGCAGTTTCGTTAACTTGCATAGTTCGAAATTTATAACACGTAAAAGGCTTATTATTTTCTCCCGATCGTTGTTGTGCGAAAAGAACCGGTCCTTTTGAACTGATTTTTACTAAAAACATAAGAATTGGAAAAAGCCATGGAGCGATGCAGATAAAAAACAGAAGGGAAAAAAGTATATCAAACACTCGTTTAATAAATCGATTAATACTATTCTCTAAAGGTTCTTTACGTAAAAAAATAACCGGAATATTTCCATAAAAATCGACATTTACTCGTCGATTTAAGGTGTATTTTTGGAAAGCCGGTATTATTTTTATGCGAGTTAAATGAGCTTCACATTCTTCAATTATTTGTTTAATACTCTGTGAATCGTAATCGAGCGAAGAAATATATAATTCGTCAATATTATGTTCACGAATATACGGAGCAACATCTTTTAATTTACCTAACTCAGGAAGTTGGATATCATCATGAGAAGTATCGTCAAAATATCCGATAATTTTATACCCGAGTGATAAATCTTTTTGCAAATACGAATATATGGCACGTCCTGCTGTATTCATGCCTACAATTGCAACAGTGCGATAATTAATTCCGCAAGCACGCATATGCTCTAACAATAAAACACTTAAAATTCGAAAGGAGAGTAATAATACAAAAAGATTAAGATAAAAATAAGCTAATCGTAATCGAGAAAATTGATCGTATTTTAATATAATTAGTAAGGCAAATAGTAATAATGCATGGAATAATATCAATTTTATGGTTCGGGTGATAATATTTAATTTAACAGAAATACGAATGAGTTGATAGGCATTATATTTTTTAACCAAAAACATCCAGATAATTATTGAAAATACAAACAATACCTGCTCTTGAACATTAGTATATAAATCATAAATTGTATTGAATCGAAAAAAATATGAAGATACGTAAGCAATGAAAATACATAATAAATCACTTATTACAAATAATGGTTTTATATAATTTGAATATCTTCGTTTTTTCATTTTTTCATGATACAGAAAACACAAAGTTAAAAAAATAATTAATGAAGCAGCAAAAAAAAACAATACTGAATAAATATTCATATAAAAGTGAACAGTTTTTTTTGATTTACATAAATTTAATGGCTTTCTTGATAATTATGGATAATGATTATTAAATCTAAATTCGAGTAATCTTTTAATATACATAAATCGAGAGAGTCATTTAAAAATATATTATCGATGTTTTGACTTTTCCTCATCATACAATTGGCAGTAATTAAGATATCTGCTTTGTGCAATGTGTCCTTCTGCGACAGCCGGCAATACAGCACAGCCGGGTTCGTGAGAATGGCTACAGTTGTGAAATTTGCAATTGTGTGAAGCCGCAAAAATTTCCGGAAAGAAATGATGTAATTCGTGTTTTTCCACTTCCAGTAAACCGAATGATTTTATGCCGGGAGTATCTATAATGTATGTTTTTTCGGGTAAAATAAACATTTCCGAAAAGGTTGTTGTATGCTGTCCGGTTTTGTGAGACTTCGAAATTTTTTGTGTTTTGAGCGAGAGTTCGGGAAAGAGTGTGTTCAAAATAGTTGTTTTTCCAACACCGGAATTTCCAACAACAACACTAATCTTATGTTGCATTTGAGAACGCAGTTCGTTACAGTTGAGTTTTGTTTCACATGAAAGACGCAGTGTTGGATACCCGGCTTTTGCATAGATGTCTTCCCATTCCGAAAGTTGCACAAGGTCTTTTTTAGAGTATATGTCATATTTGTTGAAGACAAGGGTAACCGGTATAGCATAAGCCTCAGCCGATACTAAAAATCTATCAATAAATGATAGTAATGTTTTTGGTTGAGAAATTGTTACTATTAAATATGCTCTGTCAATGTTTGCCGCAATAATATGTGATTCTTTTGATAGATTTACCGATTTGCGAATAATATAATTTTTTCGTTGGTGTATGTTTGTAATTATTCCTTGGGTAGTATCTTCTATTTCAAAATCTACGGTATCACCTACTGTAACAGGATTGGTAGAACGCGAGTTGCGTAAGCGTAGTTTGCCTTTAATGCGACATTCGTAAACAGTTTTATCTGAGTCGATTACCCGATACCAACTGCCGGTCGATTTTATTACGAGACCTGTCATAGAGTTTATTTTATAATACCAAGCCTGTCAAGACCATATTCTTCGAATTCTTTTTCGTATTCTGCAATGTATGTTTCTTGTAATTTAGTAAATTCTTTTTGGGACAGATTTTTTGCACCTTCTTTTTCTAATTTTTTTTCGGCAAGTCGAACAATGAGTTCCTCCCAAAATGTTTGTTCATCATAGGAGTTAATATCTGTATCGCATTCTTCTTCAAACTCTTCGGTTGGCACATAACCGCCCATTTTTTTGTCATAGTCGGCACACTCATCAAGTCCCATATTGTATGCAGCAGAGTATAATTGTTGTTCTAATTCTTCAACTTCAACATTGTATGATTCTTTGTTGTGTGCCTGCAACATCCATTCCCCCATGTACATAAGTTTAAGTAAATGGGAAAATTGATTTTCTGTTAAATTAAGTTGTATCATAGTTTTTTTTACAAAAATATGTATTTTGCATGGCTTAACAACATAGTAATAGTGAAATAAAATGAAAAAAATAATCAGTTATAATGTTAATGGAATTCGTGCGGCAATGCGAAAAGGTTTTGTTGAATGGTTGAAGACCGAGAATCCACATATAATTCAACTTCAGGAAGTAAAGGCCTTGCAGGAACAGGTAGATGTTCATGAAATAGAGGAGTTAGGATATACAATCTATTGGTTTGCTGCCAAAAAACCCGGCTATAGTGGTGTGGCAACATTTACGAAAGAAAAACCAATTGCAGTACAATATGGTATTGGTAATGATTTTTTTGATACAGAAGGACGATTTTTGCGTCTTGATTTTGAGGATTTCACGGTGCTTAATTCATATTTCCCTTCGGGAACATCCGGCACAATTCGTCAGGAGAAAAAGGAGGAATATCTTGATATTCTTGCTGATTATTGTGCAGAACTGCAAAAAACAAAAGCAAACATAGTTCTTTCCGGCGATTTTAATATTTGTCATACCGAAAAAGATATTCATCATCCCGAACGACATACCGGTGTTTCCGGTTTTTTACCACAAGAACGAGCATGGATGGATTCATTTTTGTCGCAGGGCTTTGTTGATTCATTCCGAAAATTTCATTCCGAAGATGATGCATATTCATGGTGGAGTTATCGAGCCGGGGCACGACAGAAAAATTTGGGCTGGCGAATAGATTATCATATGGTAAGTTTTGCTTTTTTTGATTCTGTACTTGATGCTTATATATTACCGCAGGTTGTGCATTCTGATCATTGTCCTGTAGTAGTTGAGGTAAAATGATAGATAATGCATAAAAAAAGGTCAAATATGCTTTATGCGTATTTGACCTTTTTATATACATAATTATAATAAAATTATTCTTTAATAATTGTTTCTTGTTCCGTAAATTCATCGGTAACAACTCGAAGTATATATGTTCCTGTGTGTGTTGGCGGATAAATTCTATACGATTCATTTGTAGGTACAGAGTTGTTGTAATAATATGTGCCACCATTCACACCATTTATTTGTACAAGAACTGTTGTTTTTGATGATGTGTGAATAATAATGTCAACATGTTCTGTATATGGATTTGGAAATATCTCTATCGGACTTGGGCAATCTTCAACATATACTGTAACATCATCATATGAGATTGTTCCGTCAGCATCAATTACTTCAACAGTGTAAGTTGTCGTTGTGGCTGGTTCTGCAATAACTCTTGCACCTGTTGAAGATTGGAGCCCCTCTTCAGGAGTCCACGTAAATGATAATTGAGATGCATTTCCGTTTGCAGAACATGAGCAGTCAGATTGATAGTTTATATTGTTTGTTTCAATGCCATTTTCATCGCATAATGAAATATTTCCCTCAAAATTACTATTACTGTTTAAAGTAGTTATACCCGATACATCAATTAATGCACAGTCATCGCCAATTCCTGAAACAGGAGCGTTGATGTAAATGTTTGTTGTAGACAACAAGCTTCCCGCTTGCATTTTAGTTGTTCCGGAACTGTTAATAAATGTTGTTTCATTAACGGAAATAACACCTTGATTGTGTAAAGTACCGTTATTATGGAATTCACGAGAAACATTTATTTTGCACACAGAAGAGATTTGTCCGTCTGAATTGTTTCTGAATGAATTGTTTACTGTAATTGAACCGGAATTCTCAATAATACCGTTGTTGTTTAAACTTTGTTTACAGAGTATTTCGCCTGTGTTAATAAGCTGTGCTTGTACATTATTCCAATTGCAGTCATTGTTAAACGACATCTCTCCATAGTTGATTATTGTACCATTCCAGGTTGCATTTCCAAAACTAACAGTACCATAATTTTCAAATGTTGATTGTGCATTGTTCATATTTATATTAGAAATGTCAGCTGAACCTAAGACAATGATAGAACCGGAATTGAAATTAATGTTTTGCGGATTGAAATCACCACAAATGATGAGTGTCCCGCCATTCATATTAATACCGCCGGTAAATTCTTCTCCTGAAGGAACAGCTACAATGTCGTTAATGTTTTCCCAACGGTTTCCACTAATCGTTCGTGATGCATTGTCACAACTTAGGGTTGGTAATACCGGTTCTGAACATAACGAAGCCCCTTCGTTACAGTCAATATTTGTTGCAGACAGCGTTGTGGAAGCACCGTTACATATGGTTACATCTTCTCCTGCATCAATAGAACAAGTTGAACCACATTCTTCAACAAAAACGGTAAATGAATCTTCTACTACGCAACCATTTTCCCCGGTAAAATGCATAGTATAGGTTGTTGTCTCATTGGGATTAAAAATAAACCCATTGCGAGCTCGTGTGATACCAATATTTGGCGTAATGCTCGTGTCTTCATGATTGGACAGAATTATTTCATACACATCACTTGAGTCGTTACAAATGGTGACATCAGAATATATGTCAACAATAGTATCATACATAGAAACAAGAATATCATCATGATATATCATGCCACAAGCATCAGTTGCTTCAATAAATACACGTTCCTCCTCAAATACCTGATAGGTAGGAGCAGTACTGTACGTATTTAACCATATGTGTGATTCAAATCCCTCAGGAGCTTTAATAATCACTGTTGAATTGTTACATATTGTTGTATCATTACCTAAATTAAGTGTCAGATATGGAAATGATACTGTTATAGAGTCAGTATTGTTTGTGTAGCCACATTCTACTATATCAGTTGTCGGATAGCCAAGCGAAACGAAGTTTCCATCATCATTTATATGAATAATAAATGTACTGTATTCTGTTCGTGGAACTCTTGCGGAAATGGTAATTGTTTCGTTTGTTGCTATTGTTTGTTCTATTGAGCCTGTGTATGCAATGTTTGAATAATCAGATGTGTAAACAGTAAAAGGCACAGATTGTATCATAGATGACATGCCGATGTTTGTTATATCTATTAATAGTTCAACCTCTGTACTGTCACAGTTTTGTTGTATGGTGTCTATTGCTAAATCCATTGAAGTACACAATGAGTCGCAATCTGTTTCAACAACAAAAACAAATTCATCATCATTGTTTGGATAATGCACCTCACCATTGATAATAGCATCGGAAAATACCGAATTTGTTACATCTTCACGGATAGAATATGATGTGTTATAATCCGAACAGAAGTTAATCTCTGCAATACAACTGTCAACATTGAATGTGCCCACAGTAATGTTTGATTCTGTTTCAAACACTTCAACTGTAAAAGAATTTTCCGCACAATTGCCATCACATCCTATTGCATTGATAGCAACCTGAGTATTAATAGCATCATCTTTCAGATAATTATATCCTGCTATTTGTGTTGGGAGTTGTGTTATCCCAACACCTGAAGGTATATCGATATTTGGATTTTCAGGAGTGCTAAAGTTTATAGATCCAACATTTAAATCATGAGTCATATAAGTATTAGCAATATTTTCCGGAATAACGTACAGTTTTTTGTCTTCTGATTCGTTTAATGTTTGTTTCGTGAAATACATATTCCCGTTGTATGCAGCTGATATATCTGCCAATGATTGACCTGTTTGAATTTGAACTCTCAGGCTGCATAATTCTTGAGAATCAAACATATTAACGGGAAGTTCTAATTGTGTTAAGAAATTAACGTCCCCACTTCCGGGTATGCTTGCTTGATTTCCACCTGAAATAAAGAATATAAATTTTCCGTTTGGACTAAAATCAAAGTACGAAACACTTTTGCCAATATCATTAATCACATTATTTGCAGTAACCCAGTTGTTGTTTTCGTTTTGCATGAGTTGATCGCCAAGAGCAAACACTCTGTAATTTGCAGGAGCATTGTTAAACTCTTCGCAATTCATAAACAGAATATCATTTTGTTGAGATGTTGAATTATAATTTCGGCTTGTGAATACGACCATGTCTTCTTCAGGAGTTAATTTTGCATCAATCATGGCACATGAAACATTTGCCCATCCATAGTCTATATCGCCGGTTGATTTTTCAAAAACAATACCCTCATTATCAATAATATATCGGTGCAATTGGATAGATGGTGCATTCCAGGTTCGTTGCATTAAATATAAATAATGAGCATTTGGTGTTCCGGAGGTTTTTCTTGAGATAGTAGCTGCTTCGGTGTATGAGCTGTGAGAATTGTCGGATAATTCCAGAGGTTTATCTTTTTCAATAAAAAATATTGAATTTCCACCGGTATATTTAACACGACTATACATCCAATTTGTTGGTGTGAATCTAGGGTTATATATATTGGTGTAATTTGTCCATTCTTTGTAAATAATGTACCATTCATAATTTGTTTCGGGAACTTTAACTATATGTATATCACATCCGCGTATACTGTTTAACCCTTCGTTGGTAAGTTTTGTCCCTTCGGCTGTATATAATTGTAAACTTTTTGGATTGCTGGTGCCATCATGAATTGCATAAAACATTAAATTTCCGCAATTATCGTAAGCCGCAGCCGTAGAGCCATTTTTTTCCTCTGATTCATCCGCAGAAAACGTTTCAACTTCAGCCGGCACATTCCTGAAATCAACCGTAACAGCATTGTTTGACTCTTTTGGCATAAGTGGCCATACAGGTATGCCTGCTTGTGGGAGCAGTGAGCTTTGCACGGTAATTAATACTTTTTGAGCAGTATTTTTACATAATCCGTTTGATGCAATTAAATTTATAGAAAACACACCTGTTTCGGTTGGGGTGAACGTGAAATTTTCATCTGTTGAAACTTCGGTGTCGTTAACTAACCAAGAATATGAGTTGGCTTCTGAACTCGTATTCGTAAATGTAAGCGAACTGTTTGGTGTTGTTTTTAAATTTGTATATGTAAATGATGCTTCTACCGGACAGGTAACCGTGAAAGTAAAAGATTCTTCTTCGGTACAACCTTCTTCACCGTTTGATGCAATAAATGTTATGGTAAATGTGCCGGTTTCACTTGCTGTAAAGTCAAAATTTTCTTGAGAGTGAACATATACGTCATTTATATACCATTCATACGAAGTAGCTCCGGTTGAATTATTTGCAATAGTAAATGAATCTCCTACAGTAATTTCTTCTGTTGGCCAATCAAGAGATACAGAAATAGGTGTCGTACAATTTAAAATTCCCGGTGAAGAAAGCAATTCATATCGAATGCTAGATATTGTATTATTCATTCTATCTCCCTGCCCCTCTGTAAATGAAGTGTAACAAGATATATTACTATAATCCATGAAATTTTGTTTCATGTCGGGCACATCACCTAAGCCGCCAAGAGAAACCGGACGAAATGGGTTTTCTGAGGATTGGTCGTCTGCATCTGTTGTGCAGGTGTTGTTCCGTGCTGAGCACGAGTAATAGCTACCACTGCCATTATTATGTTGTGGTGGAGTGTCGCAAATCATATCGCCGTCAACACTACAATCGTTATTTTTACAGCCACCTTCAAATGTGTGTAAAAGACCGAGATAATGACCGATTTCGTGAATAACAACGCTCGTGTTTTGTGCCGTAGCACCAAAATATTGAGATTCTACAACAATACCGTCTCGTAAGGGGATGTTGTTGAGTGCTGTCGGCATATAGGCATACCCGGCAACATCACAATTATTTCCGGAACAAATACTGTTAACCAACCATATGTTTATGTAATCATGAGGATTCCATCGTGATAGATTTTTAAGTGGCAAGTCATCTTGAGGATAATATCCCACAGTTGTCATATCCATATTTGTTAACGATGATTCGGTACGTGTAATTCCGTTTGTGGGGTTTCCGTCAGGATCTATTTCAGCCAGTTGAAACTGAATGTTTGTTTCAACACTTTCATTATAATAGTCATATCCACCAAAAGCTTGGTTAATGTAGTCTATCCCTTGTATAATTTGTTCGTCTGTAATTTCTCCTACAGTTCCGTCGTGTATAACGTGGACAACAACCGGAAGGGTGCGGGTTTCTTCACTTTTAAGTAGATGTTTTTGTGGAAACGATTTGTACAAATTACGTAAGGAATCCATGTTTTGACCTTCTGGAAGACCATTAAAATTTGGATCTTCAAAAATGATTGTTCCTGATGAAATGGTGTCTGTTTGTGCATTACTTAGTGTTGAAAAACAGCATAAGTATGCAATGACAAAATAAACGAATAGATTTCTTTTCATAAAAAATTGGTGTTTAATAATTTTAACTAAATTTTTAATTATGTGTTATTGTACTGCGAAATTAAAAAAAAAAGATATAAATCTATAGTTTATTCTGTTTTTTTTGAAGAATTTATTTTTTTCGTAATTATTTTCTTTTTGTCTGTATTAAATTATTATTTTTACTAAATTTTTTTTATGTTAGAAAAAACGTATTATTTTTTAATTAAATTAGTAAAAACAGCAATTTCATTGTTACGTATTGTACTGTTTTCGAAAAAAACACGTTTGCCCGATTGTAAAACTTCAGAATCATGCGTGATATTAGGAAATGGACCAAGTTTAAAAGATACTATTTCAGGCCATTTTGATTTTTTACAAAAGCAAGATTCAATTGCCGTAAACTTTTTTGTTAATTCAGAGTTTTATGAAAAATTACAACCACAGTATTATATGCTGACAGCTGTAGATTTTTGGCTACAAAAAGTGGATGATGAACGACAAAAAAACAGGATGATATTGTTTCAAAATATAGCTCGAAAAACAAGGTGGGATGTCGTTTTATGTATTCCACATATCGCAAAAAAAGCTCATCATTGGCAAGATGTATTGTTATGTAATGCACATTTAAAAATAGTGTATATTAATGAAACTGTGGTTGAGGGGTTTTCGACAATAAATCATTTTTTATACAAAAAGAATTTAGGGATGCCTCGTCCACATAATGTTTTGGTTCCTTCTTTAATGTTTGCTATAAATAGTGGTTATAAAAAAATATATTTGGTAGGTGCCGATCATTCGTGGTTACCAACAATTCGTGTGACTGAAGATAATGAAGCTGTTTTAGTTCAACAACATTTTTACGACAAACATAAAGTACAAGAAAAACCAATGAAGACATTAAATATTGGAGAAAAGCGACCATTGCATATGATTTTGCATAAATTTATGCTTGCTTTTCGCGGGTATTTTGAGATAGATGCGTATAGCAAACAACGTGGTGTGGAAATAGTTAATGCAACTCCGGATTCGTTTATTGATGCGTTTAAAAGAGTTAAATTATGAGTTCTTATTCGTCTCGTATCATTTTTATTAGTACCTTTGAATTTAGAATTAATATATTTAACATAATCTGAACACAGAAATGATGTCTAAAAAAGCGGCAATAGTTTTGGCTCGACTTGATTCTCAGAGGTTCCCGCAAAAGGCTCTGCATGAAATTCACGGTAAGGCATTGTTAGAATGGTGTATATCGTGGATTTTAAATAATGAATTCGAAGTAATTATAGCAACTACAGATAGAGATCTCGATAATCCTATAGAAGTATTAGCAAAGCGTAATGGAATAAAGTGTTTTAGAGGAGATACCCACAATGTTGCAAAACGAGTTCTTAATTGTGTTGAAGAATTTAACATTGATTATTTTGCAAGAGTAAATGGTGATTGTCCTTTTGTAATTACGAGTTTACTGGAAAAAGCTTTTGAAGAAATTGAAGACTCAGACTTTGATTTTGTCACAAATTTGGTTCCAAGAGAATTTCCATATGGTATTTCTGTGGAGGTATTCAACGCTAAGGTTTATAAAGAAACGTATAAGCATTTTGTGTTCGAAAATTATAAAGAACATGTTACTTCTTATTTTTATGAAAATATTAGTAACTTTAACCCCTATTATATTAGATATAATAATGGGAATGATCATTATATAAGACTCGTCGTTGATAATTTTGCAGATTCCCTTGTTATAGAAAAAATTTTAAGTCAAATAACCGATTTTAATAATTTGAAAATTTGTGATTTGGTTGATATATACAAAAAAAACATATTAAATGATTAATTTATACTGCATTCGCCCAAAAGGTTTCAATATTGGAAATGATGTTATTCACCTTGCATTTATGCATTTTTTGCGTGCTTCTTTTAAGGAGAAGGTAAATATTATTTCACTTCCAGCTACGAGTAAATACGAAAGTCAAAAAAAAGCAGGACTGACACCACAAACTGTATATGAAATCAATCAGTTTGGTCATGGAGTACTTATTGGTGGCGGAAATTTATACGAGAATAATGAACTCGAAATAAACCCAACTGCTCTTAAAGCTCTAGAAGTTCCTTTAATGCCATTTAGTATTTCACGAGGACGAATTTATAATAATAAGTTAGAGCTTGTTGACAGGACAGATGTTATGACTGACGAAAAAATAATTATGTTGAATAAAAAAGCAGATATATCGTTATCAAGAGACATTGCAACAACAGACTATATTAACCGTTTAGGAGTAAAAAATAAATTAGGAGGGTGTCCAACATTATTTCTAAATGAAATTCCTCAACATATGGTTCCAATTTCTGATGCGGACAAAACAGATGCATTAATATCTGTGCGTACACCAACATTAATGAGTGTTCCAACAGAATATCAATATGCAATTAAAGATCATGTTTTAGGGATTATTGATATTCTAAAAAAGGAAGGCTATAAAAATATAAAATTACTTTGTCATGATCATAGAGATATTCCTTTTGCAGCCTCTTTTAAAGGTTTTGAGTATCTGTATACTGATGAAGTATATACATATTTAACGTATTTAAAAAACACAAAACTTAATGTCACATATAGACTTCATTCATTTTTACCTGCATTATCTTTCAATGTTCCTACTATTAAAATTAGTTACGATGAAAGGGCTATAAGTATGCTGGAAACTGTTGGCATGGATGAATGGAATATAAATTTATTAAAAGAAGATTCGGTTGCTGCCGTGAAAAACAGGGTGCAAAATTTACATAAACTAGAGCAATTAAAAGAAAAAAATAGAACTGGTTTATGGAAAGAACTTCGTGATAATATAATTGTGAATTTTAAAGAATTTGCTGATTTAGTTGTGGGTTAGAAAAATAAAGATGAAAGAAGAAAAAGTTCATATTATTGCCGAAGCTGGTACAAATCATAATGGTAGTTTTGACACTGCTAAAACACTAATTGATGTGGCGAAAGAAGCCGAAGCCGATTCCGTGAAATTTCAAATTATTTATCCGGACAGACTCTATCTGCCTGGAGAATATGAATTTGGGCATTATGATATTAATGAAGTACGAGCAATGCGTCGGCGTTTTATGCTTACCGATAATGAGTACAGAAAACTTTCTGTTTATGCAAATCAACAAGGTATTAAGTTTTCTTCTTCAGTTTTTGATCAGCGAGGAGCAGATCTTATAGCTGAACTCAAACCGGAGTATATAAAAATCGCTTCTACTGACTTAAATAACGTAAAGCTATTAAGAATTGTATCTGAAAAAGGTATCAAAATGATTGTTTCAACTGGCATGTCTTCTTTAAGCCAAGTTGAAAAATCAGTTAATGAAATATACAAAACAGGAAATACCGATGTCGTTTTAATGCATTGTGTTTCTGCATATCCATCAAAACTTGAGAATATGAACTTAGGTTTCATTGATACTTTAAAGACAGCATTTGGTTTCCCGGTTGCCCTTTCGGATCATACTCAAGGTAGTTTGGCTGCTTGTATTGCTCTCTCAAAAGGCATATCTTATATTGAAAAGCATTATACATTAGATTGTAACCAAGAAGGTTTTGATCATAAGTATGCAGCGGAACCAAATGTGTTTAAACAATATGTAAAGGATATCAGAATGTCAGAAGCTGCTCTTCGCAGACCTGAAGTGAAACTTGCTGAAGATGAATTATATGTAAAGAAAAGGGCAAGACGATCATTATATGCAGCAAGAGATATTAAAAGCGGAGAAGTGCTTTCTGATGATGATATTTTAGTTGTAAGACCTTCAGCTATTGTCGATGCATCTGATTATGACTTTTTTGTCGGACAGAAAACAACTATGCCAATCAAGCAATACGAACCTTTTTCATTCAATATCATAGAACGCTAAATGAAAATACAAGTTATCTGCAAAGGTTCCACAAACCATGGACTCGGACATTTATTTAGAACAAGAACTTTTTCTAAGGAAATAAGAGGAAATGCTATAATTCAGGTTGTGGCAATAGTAGATAAAAATCTTGAGAATATTTTTTGTGAACTTTCAGGTATTGTTACTTTTGTTCGAGATGAAAATCAAGTTCCTGAACTGACAAAGTCATTTTTTCCTGATATTGTTGTTTTCGATTTAACAGATATTACCGATGAGGTTTTTGATGTAATTAAAAGTATTCCAAAGATTACAGCTTCGATTTCTCCGGTATTTAATCAAAAGACAAAGATTGATTTCTTGTTTACACGATCAAAATATGGTGAAGCTATTGAGGGAGTTAAAACTTTCGGCGGTCTTGAATATTCAATTTTTAATGAATATTGTAGTCGAATACCAATTAATGTTTATAAAAAGAATTTAAAAAAAACAAATCTACCAATTGCTATATCAATGGGGGGGACAGATTCTCCAAATAAAACTCTTAAGATAATAAAAGCACTCGCAAAATTTCCTTATGAAATAACTATTTGGGTTGCACTGGGTGAAGGGTATGAGCATTCTTATAATGATTTAGTTGAAGCCGTTAATCAAGTTGAA
>CAZLCY010000008.1:0-33735 GCA_964558075.1 uncultured Bacteroidales bacterium
GTTTTGCGTTTTGATTGATTCGCATTTTCCTCGTTAATGGAAAATAAATTTGTATAAAATATGCGATGGATTTTATTTTGCATTCCGCTTAATCCTTCCCCTTTTTTTCGTGAATCAAGCACAAATTTTGGTGTAAAGCATGAAATGAAATACAGAAATGCCGGACTTATCAATAAATAAGAAAATGCACGAACTTCTTGATCTTGATAATAGTTTATAAGAATATACCCAATTGGTAAAATAAGGGATGTGACAATAATGAGCCATGAGCCATTAAACCTACGTGTGACATGGGAATTAATAATATTCCCCATTTTATTTATAAAAGCAATAATTTGTGAATCTTTTGTTTCTGATTCAGAAATAGCATCAAAGGTTTTAAGAGCTTTTTTTATTGCTGAATGATGTGGCGGAATACGTATTTCTTCATCGTTTTCGTCAATATGAGAGTAGTGCCATTCGCCCCAAATTGAGTAAAGTTTATCCCATACATGTTTTTTTGCTGGACTTGTAGTGTCTTCAATATTTTCTGTTTCTGTTTCTGTTTCTGTTTCTGTTTCTGTTTCTGTTTCAGATAATGGTACAAACCATTTTCGTTTGAACAATAATTGGTATATCATATAAAGACAGAGAAGTGAATATGTGATAATGATAATGTATATAATTTTTTTCCACGGGATTCCTGTTGATTCATCTTCTTTATCGATAGATGTATTCTCTGAGTTGCGTAATGAATCATGTGTGAATGTGGAGTCGGGTTGATTATTGTTCAGAGAATCTTGTTGTGCTGACAGGGTAGAGTTTTGAGCCTTAACTTCTGAATCTGAAAGTTTATTTGCGAAAATAAGCTGAGAAAACAGTAGTAAGATTCCGATTAAAAATGTTTGTGTGTGATTCATAATTGTGATTTTTATCAATAATGTTAAAAGTAGTTTTTTTTTTAATAACGAAAAAGGTTTTTGAACGAAATGTTCTCATATTTTTTTAGTCTAAATACCGACACTTATGTATCTTTGTTGAAAATATTTTAATTGTGAAACACATATCACTTATCACTCTTGGGTGTTCCAAAAATCTAGTAGATTCAGAACATATTGCACGCCAGCTCGATGCTGCCGGATACTCGGTAATGTTTGATACCGATGACTTTAATGAAATTGTAATAATAAACACATGTGGTTTTATTCACGATGCTAAGGAGGAGTCGATTTCTGTAATTTTACATGCTGTAGAAGCAAAAAAAGCGGGCTTGGTTAAGTATATTTATGTTATTGGATGTTTGTCTGAACGATATGCTGATGAGCTTCAGGATGAAATAGTGGAAGTTGATGCCTTTTTGGGAGCACGAAATGTAATGGATGTGTTGAAGGTACTCAATGTAACAGAGGAAAAAAAATTATTGCATGAAAGACTTATATCAACTCCCTCGCATATTGCATATTTGAAAATTGCGGAAGGCTGCGACCGAACTTGTTCTTTTTGTGCAATACCGGCAATACGCGGTAAACATATTTCTGTCCCGATAGAAGATATTGTTGCCGAAGCCCTATTCCTTGCCAAACAAGGTGTTCGTGAATTGTGTGTGATTTCGCAAGATGTTTCGTATTACGGATATGATTTATATGGCGAATCGGCATTAGACAGACTGTTGGAAGAATTAGAAAAAATAGAGGGAATTGAATGGATTCGTTTGCATTATTTATATCCAAATAATTTTCCTGTAGAAATTCTTGAGAGAATGAAAACGTCTTCAAAAATATGTCACTATCTCGATATGCCCTTGCAACATATATCCGATTCGGTGCTTCGTTCTATGCGACGCGGGTTTACTCGTAAAAAAACTTTTGCGTTGATACATAAAATTCGTCAGCACATTCCGGATATTGCTTTGCGTACGACCTTATTGGTTGGTCACCCCGGTGAAACGAAGGAGGATTTTAATGAATTAGTAGCGTTTGTGAAAGATATGCGTTTTGACAGACTCGGTGTGTTTACCTATTCTCACGAAGATGGAACTTATGCAGAACAACATTTTTCGGATGATGTTCCCGAGCATGTGAAACAAGAACGTGCAGATTGTATTATGGAATTGCAACAACAAATTTCGTATGAAAAAAATCTCGAATTGGTTGGTAAAGAACTGAGGGTTATAATTGACAGAAAGGAAGGGGAGGGAGTTGTCGGACGCACCCAGTATGATTCGTATGAAGTTGATAACGAGGTGTATATTTCCGATAATACATTGCATGTCGGTGCAATGTATTCGGTTATAATTACCAATGCAGATATGTATGATTTGGAGGCTCAATTAGTAAAAAAATAAAGGTATGACAGGTACATTTATTAATGCCGGTGCTATTTTGCTTGGGGGGAGTATAGGCTTGTTGATACATGCAAGATTGCCTGAAAAAATTACAAAAATTGTATTTCAAGCAATAGGTTTATTTACTGTTTTTCTTGGTGTGAAAATGGCTCTTGAAACAGATAATATTTTATGCATGATTCTGAGTTTAGTTATTGGGTCTATTATTGGGCAGGCTTTAGATATAGATGGTTTTTTGCAAAAAACAGGAACTAATTTATACGGAAAAGGTGGCTCTGCCGGCATGCGTTTGTTACGAGGAATACTGTATACAAAAAACACAGATATTTCCGATACCGAAAAATCACAACGCTTTATGAATGGCGTCGTTTCATCTTTTTTGATTTTTTGTATGGGCTCCATGGCTATTCTTGGTGCAATAGAGGATGGCTTGGGGAAAGAACCGAACTTATTGATGGCAAAATCTGTACTTGACGGTTTTGCGTCAATTGCTTTTGCTGCAAGTATGGGAGTAGGTGTGCTTTTTTCAATAATTCCCTTACTTCTGTTTCAAGGAGGAATTTCTCTTTTGGCAAATCATATTACTTATTTTTTTGGCGAAGCGGTTATTATTGAACTCTCGGCTGTTGGAGGTATTCTTTTAATAGGCTTAGGGTTTTCTATGTTAAAAATTGTTAAAATTCCGGTAATAAATATGTTGCCGGCACTCATAGTTTGTCTTTTTTTGGCATATTTTATGTAACCTGCTATAAAAAAATGTAAGTTTGCAGATGTATTCGAATTGTAACCTATATATTCATTTAAAATTTTTTTATTATGAAAAAATCAATATATTTATTCTTTGTTATGTGTGGTTTTTCTGTATTAGCACATGCACAAACAAATACAGATTCTATTTCTTTCGATCAGTTAGTTTTTGATTACGGTACTATTGCTCAGGGGAGTGATGGCAATTGTGAATTTACGCTCACGAATAATGGCGACAATCCTATTATTTTAAGTAATGTGCGTGCTTCTTGCGGCTGCACAGTGCCAACATGGCCGCGAACTCCTATTGAACCCGGAGATACTGCCGTTATTGCGGTAAAGTACGACACGAAGCGTATCGGACGTTTTAATAAGGCGATAACCGTATATTCTAATGCAGCAAATTCTCCTGTTGTGCTTCGACTTATGGGAAGTGTGGAAGTTGCAAAATAATGAGTTTTATATAACGATATTCTAAATTACTAGAATATCGTTTTTTTTTTATTAAGTATATGCGAATTGATATTCTGACTGTTCTTCCGGCTTTATTAGAAAGCCCTTTTAATACTTCTATTATTAAAAGAGCTCAGGACAACAATGTGGTGGAAATTAAAATTCATGATATTCGTGAATATTCAACGAATAAACATAAACGGGTTGATGATTATATGTTTGGCGGTGGTGCCGGAATGGTAATTCAGGTTGAACCTATACACAGGTGTATCGAACATTTACAACAAGAAAGAACGTACGATGAAGTTATATATATGACCCCGGATGCCCCCACTTTTACACAAAAAGATGCAAATCAATTATCATTATTCAAAAACATAATAATTATTTGTGGTCATTATAAGGGGATTGATTCTCGTATACGTGAACATATTGTTACTCGTGAAATTTCAATTGGTGATTATGTGATTACAGGAGGGGAGCTTGCTGCTGCCGTTGTTACTGACGCTGTTGTTCGCTTAGTTCCCGGAGCAATGTCTGATATAAGCTCTGCTTTGAGTGATTCTTTTCAGGATAATTTGTTAGCACCACCCGTATATACTCGTCCCGAAGAATATAATGGCTGGACAGTTCCAAAAATTTTATTGTCGGGAAATACGAACGAAATTGAGAAATGGCAATTAGAGCAATCCATTGAACGAACAAAACAAATCAGACCCGATTTGTTGAAATAAATGGTAAGTTTAGTATACTTATACAAAAAGGCAGTTCTGAATTTCAAAACTGCCTTTTTTACGTATTATTTTTTAATAACCTGAGTTTGATATAATTTTTTAGGTTCAGAACACTTATTTAGCATCATCTTTTTTTGTGTGATCTATAACCGACATTGCCGTTGCAAGCATGCTGCTTATATCATTCATATTTTGAGGAATAATCATCGTGTTATTGATTTGAGCTAATTTCCCGAATTCTTGTAGGTATTGTTCTGCAATTCGCAGATTCACCGCTTGAATGCCATTTTCGTGACCAATTGCTTCTGATATTTGTTTTAACCCGTTTGCCGTAGCAGTTGCAAGAGCTTCAATTTCCGACGCACGACCAACCGCTTCGTTAATTCTTTTTTGTTTTTCACCTTCCGATCGAGCTATAAGTTCTTGTTTGTCACCGTCGGCAACGTTAATTTTTGCTTGTTTTGCACCTTCAGACTCAGCTATTGTTGCACGTTTTTCACGTTCGGCTCTCATTTGTTTTTCCATAGCATCTTTAATGCTTTGCGGAGGAATAATGTTTTTTACTTCGTATCGAGTAACTTTTACACCCCAAGGGTCACTTGCTTTATCAACAGCCTCTACAATTACCGAGTTTATAGAATCACGCTCTTCAAACGTTTTATCTAATTCTAATTTACCAATAACACTTCTCATTGTTGTTTGAGCAAGTTGAATTGCTGCAAAAACGTAGTTGTCAATTCCGTAAGAAGCTTTTTTTGCATCTACGACTTGTAGATAAAGAATACCGTCAACTTCAACAGAAATATTATCTTTGGTTATACATGTTTGTGACGCAACATCAATTGCTTGTTCTTTTAATGTATGTTTATATGAAACTTTATCAATAAACGGAATAATAATTTTAAACCCTGCCAAAAGAGTGGTATAATATTTCCCTAAACGTTCGATAATGTATGCTTGACGTTGAGGTACAACTTTTATAGAATTTATAAAGATAAAAAAGAGAAGGATTAAAAATCCAATTAAAAAAATGCTTGGTATGTCCATTGTTTCCATAATAAATAATTATTTAGTTACTGTAAGTGTTATGCTGTCTTTTTGTGTAATAGTGACCCTATCGCCTTTTTTAATTTTGTCTGTCGATAAGGCACCCCATGCAGCACCTTTATATTCGATTCGACCGTGATTTTGTTCAAAGTCGGTAAGTGCAATTGCTTGTTTTCCAATAAATTCATCTTCCAATTCGTCTTTTTCGTTTGTCTTTTCTGTGAAAAATTTCCGATGAAGAACTCTCCGTAATGCCAGTAGTGATATAATAGAAACTGATAAAAATACGGCCAGTTGTATGGTAAGAGAAACATCGGTAAATAACAGTAAAAAAGCCGTTGCTAATGCACCAATACCAAAGAAAATGAGAATTAATCCCGGAAAAATAAATTCAAGCAATAATCCGATTATGCCTGCAATCATCCATATTACTGATGGGTTTGAAAAAATACTTTCGTTCATATTAAGGTAAAAAAATGTTTCTGAAAATCTTTATAAAGATAGATAAAAATTTTCAGAAACATAATAATATTATTATTATACTTATTGAATGAGTATAGTTTGATTAAACTCATTTGCAACAATTGAGTATATGCCGGATGAAAGGTTTATTGTACATTGTTCTTGACAAGTTCCTTGAGAAACTACTTGACCTGTTAACGAATATATTGCATAATCAATATTATTACCTGTATTATTGCTGATAGTTATTGAATGTGCAAAAACGTGAATAGCAATATTTTTTTCTGTCGTTTCAATATCCGTTTCTTCCACTTCAACATATTCGCTTTCGGCAATATTAGACATAGCTAAACTAAAAGGTCCGGATTCTGCTTTAAGTAGTGTGGGAACGCAGGGGTTTGTTAAAGCATATCCGACTCTGTAAAAATAAATACCGTCTTCTTCGATATTTCTGTCCTGTGTTGAAAATGTCGGGTTTGTTAAATTTATATCGGAAACGTTAATTGAGTCGTATCTCACAAAATTATCTCTTGTTTTACTGCGAAACATGACAACTTTTTCAATTTTTCCTGATTGAAACATTTCTGTGTCATGAATGTTTCCCCACTTTATTTGTGGAGAGCCATTGGACATACTCATTTCAATAGTTGGTGGTTGAGCGGAGGTGCTATATGCAGACTTCGTGCCGTCATTAAATATAGCTTGTATTTGATACGATGTGTTCATTAAATCGGCAGAAAGAGTATCTTCGTAAACGCTTAGAGAATCAAAAGGTAGTGTGTCAATTGCAAGCCAAGCCTCTTGTTCGAATAATTTATAAATTACATATTCTTTAATATCATTTTCGGCTTCTCTATCCCAAACAACATTGCTGAAGTTGGTAGATGTGTCAACGTGAACTATGCATATAGAAGGTTGGTAAATTGTTGCCTCAGGAGGATATAATAGAATGTTATCCATAATAATCGAGCCTTCGTCTTGAATAATATAATCTTCAATTACATGATTTTCAAATCCGTTTTTCGAAAACGTAATTTCGAGATTAGCAGGCCAATATGGATCTAAAAATCCTGTGGTATTTTCGTGTAAATCAAAGCTAAATGAGTAAAAACCTTCACTATCAGTTGTTGTATTGTACGTTTCTGTTATTGAATTTATGCCGGTTGAAGTGGTTGAGTTACTAACCGAAACAGCAATGTCCGATTGATCTCCAATAACGTTTGTTTGAATGTTTCCTGTTATGGTAACGGTCTGAGCAACAGTTACAGACCAAAAAATAATTCCTAATACTGTTATAAGTCCTTTATTTTTCATTGTGGTAGATTTTTGTGTTTTTATATATTGTAAATATAATAGATTTTTTTAGATAAAAACAAATTTTTTTTACACTTTTTTTATTCTCTAATGTGTTGTGATACAATTTTTTATATAATGTAGGGCATTGTTGTGTTGAGTTGTTATATATAATTATTGATTCTCTGTTTCTTTTCCATTTCATGTTTTTTATTTACATTTATTTTTTTTATGGTTTATGGAAATATTTTGCCTTCTTTTTTCATGAAACCATGTATCTTTGTGAAAATTTTGAATATGAACGGAAAAAAATATTTATTTTTATTTTTTTATGCTTTTCTTTCGATAGTAGTGCAAGGTCAGGTTTCGGAGCAAACAGATTCGCTTAAAAATCCGAATTCTTATCTACAGGTTCAAAGAGAAATTCGAGCAGCCCAACGTTCTCTATCACAGCAAAATACGGATTCCGCTTTTTATTATTACAATTCTGCTTTAGAACGAGCCCAACGAGATGACTTGTTGTTTTTTGAAGCTCATGTTTTGCACAACATTGGTAAAGTTTTTTTTATGCTTCAGCAAAAAGACACAGCGGTAGTTGTATTTTCTCGGGCTGCTGATATTTGGCGAAAAAATGAAAATTATTATGAATTAAATAAAACATTAACAAATATATCTTCTATTCTTCAAGAAAAAGGTGCGAGTTTAAAAGGTTTACAAATTTCTCAAGAAGCCATAGAGTCTGCACAGCGTTCTGAATATGAGAGAGGCGAAGGGATTGCTTATTTGTTGAGAGGTAATTTTTTGTTTAGTGTGGCTCGATATGATGAGGCCTTAGAACATTTTCATAAGGCAAGTGATATTTTTCAAAACATCAATTTTAAAGCCGGTGTCGGAATGTGTTATAATAGTATTGCCAATATATACAATACACTTGAGAAATATGATAGAGCTTTAGATTATTATACACGAAATTATGAGCTTCAAAAAGAAACAGGAAATAGGTTAGAAGAAGCAAATTCAGCTTTAAATATTGGTACTTATTATATAGGTATAAAAGGAAATAATTTTGATGAGTTTACCGAACGTCGTAATGTCGATTCGATGTTTTATTATTTGAATATTGCATTAGACACGTATGAGCAGTTGGAGAATCCAATGGGGATTATTCAGGCTTCTACCAATCTTGGTTTGTCTTATTTGTATATGAAAAAACCAGATTATGAAAAATCTCGTGAGTTTTTGTTACGTGCTCAAAAATTAGCTCAAAGTAATGATATTCCTTCAGAAACAGCTCGCTCAAAACGTAATGTTGCCTTGTTACATACCCGTTTGGGAGAATACGATGAAGCTATTGCCGCTTTTAATGAAGCCTACGATTTATTTGTTGAATTGCATTTGACAGAAGATGAGTTAATGTATTATAAACGTATTTCGGAAGTATATGCTGCCAAAAAAGAGTATCAAACAGCATATTCGTATTTACAAAAATACGATATGATGCAGGATTCAACCAGACAAAGAGATTCGGAACGCTTAATAGACCAGCTTTCTATTAAGTATGAGTCTGAGTTAAAAGATCAACAAATAGCAAGTGCTAAAGTCAGAGAAAAAGATTTAACAGAGAGAAACTTAGCACAGGAACGATTTAATTTGGTGCTTAAAGTAGCTGTTGGTGCTATTGCAATATTTTTGTTGTTGGTATTTTATCAGTTTTTGCAAAAACGAAAAGCTAATAAGTTGTTGACTTTACAAAATGTTGAAATAACGAAGCAAAAAGAAGAAATTGAGTTGCAACGAAACAGGGTTCTTGAGCAAAAAGATATAATTGAGGAACAACAGCAAAATATTATCGATAGTATTCATTATGCAAGTCGGATTCAAGAAGCGATTTTGCCGCAGAAGGATACTATATCAGAAATATTTAGTGATAATTTATTTGTTTTGTTTAAGCCGCGTGATATTGTAAGTGGCGATTTTTATTGGATAGGTAAAAAGTTTGATAAGCATATATTTATGGCTGCCGATTGCACCGGACATGGTGTGCCGGGGGCATTCATGAGTATGTTGGGAACTGCATTTTTGAATGATATTATTGTGGGAGAATTTGATACAGTTTCATCTTATGAAATTCTTAATACTCTTCGAGAGTATGTTATAACATCTCTTCGCCAAACCGGTAAAGAGGGGGAGCAAAAAGATGGAATGGACGTTGCTTTGTGTATGTATGATGAAAAAACAAAAGTTGTTGATTTTGCGGGGGCAAACAATCCTTTAGTTGTTGTGCGTGAAGGTGAAATTGATGACAGTCTTGATTTTGATACTTCACGTGTGAAATTACAAAAATTTGTTTCGGCTGCAAATTCCAAAACATATTCTATAATTCAAGTTCAAGGCGATAAAATGCCGATAGGTATTTATGATAATCAAAAACCATTTAGTTCTGTTTCTTTGCAGTTGCAAGAAGGTGATACGGTGTATGTCTTTTCTGATGGTTACCAAGATCAATTTGGTGGTGAGAAAAATAAGAAGTTTATGATTAAACGATTAAAACAGTTATTTGTCGATATTAATGGTTTTGATGTGCAGAGTCAACATAATTTGTTGGATAGAACTCTTGATAGTTGGATGAAACAATCTGATGCTGAACAGGTTGATGATGTTTTGGTAATTGGATTTAAAGTTTCATAATATATGTTACAATATTCCCTTGAATATATTTCCCGCATAACTCAGAGTAAATTACTGTCTGCACGTCCCGAAACTATTGTGTCGTCTGTTCATACAGATAGTCGTTCAGTATTTCATACTCAGCAGTCTCTTTTTTTGGCTTTGCCGGGAAATGTGCATAATGGACATGATTTTATTGAAGATGTTTACAATAAAAATTGTCGTGTGTTTTGGGTACAAAAAAATCAATTATACCCCATTTTTGATGATGCTCATTATATTATTTCTGAAAATGTTCTTTATGCTTTTCAACAATTGTGTGGTATTCATCGTAATCATTTTACCTCTCCGCTTGTCGGAATTACCGGCAGTAATGGGAAAACTATAGTTAAAGAATGGTTGTTTCATATATTGTCTGAAAAATTTTCTGTTGTACGAAGCCCCAAAAGTTATAATTCTCAAATAGGAGTGCCGTTGTCGCTTTCTCTTTTGTCTGACAATTATAATTGTGCACTCATTGAAGCCGGCATTTCTCAAAAAGGCGAAATGGAAAAATTAGCCAAAATTGTGAACCCTACAGTCGGAATTTTCACAAATATTGGTGATGCTCATCAAGAGAATTTTTCTACGTATACAGAAAAAATACACGAAAAATTGCGATTGTTTGAGTCTGTAACCGATTTGATATATTGTGCTGATTATCAAGAAATAAATGAGGCTGTTGAGGGTCGGAATTTTTCTGCTCATCTGTATTCATGGAGTGTTCAAAATAAAGGGACTGTGGCTGTTTCGTATTCTCGCAACAAAAATCACGGTACCGATATTTATATAGAACACAATACTTTTCGTCTTAATTGCACGGTTCCTTTTGTTGACAGAGCATCTTTAGAAAATATTGTTCATGTGTGTATTGCTGCTCGATTGCTCGGGGTTGAAGACATTTCATCATCTGTTTTGCAGTCGCTGCCTCAAGTAGAAATGAGGTTGGAGCAAAAACAGGGAATAAAGAACTGTACGCTTATAAATGATTCGTATAATTCAGACTTTCAAAGTATTAAAATAGCATTGGAGTTTTTGTCTCAACAGCATCAGCATCAAAGAACAACGGTAATTCTCTCCGATGTGCAACAAACAGGAGTTGCTGAAGAGATGTTGTATGCCGATATTTTCGATTTGATAGAAGCATATGGTATTTCAAGATTTATTGGCATAGGTCCGCGTATATCAAAGTATTCGCAGCAATCGGCACATACAAACTTATTTTTCGAGTCTACCGAACAGTTTTTGGCAGCAATTAATTCTATTGAATTTTCGGATGAGGTTATATTATTAAAAGGAGCACGTAATTTTGCTTTTGAAAGGATTGCACAATTTTTAGAATTGCAAACGCATCGTACTGTATTGGAAATTAATTTACGTGCAATGATTGATAATTTAAATTACTTTCGTTCGCATCTTTCATCTAAAACGAAAATAGTTGTGATGGTTAAGGCGTTTTCGTATGGGAGCGGCTCATTTGAAATTGCAAATATTCTTCAGCATCAACGAGTAGATTATCTTGCAGTTGCATTTGTCGATGAAGGGATACAGTTACGTAAAGCTGGTATTACTCTGCCAATAATTGTTATGAATCCCGAAATTACTGCAATTAAACAAGCTTTTGAGTATGATTTAGAAATTGAGGTGTATAATTATCTTGTTTTGAACGAAGTACTTCAAATTTCGCATTTATTTTCGCACAAAGACTTAGGAATTCATGTGAAATTTGATACCGGTATGGTACGGTACGGATTTCACGAAAATGATATTGATTTGTTAATTCAAAAGATACAAAAAAAACCATATTGTACAGTTCGGTCTGTTTTTTCTCATCTCGTGGGAGCTGATGATGAAAAATTCGATTCGTTTACACTTCAACAAATTGAAAGTTTTACCCATATTTCACGTCGGTTTATATCGGCATTTGATTATCATATTGATACTCATATTTTAAATTCCGCCGGAATAGAACGGTTTTCTTCGTATCAATTTGATATGGTTCGTCTTGGTATTGGATTGTATGGAATAAGTGCATTGCAACATTCCAATGTACGACCAATAAGCTCATTAAAAACACACATAACACATATACAAGAAATTGATGCAGGAACAACAATCGGTTATAGCCGAAAAGGTGTTGCCGGAAGAAAAGCTCGTATTGCTGTGTTACCTCTAGGTTATGCCGATGGATTACGACGGCAGTTGAGTAATGGCGTAGGAACGGTTCTTATTCATGGGAAAGAAGTTCCCATTATTGGTAATATTTGTATGGATGCAACTATGGTTGATGTTACCGATGTTTCTGCTCAGATAGGAGACGAGGTTGTTGTTTTTGATGAAAACCATTCTATTCAAAAATTAGCCGAAAAAATGAATACAATTCCCTATGAAGTAATTACCGGAATTTCCCAAAGAGTCAAACGAATTTATTATTATGAATAGCCCTTGTAGTGATTCTTTTTCTTTTTTATAAAAAAACTGAATGTAAGCATTTTATGTGTTTTTTGTGAGACAAGAATCGGTAAACTTAAACACCTCATGTTTTTTTATGAAAAAATCTTAAAAACATTTCAAAAAAACATATTAAATTTTAGAGAAATTATATCTTTGTTCCTTCAATTAACAATTTTAAAATTATATATTTATGAAACCTTCGCATATAGAACATATAGGTATAGCGGTAAAAAATCTTGATGAGCAAATTGAGTATTATGAAAAAGTTTTGGGATTAACTTGTTATAATGTTGAAGAGGTTGCCGACCAGAAAGTTAAAACAGCTTTTTTTATGGTTGGAGAAACAAAAATTGAATTATTGGAATCAACAGACCCGGAGGGACCAATTGGAAAATATATTGAGAAGAAAGGTGAGGGAATTCATCATATAGCTTTTGCGGTAGATAAAGCACAAGATTTCCTTGATAATGCAGACAAAAATGGTGTTCAGTTAATAGATAAAACCCCTCGAAAAGGAGCCGAAGGTCTTAATATTGCTTTTTTACACCCAAAATCGACTCACGGTGTGTTAACCGAAATTTGTGAGAATCCAAACAAGTAATTAACAGTTTCTATTTATAAATTATATATTAATTATGAGTAATCAAAATAAATTAAACGAACTAATTGATCTTCGCTCGAAAGCAAGATTAGGCGGTGGTGAAAAAAGAATTGAGAAACAACACGAAAAAGGAAAATTAACAGCTCGTGAACGTATTGAAATTCTATTAGACGAAGGAAGTTTTGAGGAGTATGATATGTTCAAAGAACATAGATGTACGAACTTTGGAATGGAAAAAACAAAATTTCTCGGTGATGGAGTTGTAACCGGTAGTGGTACAATTGACGGGCGTGTTGTGTATGTGTTTGCACAAGATTTTACTGTTTTTGGAGGGTCGTTGTCTGAAACGATGTCTCAAAAAATTTGTAAAATTATGGATATGGCCGTAAAAGTAGGTGCTCCAGTTATCGGAATTAACGATAGTGGAGGTGCACGTATTCAAGAAGGTGTCCAAAGTTTGGCAGGATACTCGGAAATTTTTCAACGTAATATTCAGTCTTCCGGGGTTATTCCACAAATTTCAGCGATTATGGGTCCATGTGCCGGTGGTGCTGTGTATTCTCCGGCATTAACCGATTTTATTTTTATGACAGAGCATAACAGTTACATGTTTTTGACCGGACCGAAAGTTGTGAAAACGGTAACCGGAGAATCAGTAACTGTTGATGATCTTGGTGGTGCTAATGTACATGCTTCGAAATCGGGTGTCGCTCATTTTGTATCTGATACTGAAGAGGAATGTTTATTGCTTATTCGTAAATTATTGTCGTTTATTCCTCAAAATAATTTAGAAGAACCAATTTTTACTGAATGTGCCGATCCTGTTGAGCGTATTGACGATGCTCTTAATTCAATTATTCCCGATAGTGCAAATCAGGCATATGATATGACAGAGGTTATTGCAACTATTGTTGATGATAATGAATTTATGGAGGTTCATAAAGATTTCGCAAAAAACATAATTGTCGGTTTCGCAAAAATGGGTGGACAACCCGTTGGTATTGTTGCAAATCAACCCAAATATTTAGCTGGAGTTCTTGATATTGAATCGTCTCGAAAAGCAGCTCGTTTTGTGCGTTTTTGCGATGCGTTTAATATTCCATTGGTTACACTTGTGGATGTTCCCGGATTTTTACCCGGAACAAAACAAGAGTATGGAGGAATTATTGGTCACGGTGCAAAATTAATGTTTGCATATGGTGAAGCTACGGTTCCAAAAATTACTATTACCTTACGTAAATCATATGGAGGTGCTCATATTGTGATGAGTAGTAAGCAATTGCGCGGTGATATTAACTATGCGTGGCCAAGTGCTGAAATTGCGGTAATGGGTGCCGAAGGTGCTGTCGAAGTATTGTATGCTCGCGAAATTTCTGCGATAGAAGATGAAGATGGAAAGATTAAAAAAGCAGAAGAAAAGAAAGATGAGTACAACAAATTATTTGCTACTCCTTATCGTGCTGCACAGTATGGTTATATTGACGATGTAATTGAGCCGAGAAATACTCGTTTTAGAGTTATTCGTGCTTTACAACGTTTGCAAACCAAAAAAGACACAAATCTTCCAAGAAAACATTGTAATATACCTTTATAAATTTATAACATATGATTTTACATGATATCGCATATCTGTCGGAAGGAACCAATATCTTAATTGTTGGTATTTCTGTTGTTTTTCTAGTTTTATTAATAATGGTTTTATTTATTAATTATATGAAACCGATTATAGATTATTTTTCTTCTTTAGGTTCTAAAGCCAGAGAAAAATCTGATAGCAAAGATGTTCCGGCACATTCTTCAGAACTTTCCGGTCAGGAAAATGCGGCAATAAGTATGGCAATTTATATGTATTTAGCTGAACAACACGACTATGAAAGTGGTGTTGTGACTATAAAATCAGTTAAAAAAGCATATTCGCCATGGAATTCAAAAATTTACGGAATGAATAACACTTTAAATAGAAAATGGTAAGATGAAAAAATTTACTTTTAAAATACAGGGCAATTCCTATGATGTTGAAGTTCTTCAATTTGAAGATCAACAAGCCCAAATAGAGGTTAACGGCACTACCTATGACGTTGAACTAGAAACGCCTGTTAAAGCAGCTGCTCCTAAAACACCAAAACTTGTTCGTAAACCAGCAAATCTTCAGGATGGTGAAAGCTTTATGAATAAAGTGAGTGCAGGTTCTGGTATTAAAGCTCCACTTCCCGGAGTTATAATTGAGGTGAGCTCCAAAGTTGGCGATGTCGTTAAAAAAGGACAAAAACTCTTAATTATGGAGGCTATGAAAATGAATAATGATATTCTTGCCGAAAAAGATGGAACTGTGTCAAAAATTAATGTGTCTGAAGGCCAATCTGTAATGGAGGGGGATCTTCTTATTGAAGTTGAATAATTAAAATATAAATACATGAAACGTATAGTAAATTTCTTTTCTATACTTGTTGTTCTTTTGGGAGTTACATTTGTTGCACAATCATTTGCAAATACACCAATCGTTGATTCTCAAGACGCACAAGTTGTTCAAGAACAATCATCGGATGATTCTTTACAGGAAGAATCTCAAATAATGCATGGATTAAAGCAATTTTACATTAATTCAGCTTTCGCTCATTTTACCTATCAACATTTAATTATGATTTTGGTGGGAGGTTTTTTTATTTTTCTCGCTATTCGGTATAATTATGAACCCTTATTATTGTTGCCGATTGGTTTTGGTATTATAATAGGTAACGTGCCATTTGTGGAAGGTATGCAAGTTGGTATTTATGAAGAGGGTAGTGTGATGAATTATTTATATTTTGGTGTGCTTAAAGGGGTATATCCGCCACTTATCTTCTTGGGGATTGGTGCAATGACAGATTTTTCTTCGCTTTTGTCTAATCCAAAATTAATGTTTTTAGGTGCAGCAGCTCAAATTGGTATTTTTGTCGCATTAATTACCGCTCTTTTATTAGGGTTTACTCCTGAACAGGCAGGTGCGATTGGTATTATTGGTGGAGCTGATGGTCCAACGGCAATCTTTATCTCTTCGCGGTTGGCTCCGAATTTAATTGGTGCGATTGCAATTGCCGCTTATTCGTATATGGCTCTTGTCCCTATTATTCAACCACCGATTATGAAGTTGTTGACGAATAAAAAAGAGCGTTTGATTCGCATGAAACCGGCTCGTCAAGTTTCTAAATTAGAAAAAATATTGTTCCCAATTTTCGGGTTATTATTGACTACAACATTTTCGCCTCCGGCAATGCCGCTTCTTGGTATGTTGTTCTTTGGTAATTTATTAAAAGAATCTACGGTAACAAAACGACTTGCTAATACAGCTGCAAACCCATTAATTGATATTGTTAATATTCTTTTATGTGTTACTGTTGGTGCTTCTACCCAAGCTGATGTGTTTTTAAACAGCGATTCGTTGTTGATTTTTGGATTAGGTGCTTTCTCGTTTGTAGTTGCAACTACAGGCGGAGTTCTTTTTGCTAAATTCATGAATTTGTTTTTATCAAAAGAAAATAAAATCAATCCTCTTATTGGTAACTCGGGGGTGTCTGCAGTGCCCGACAGTGCTCGGGTGTCACAGCACGAGGGGCAGAGATATGACCCTTCAAACCACTTGTTGATGCATGCTATGGCTGCCAATGTCTCCGGTGTTATTGGTTCTGCAGTTGCTGCCGGTGTGTTGTTGAGTTTCTTGACCTAAATATTGATTCAATACAATAATGATACAAAAAAGATTGTTTTAAAATTAAATAAAACAATCTTTTTTGTTTTTATGATATATACATTTCCAAAAAAAATGTATATTCGTTAATTCCTATAAAATAAACAGATGAATACATTGTTTCGTAGAATTATTAGTGTTATTTCTCTAGAAAATCACTTAGATGATTTTGATGCAATTCATGACAGTATTGTGAAGGGTATTAATTTTAGGGGAACAAATATTTGGATTCTTGTGTTTGCAATACTCGTTGCCTCGGTTGGACTCAACATGAATTCTACCGCAGTAATTATTGGTGCCATGTTAATATCTCCTCTTATGGGACCTATTAATGGTGTAGGATATAGTATTGCAACATATAATTTTCCGCTTTTTCGTAAATCTATTAAAAACTATGGTTTTGCTGTTGCTGCCAGTTTGTTTGCTTCTACTTTTTATTTCGCTCTAAGCCCTATTTCTACTGCTCATTCCGAGTTGTTGGCTCGTACCAGTCCTACTATTTATGATGTATTGATTGCTTTGTTTGGTGGTTTGGCAGGTATTGTTGCTATGACGAGTAAACAAAAAGGTAATGTTATTCCCGGGGTTGCTATTGCAACCGCTCTAATGCCACCTTTATGTACTGCTGGTTATGGCCTTGCAACCGGTCAATTTATTTATTTTTTTGGAGCTCTGTATTTGTTTACTATTAATAGTGTTTTTATTGCTATTTCAGCATTAGTTGTTTCTCAATTTTTACGCTTTCCTATACGTACCATTATTGATGGTAAAAAAAGAGCTCAAATTAATAGATGGATTACCATTGTTATATTTTTTACTGTAATACCAAGTATTTATTTTGGATATGGTTTGGTGCAAACAGAAAAGTTTTCTGAAAATGCTTCTCGCTTTGCCAAAACAGTTTCGGTGTATGAGGGTAATTTTTTGTTGAACCACGATGTAAAACCCAGTTCAAATGAAATAACTCTTGTGTATGGAGGAACTTCTTTTACGCAAGAGCAAAAAGATGAATTAAAATCTAAATTAAAGAATTTTGACCTAGGAGACGTTTCTTTAACGATTAAACAAGGTTTTTCTTTAGACGATGCAGATAAAGAAAATGCTGAGATTAGAATGTTGAAATCTGAAATTTCTCGGCAAAGCGAAATTTTAACCGAAAAACAACAAATTATTGATAGTGTATTGAGTTGGCCTGAAGTGGGAAAACAAATATTGAATGAAGCAAGAGTATTGTTTCCTCATATTATTTCATCTAACTATAGTCATGCTCAAATATATAATGATAGTTTAGGTACATACCAGGATTTTGCTATAGTTATTTTTCAAGTTCAGAAGCCCGAAGCGTTTCACGATCAGCAAAAAAGTTTAATTTATGACTGGCTTAAATCTCGCTTAGACGATGAAAATATAAAAGTGTTTTATGAGTATATTGAATAACATGTTGCTGTATCTATTCATTTTATATTATGATGAATATTTGTACAACTTGAATTGTTAGGTCAATTTCACAAAAAATCAATTCACAATATCCACGAATGAAGATTCCACGTAATTTCTGCACTCATTCACGGTTGAAAAAAAATAGGTAATTGATAAGATTATATTTATTCTCACATTTAATGGATGCTTTATTAAATAATTCTCCTTTATTTTGTGTGGCTTAAGAAAAACTGTATTTTTGTTTCCACTATGGTTTTCAATTCAAACGAATGATAGAAATAAAAGTATCAAGTATTTTTCATGTTATAAGCCTTATTCTTATAATTGCAGCATCTGTACAGATTTTTTACTATCTTTTTTTTTATATTCGAATTTGTGTCGCAAAGCGTAGGAAACAATCGGAAACGTTTTCAACAGTACCTGTATCTGTGATTATATGTGCACAAAATGAGGAAGAAAACCTTCGTTTGTATCTTAAATCGGTTCTTACACAATCCTATTCCACATTCGAAGTGGTGGTTATTGATGATTGTTCCGAAGATGATACAGAGTTTTATGTTACAAACCTTGCCCGCGATTATCCTCATCTTACGTATCGGAAAATAGTAAAAGACGAAAAATTTCGTCACAACAAAAAACTTGCAATTACGCTTGGAATAAAAGCGGCGAAGTATAATCATTTTGTGTTTATTGATGCTGATTGTTATCCGGTTTCTCCACATTGGTTACAGCATATGAGTGCAGAGTTTTCAGACACGAAACATATTGTAATCGGCTATGGCGGCTATGAGAAACAATCCGGATTTTTAGACAAATTAGTTCGCTACGATACCTTTTCTATAGCAGTGCAATATCTTTCGTATGCTCATGCCGGCATTCCATATATGGCTGTGGGGCGAAATTTGGCGTACGATAGAACCATTTACGAACAGAGTAGTAAATTTCGTAATCATTATCACATCCGTTCCGGAGATGATGATTTGTTTGTCAGTGAAACCGCAACTCGAAAAAACACTGCTATTTCACTACATTCAGAGTCATTTACCCGCTCGGTGCAAGTTACTTCATTTTCTGATTGGCGTGCACAAAAAAAACGGCATTTAAGTACATCGAAACAATATACGGCACTCCACAAAATTCTCTTGTTGGTAGAGCCTTTTAGTAAATTTGTGCTGTATGGTGCATTAGTTTTATACCTGGTTTTTGGTGTTACAAATATGTATATATCAGTTTTTTCTCTTGTTTTTTTTCGATTTCTTATTCTATTAATTATTAATAATTGTGCCATGAACAGATTAAAAGAAAAAAAATTATTAGTATATTCGCTTTTATTTGACTTGGTTTTGCCAATTATCATATTGATTTTACACATTCAAAACAAAATTTTTTCATATACGAAGAGATGACACAACACGAACAGTTTTCAACTAAAGCAAAGCATGATATTTTTCTTGTTGAGGCGGCACTCGAAGGAGACCAGCAAGCGTACTCTTCCTTAATGAAAAAATATAGAGACACCATTTTTTATATGATGCTCAAAATGGTGAAAAATCAAAATGATGCAGATGATCTTACAATAGAAGCTTTTGGGAAAGCATTTAAAAATCTTTCTCAGTATACTTCCGATTATGCGTTTAGTACCTGGCTGTTTCGTATTGCATCGAATAATTGTATAGATTTTTTGCGGAAGCGAAAAGCAATAACGGTGTCTATCGATCAAACAAGTGAGTCTGATGAATATGACTCGTCTGTTTCTATTGAAGCAACCGATTTGAATCCCGAAGAAAAATTAATAAAATCACAAAACAAAGAGGAGATTCTGGAAATTGTGAAACAGTTAAAACCTCGTTACCGTGAACTTATTGAATTGCGATATTTTAAAGAATATGCCTACGAAGAAATAGCTCAGCATATGGATTTGCCCCTGGGAACGGTTAAGGCTCAGTTGTTTCGTGCTCGTGAATTGTTAACAAATACTATTTCAAAGTCTTCAGATTAGCAGTACTTTTTTATGCAAGATATTATCACATTTTTTCCTCATATTTCTGAGGAACAATCAAAACAATTCGCTGTTTTAGGTGAATTATATGCTTATTGGAATGAACGAATAAATGTTATTTCACGGAAAGATATCGAAAATATCTATACACATCATGTTTTGCATTCATTATCGATTGCTCATTTTTTTTCTTTCGAAAAAAACACAACCGTACTCGATGTTGGAACCGGTGGTGGTTTTCCGGGTATTCCACTCGCAATATTATTTCCCGAGGTATCTTTTACCTTAATAGATGCAACTGCAAAAAAAATATCGGTTGTTCAATCTGTAACTGAGTCCTTGGGTTTGAAAAATGTAGTAGCAGAGCAGGTGCGTGTTGAAAAATTACGAACGCAGTACAATTATATTGTAAGCAGAGCGGTAACAGCTTTTCCGAAATTTGTGGCACTTACGAAAAAAAATATTCTGCATCATTCACCCGCATCTGTATCCAATGGAATTATCTATTTGAAGGGTGGAGATTTTTCCGAGGAACTCACATTATTTAAATCATATAACGTATATTCAATTTCCGAAATTTTTCCACATTCTTTTTTTGAAACAAAAAAGATTATTTATTTGCCGATTGTGTCTTGAAAATTTTTTTATTCTCAATAAAACTTCTATTTTTGCATTCCGAATTTGTGAACAACTGGTAACACAGTTACGTTTTTATTAAATAATAGAACATTAATTTTAAAAAATAGTTACTGATGAAAAGGACATATCAACCTTCGAAAAGAAAAAGAAAAAATAAACACGGTTTCAAAGAAAGAATGTCTACAGCTAACGGCAGGAGAGTCATTGCTTCACGAAGAGCTAAAGGTAGAAAAAAATTGTCGGTTTCGAGTGAGCCACAACATAAACGATAAATTTTATTTAAACATATAACATTTAGAGCGTATTTGTATGAATACGCTTTTTTTGTTCTGATTTTTTGTGAATATTCACAGAATGATTTGGCGTGTATGTAGGCTGGTGTGCAATAATCTGTTATTTGTTTAGTTCCTATACTGTTATTTTGAATAGAGAAACAGACACTTCTTTTTAAGAATCTTGTATTTTGAAGTTATTATTAGTAACAGAAATCAAGCTGAAAAGAATATCTTTTGTATATTGTGCCTGAAAAAAATAAATTAAAATTTAACAGATGAAATATGTGCTGATTTATTTCGTATGTATGCTTACATCAATTGGAATGTATGCACAGAACGATACCAACCTCAATCAGCTGGCACTCTTGTATTATTCTCAAAATGAATATGACCGAGCTGCCGAATTATATGAAAAATTATATTTTCAAACACATTCAGATATACATTTTAAATATTTGCTATCTTGTTATAAAGAACTTGATTTGTATGACAAGTCTGAAGAAATAATCCACGAACAAATAAAGTACAAACCTGATAATTTTTTTTATCGGGCAAGTTTAATACAACTATATCAGGAAACAGACAATAACAATACTAAAGAGTATCAAAAACTGCTAAAAAAAACCAATCGTGATGCTCTTCGTAGCGAATCGCACACAGTAGATTTGGTACAAGCATACACCGATTTGTCTTTATATGATTTGGCAGTGGATTTTGTGTCGGATGCAAAAAAAGAATATCCGGAATCCATCAATCTTTCTAAGACTATTTCTTCATTGTTTATAGAAACCGGACAGTATGAAAAAACCATAGATGAGTATATCAATCTTCTCCTTCATTTTCCCGAAGAGTTAAGCTTTATTCAAAATCAATTGCAGTTTGTGATTTACGAACAAAACTCAGATGAACTAACGAAAATTCTGACCGAAAAAGTTATTAAAGCCCTCAATCGTCATCCTAAAAATACTGATTTGCATGAATTACTTATTTGGATTTATCTACAAGAAAAAGATTTTTCCAAGGCTCTGTACATTGCAAAAGCTCTTGATTCTCGTGAAAAAAGAAATGGGAAGGATGTGTTTGAAATCGGGAAAATAGCACAATCGCAAAAAAAATATACAGCTGCTACCGAGAGTTTCTCGTATATTCTTTCTCAAGGAGTAGAAAACCCATTTTATCAAGCAGCTCTCAAAGCAATATTGAAAACGGCTCAGGAACAACTTTTTGCAGCCGATAGTGTTTCTTATGAAGATTTACGTGCCTTGGAGCAACGATATATGAGTGCTCTTGAGACGTTAGGAAAAAACAATCAAACCGTTGATGTGGCTCGTGCTCTTGCTCATTTGCAGGCATTTTATCTTGGTAAGAGTACCGAAGCTCAATCTTTATTGGAAGAGATGCTGAGCATACCACGTATTCACCCGCACGAAAAAGCTTTATGTCAAATTGAATTGGCAGATATTCAGGTGTTTAATAATGATGTGTGGACAGCAAATTTATTATATGCAAAAATTGCTTTGGAATATAAAAATAACGATATAGGACATGAAGCTCGATTTAAACAAGCACAATTGGCCTATTATAATGCACAATTTTCGTATGCACAGGCTTTGTTGGATATTATAAAAGCAAGTACGACTAAACTTATTTCGAATGATGCATTGGAGTTGTCGCAACTTATTTCAAAAAATACGTATCAGGATAGTATTGCTCAGGCTCTTAGTCTTTTTTCGCAAGCTGATTTGTTTATATATCAAAATAAATATGATGAAGCAATTCGATTATTTGATACCATTTCGGAAAAATTCCCCGGTCATTCTCTGCAAAGTATGATATTGTTTCGCAAGGCCGAAATTGCCAAAACTCGGCATAATTATGACAAGATGCAAGTTTGCTTGGAGTCTGTTACAGAACAATATCCGTATGATATTATCACTCATAAGGCTCATTTTTTGTTAGCAGAATATTATAATTATACGCTTAATGATAAAGATAAAGCTCGGGAACATTACTTAAAGATTGTCGAAAATTTCCCAAACAGTTTCTATATCAATACAGCACGGAAAGAATATCGAAGTTTATTAGAACAATAAATTTTTGTATTATTGCATAACAAAATGATAAATAATAAAAGCATTCATATCAAAAAGGAGTTTGCAATTTGTATTATAACTTGGAGAATAGCTTGTATTATCACTTGAATGTTACAGGACTTTTCGTCGACATGGCGACTATTATAAATATAAAATAATAAAATAAACATATGATAAAGATTATACGGATTTGTTTTCTTTTCACTTTGCTGCTTGCACCACATGTGTTGTTGAGTCAAACAGCATCAAACCCGGTTGTGAAAAGTTCTGAAACTGATACTATTGAGGGAGAGGTGTATTATAGACATACTATTGAAAAAAAACAAACATTATATTCAATTAGTAAAGCATATCAAGTATCTATAGAAGAAATACAACAAGTAAATCCCGATCTTGAGCAAGGACTTAAAACTGGAAATATTTTGTATATTCCGAAAGCGAAAAATGAGTCAAGCCCTTTGAAACCATTATTTGTTGAAGAAAAAAAAGATAGTGTTGACAGTACGTTTACTCCTTCTCAAGAAAAATCAACGAATATTCAGTATTCAGATAATCACGCCTTTTATGTTCATTCGGTTTCACGCGGGCAAACATTATATTTTTTATCGCGATTGTACGAAGTACCAACAACCGAATTGTATTCATCGAATCCCGGTATTTCCGAAAATTTATCTATCGGGCAATTAGTTAAAATTCCCTGTGCAGATTGTCCACCACCCAAAAAACATGAAAAGCCTGATTTTAGTTCGCAAAAACCAAAAAAAGGAGTAGAGCATACTATTGATTCAGCACAAACAATATATGATATTGCGTTGATGTACAATGTGCCGCCCGAAGTTATTTATATATACAATCCATTTTTAACAGACACAACAGATACAGTTTTGTCTGGTAAAAAAATTGAAGTTCCTGTGCATAAAACCTTTAAGCGTGAAAAATTTGTATACTATGAAGTGCCTCGCAATACTCAGATTTCTAAGATAAGTCAAAAATTTAGAATTACCGACGAAGAATTATTGGCTCATAATCCTCGTGCTGCAAAAGAATTGGAACACAAGTCTTTTTTAAAAATACCGATAACTCGGCACAATCGTGCTACAGCTATGGAATTTTATAAAGAACAAGATGGATATGTTTTTCATACAGTTAAGCCCAAAGAAACAGTATATTCAATAACTAAAAAATATGATATAAGCGAGAAAAATCTCTATAATCTGAATCCGAGTATATCAAAAAAAGAGTTATCTATTGGAACTGTTTTGAAAATTCCTGCCCCAAAAAATACCGAAACCTATATTTATTCCGATACAATAACGCGAGTGAAATCGCAAAAAAATCTTATATCAGTCTTGCTTTCTGAGTGCTTCGATTCTACACGTACCCCTCAGGCAACATATAATATTGCGGTATTATTACCATTTTATTTGCAAACTAATAATAGTTTTGATTCCGAAACCGATATAATAAATAAACATAAAGAGATATTCGCACCAACTATTCCTTTTATTGAATATTATGAAGGTTTACTTATTGGCATAGATTCTCTTAAAAACAAAGGTATTTCAGTAAATTTGTATGTGTTTGATGTACATAAAGATACTTTGCAAATTCCGAAGGTATTACGTCAGTTAGAATCAAAGCAGTTAGATTTAATAATTGGTCCGGTTTTTCCGGAGGTATTTGATTCGGTAAGTGTTTTTGCCGAAAAACAAAATATACCCATAATTTCTCCCCTTGCAGCAGTTGATAACAGTGTTGATGATAAACCATTTGCAATACAGGTAAATCCTCCGGAACGACTTCGTCACAAAAAAGTTGCGAAAACAGTTCTACAAAATAAACCCGTAAATGTAATTCTTGTTTATAACTCGGTAGTGTTGGAAGAGACTATGGTAAATCATTGCCATAGTAGTTTTTCTCAGCAGATTATTGATAGTCTAGAGGCGGATTCAGTTACGATTACGGAAATATTGTTCCCGGAGCATAAAATGAAGGGATTAGAGCAGGCTATGAAAAAAGATGTGCAAAATGTGGTAATTGTTATATCTCGCAATCAGGCATTTATCACCAATGTGGTGACCCAATTGTATTGGCAAATACGAAAATATCCAATAGACTTATATTCGTTTGCATCCTGGGAACGATTCGAAAATATTGAACTAAACTTTTTGTTTGAATTAAATTTTAAATATACTGCAAGTGGTTATCCTGATTATTCATCAGACTCTGTAAGTTCGTTTATACATAAATACCGTACCTTATATAAAACCGAACCAAGTCGCTTTAGCTTTCAGGGGTATGACCAAATTTTGTATTTTGTAGAAGCTCTTCAGCTTTTTGGAGAAAATATGATTCATTGCTTGCCTGCATATCAAAAAGAGGGTTTGTATTCAGGTTTTTCTTTTATTAAAGAATACGAACAGGGAGGTTTAATGAACAATTCAATTCATATTATTGAATATTCAGGAGCCGATAATAAGCTGAAAACGGTGAAGTGATTTGAAAATAACTAATAACCTGAGTTCGATATAATTTTTTAGCGCTTATAAATACTGATATATTACAATTAACTCTCTGTTACTGTTTTTGTGATAAAAAAAGAGCAGCTGCGAAATGCTGAAATGACTGAGCGAAAAAAATCAAAACGGTGTCCCTGCATCAAAAAACAAGTATTTCTTATACTGATATTATACCAAAAATATTTTATTTTTTTCACATTCAGCTCTCATTTCTTCGGGCCACAATGAACTTTGCACTTCACCAATATGAGCTTTACGAAGCAAATACATACACAATCTGCTTTGTCCGATACCACCACCAATAGAAAGTGGTAATTTCCCTTCAATCAATTGCGAATGAAACAATAATTCTTTTCTGTTTTCCGCCTGTTCAAAAGCTAATTGTTCCAATAAAGCATCTTTATCTACACGAATACCCATTGAAGATATTTCGAATGCTTGTTCAAGAACATCATTCCAAAGAATTATATCACCGTTCAAGCCGAGAAATCCATCGGAATTTGGCGTTAACCAATCATCATAATCAGGAGCACGATTGTCGTGTTTTTCACCGTTCGATAGCGGTGCACCTATTCCTATAAGAAAATATGCGTGATGATTTTTTGCATACTCATATTCACGTTCTTTAGCTGTCATGTCAGGATATAGTTGCAATAACTCTTCGGCATGTATAAAGTTTATTTCTTCCGGTAATATTGGATTGTAAAGGGGGTAATATTCTTGTAAAACAAACTCAGTTCGTTTGATAGCTTCGTATATTTTAGTAACAATTTTTTTTAAGAATGATACTGTTCGTTCTTCTTTAGAAATAACCCGTTCCCAATCCCATTGGTCAACATATATAGAATGAATATTGTCGAGATCTTCGTCGGGGCGAAGTGCATTCATGTCGGTTAAAATACCATAATTTTCGTTAATGCCGTATTTTGCTAAAGCCATACGTTTCCATTTTGCCAAAGAATTTACCACTTCTGCGTGGGCATCGTTAAAAGATTTAACCGGAAATTCAACTTTTCGTTCAACACCATTCAGGTCATCATTTATGCCGGTTCCTTTTAGCACTATGAGAGGTGCAGTAACACGACGTAAATTCAATTCAGATGTTAATTGAAATTCAAAAGTGTCTTTTATTAACTTAATTGCTTGCTCTGTTTCTTTAAGAGGCAATAATGGGTTGTAATTTTTAGGGACGATTAAATTAGTATTCATAGTATTGTTAAAAAAAATTATCGAAAACTTTCAGCTAAAATTTTAAATTCTATAGAAGCAGAAATACGTTCATATAGTATATTGTATACCGCTTGTGTTATTGGTAAATCTGCGTTTATTTTTTGATTGATTTGCATAATGCAATTGACGCCGTAGTATCCTTCCGCTATCATATTCATTTCAAGTTCGGCAGTATTTACAGAGTATCCTTTACCTATCATCATACCGAATGTTCGGTTTCTGCTAAATTGTGAATATGCTGTCACTAATAAATCTCCTAAATAGACCGATTCATTAATATCTCGTTTGGTATCATTTATTTCTGTTAAAAAATGATTCATTTCTTGCACAGCATTCGAAATGAGAACTGATGTGAAATTGTCACCATATCCTATGCCGTGACTTATTCCTGTTGCCAGTGCCATTATGTTTTTCAGCACGGCGGCATATTCTATTCCCACTATATCTTGAGAAATATGAGTTTTAATATAATATACCGAAAGCAAAGATGTGATTTCTCGTGCGAAATCAGTGTCAACAGAGCCTATAGTCAAATACGATAAGCGTTCCAATGCTACTTCTTCGGCATGGCAAGGCCCCGAAATAACAGCAATATGTTCTGTCGGAACCGAAAAGCTTCTGTGTATAAATTCAGAAACTAATGTGTTGTTTGAGGGAACAATACCTTTTACGGCAGTTATAATTTTTTTATTCGATAAATCGACCTGTATTGATTCGGATAATGATTCGATAAATTTCGAAGGAACACAAAAAATGATAATATCCGCATCTTTTACGGCATCATCGGCATTGTCTGTAATATGTAAAACTTCGGTGTTGAATTTTACATTTGATAAGTATAAAGTATTTCGGGAATGTTTGTGTAATGATTCTCTGATTTCTTTTTCCCTAATATACCAATTCAATTGAGGTACGTTTGTATGTATGATTTTTGCCAGAGCAGTTGCCCAGCTGCCGCTTCCTAATAATGCTATTTTTAGTGGAGTATTCATAACTATTGTCCTAACCAGTTTTTTACTTCGTCCGGTTTTGGATTCGAAAGATTTAATTTATTTTTTTTGTTATATCCGCATATCTCTTGATGTAGTTTGGTGAATTTTATATCACATACATCAGAAACTTTTGAGTGTCCCATATTTATAAGTACTTGAGCCCATTCTTGCGGAATACCCTGCTCAATATATTTTTCTATTGAGTCTTTTTGTGCTTTAACTTCAGGTTTCATTTGAGGAAAGAAGAGCACGTCCTGAATAGATTGAGTGTTTGTCATAATCATGCACAACCGATCGATACCGATACCCATACCCGAAGTGGGAGGCATACCGTACTCAAGTGCACGAACAAAATCATGGTCAATAAACATAGCTTCATCGTCACCTTTCTCCGATAGTGTTAATTGATCTTTGAAACGTTCGTATTGGTCTATCGGGTCGTTAAGTTCTGTGTATGCATTGCATATTTCTTTTCCGTTTACCATTAATTCAAATCGTTCGGTTAATTCCGGATTATTGCGATGTTTTTTGCAGAGTGGTGACATTTCTACCGGGTAGTCAATAATAAAGGTTGGTTGAATGAAGTGCGATTCGCATTTTTCACCAAAAATTTCATCTATTAATTTTCCTTTCCCCATTGATGGGTCATGCTCTATTTCGAGTTTGTCGCATACTTCGCGTAATTCTGTTTCAGTCATTCCCGAAATGTCATATCCGGTATATTCTTGTATTGCATCGTACATTGTAACGCGACGGAACGGACGTTTGAAGTCGATAGTGTTGTCGCCCAATTGCACTTGAGTATTGTCATGCAAATTGAGAGCAATTCGCTCTATCATTTCTTCGGTAAAATTCATCATCCAATGATAGTCTTTGTATGCGACATAAATTTCCATAACGGTAAATTCCGGATTGTGTGTACGATCCATACCTTCGTTACGAAAATCTTTTGCAAATTCATACACTCCGTCAAATCCTCCAACAATAAGGCGTTTGAGATAGAGCTCGTTAGCTATTCGTAAATACAATGGCATATTCAGTGCATTGTGATGAGTAATAAACGGTCGAGCTGTTGCACCACCCGGAATTGCTTGCAAAATAGGTGTTTCAACTTCAAGATATCCTTGCTCGTTAAAAAACGAACGCATTGTGTTCATTATTTGCGTGCGTTTAATAAACACATCTTTCACCTTCGGGTTTACTACCAAATCAACATACCGTTGTCGATATCGTTGTTCCGGGTCGGTAAAAGCATCGTAGGTTTTTCCTTCTTTTTCTTTTACTATTGGCAGAGGTCGAATTGATTTGCTTAAAACGGTCAGTTCCTGAACATGCACCGAGCGTTCTCCAACCTGGGTTACAAATGCATACCCGCTTACTCCTATGAAGTCACCTATGTCAAGTAGCTTTTTGAAAACATCATTGTAGAGTGTTTTGTCTTCTTCCGGACAAATTTCATCTCTGTTAATATACAATTGAACCCGTCCCGTGCTGTCTTGTAATTCGCAAAATGAAGCTTTTCCCATAATTCGACGTGACATGATTCTTCCGGCAAGAGTGATTTCTTGAAAATTATTTTTTTCAGGATCATATTCTTGTGCTATATCTTGTGCTGTAGTGTCAACTTTGAATTCAGCCGCAGGATATGGATTTATACCTAATTCACGCAATTTATCAAGAGAAGATCTTCGTATTGTTTCTTGTTCGCTTAATTGTTGCATATTATAATTAATCTAATGTTATTTTTTTTACAATTTTGCAAATATACATGAAAGTTTGAATATTTGATATATGAATGTATACATATCATATAAAACTGTTAGTTGTAATTGTATCTGTTTTTGAAAGATAATTTTCGTACGATTGACAGACTAAACCTGCACATTCTATGGCAAATGGAATAGCCGTATTCCAGAATTCTATCGGAATTTCCTTTGCATGAGAATACGTGTGGTGAATGTCTTTTAAACAGTGAATAATTCCTGCATTAAATGTATCGCCGGCACCAATTGTGCTTATCGGATGAATTTGTGGCACACTATATTCTGCAAAAAAATGCGGCGTATGTATTTCAACTGCCTCTTTATTTTTTGTGATAATTAAAACAGATACACCATAGTTTTGTGCTTTTGCAAAAATTTCTTTGCTATGGCGTGTATTGAAAATTGCGTCACAATCTTCGTCCGAAGCTCTCACAATATCGGCAATTTTAAAATTCTCTTCTATTATGCGTAATTCATCGCTTTCTGTTTGTATCTGTTTTCGTATGTTTGGATCGTATATTCGTAATGCGTTGGTCTGTTGAGCCTGTTTAAGAATACTCATCAGCGGCTTTCTATTTCTTTGTGCAATGGCATATGATGAAGAAAATAACACAATGTCTTTGTTTGAGAGATTAAGAGGAGTGAATTTTACACTATCAGGCACATCTTTATAGAATTCATACTGAGCATCGTTATGTTCATTTAAATAAGCTATAGCCAATGATGTTTTTCCGGCATATGAAATGATATGTGAGGTGTCAACTTTTTTTTGGTTTAAAAAATCGATAATAAAAGTTCCCGCAGTGTCGGTTCCTAATTCAGAAATAAAACTTACAGAATTACCAAGCTGAGCAATACTTACGGCTGTGTTGAGTGCTGAGCCGCCCGCTTTAACAGCTTGGGGCAGCATGTCTTTTATTACTATGTCAAGAACAGTTTCTCCTATTGTGTAAATCATTACATATACTTTTCTACATAAGTATACAAATGTACGTATGTATTTTGAGAAAAACAGGCAGTGGAGGGGTAAAATGATAATACGTATATCACGTATTAATGTTGTTGATTTCTGTATTGTTGTTCAAAAATAAGGTTTTTGTATTATTTCTTTTACACGAATATAATTTTGAACTTACAAGACACGAAAAATTCAACGTGCATTTATACGGCAAAATTAAATCAACAAAATGTTGTGATAATGAGTTAAACAAAGAGACTACTTTTTATATATTCATTGTAATAATATCTGCGTAACCAACGCTCTAATTTTTTGATTTCATCAGGAGTGAGATACGCAATGATTTTTCGTAATTCTTTATGAAATAATTCACGATCAAAACTTAATTTGGGCAAAATTTGAAATCCATATTCTAACATAAATCCTTCATTTTTATTAATTTCTTAATATACAAAAATTAAGAGCAATTTTCAATAAAATAACGAAAAGGTTATTAACAATTATAAAATTTGCTCAGGTCTTTCTTTTGTGCTTTTTACAGGTACGGTAAAATATGTTTTCGAACCTGATAGTATTAAGATTCGCCTGTTTTTAAATTGTTCTTAATTTCATATTTTTTTATTGTAAACGTAGTATTCTCAATTATATTTTATTTATGTTTGTAATAGATTTTTTAAACACTAAAAATATGAGTTTACAATTATATGGCAAGCATTTTTTAAAGCTCTTAGATTTTTCGGCAGAAGAAATACGAGGCTTATTGGATTTGTCTCATGACTTAAAAAAACATAAAAAAATTAATACCGAAAAGCAGAATTTACAGGGTAAAAATATCGCATTAATTTTCGAGAAAACATCTACCCGTACGCGGTGTGCTTTTGAAACAGCGGCGTATGATCAAGGTGCTCATGTTACGTATCTTGGTCCTTCAGGTTCGCAAATCGGGCATAAAGAATCTATAAAAGACACCGCTCGTGTGCTTGGACGGATGTATGACGGTATTGAATATCGAGGTTTTGGTCAGGAAATTGTTGAGGAATTGGCTCAATATGCAGGTGTGCCGGTATGGAATGGTTTAACAGACGAATTTCACCCAACACAAATACTTGCGGATTTTATGACAATGGAAGAGCATTGCTTGAAACCGCTTCAACGAATATCTTTTTGTTATGTGGGCGATGCTCGAAATAATATGGGAAATTCATTAATGGTAGGAGCTGCTATTATGGGTATGGATGTTCGGCTTGCCGCACCAAAGTCTGTTCAGCCCGATGAGGCTTTAGTTTCAAAATGTAGGAATATTGCCAAAAAATCAGGTGCAAAAATTACGATTACCGATGATATTGATGTTGCTGTTGAAAATGTCGATTTTTTATATACCGATGTTTGGGTTTCAATGGGAGAGCCTCAGGAGGTTTGGAAAGAACGAATAAAATTATTACAAGCATATCAAATAAATTCAAAATTGCTTTCAAAAACGCATAATCCAAATGTGAAGGTGTTGCATTGTTTACCTGCTTTTCATAATAGAGAAACTGCTGTTGGAGAAAAGATTTATAAGGAGTTTGGTCTTGAAGCACTCGAAATTACCGATGAGGTTTTTGAGTCTGATGCAAGTATTGTTTTTGATGAAGCTGAAAATCGTTTACATACAATTAAAGCTGTTATGGTCGCAACATTGTCTCAACAAATATAAATTTTTATGGAAATTATAGAATGCACTCCCAATATTTCAGAGGGGAACGATAAAAAGGTTATTGATGCAATAATTGCGGAAATACAAACGGTAAATGGTGTTACATTACTGCATGCTGATTCAGGAAAAGATGTAAATCGTACGGTTTTGACTTTTGTTGGTGTTCCTGATGCCGTTGTTAATGCCGCCTTTGCTATGTATAAAAAAGCGAAGGAATTGTTGTCTATGAAAAATCATGTAGGAAAACATCCTCGTATGGGTATTGTTGATGTGTGTCCTCTTACGCCGGTTCGCGATATTAGTCTCGAACAGGTGGTTGAATATGCCGATAAATTGGCACAACGTGTTGGCGAAGAATTGCAGGTGCCCGTTTATTTGTATGAAGCTAATGCAAAATATGCGTATCGTTCAAAACTTGAACAAATTCGTCGCGGTGAATATGAGGGCTTCTTTCAAAAAATGAAAAATGTAGATTGGACTCCTGACTATGGACCGAATGATTTTAATCCGAATGTTGGTGTTACCGCAATAGGTGCTCGGAATTATTTAATTGCATATAATGTGAATCTTGATACGTCTGATTTGAATGTTGCAAAAAATATTGCAGTACAACTTCGAGAATCAGGGGGGACATATTATGATTCGAATGGGGTTCGCACTATAAAAAAAACAGGATTATTACAAGGCGTTAAAGCTATTGGGTGGTATATAAAGGATTTTGATATTGTGCAAGTTTCAACAAATATTACCAATTATAATATTGTAGGTTTGGCTCGGGTTTTTAACGAGATTTCTCGGCTTGCAGAACAATATAAGGTTGCGGTTACCGGCTCTGAACTTGTAGGACTCGTGCCATATGAAGCTGTTGTGCATGCAGGTATGTTTTTTCAACATACCGAAAAACTTATAAATACAGATCCTTTAGATATTGCTGTTGAAAAACTCGGTTTGTGTAATTTAAAAGAGTTTTCACCAAAATCGCATATATTAGAATATGTTGCCGGAATTAGAAAGTAATGCACTCGTTTTATACATTATCATTATTTAAGCGTTTGTTTATCGGTTTTTTTGCGGCAATAATATGTGCGTATATCGGTAATGTGTTACTAATGCATTTTTTTGCGTCGATACATAATCTTTCTTTTAATGAATATGAACAGTCTTTACTCAAAGCTACACAGTTTCTGACTGATAAAAGATTTGTGCGAGAAGCATTATTGCATCAAACAATAGTTATTTTTATAATTCCGGCAGTTGTTTTATTGTATGCTTTTGCTGCCCGACCATTCAGTGTTATTGGTCGATTTCGAAAAAAGCATTTGCCATTGTTTGTGATTTTTTTGCTGCTTATGTTGGGGTTTATTCCCGGCATTAATTTACTGTCATCTGTAAATGGAAGCATAGTATCTTCTCTTGTTTCGTCCGATTCTTTATTTACTCAATTGTATGAACAAAACGAGAAAATTTACACTTTCTTAATGAATGGTGAGGGTATTTCGGAACTGTTTGCTCAGATTGTGTTAATGGCTCTTATTCCAGCTTTTGCCGAAGAACTTTTTTTTCGCGGTATGTTACAAACTTATTGCG
>CAZLCY010000009.1:0-25364 GCA_964558075.1 uncultured Bacteroidales bacterium
CTTCAAAATCTGCACCTTGCGGAGCATATTTTCTTCCTTTCACATATTCAAACGTAGTTTGATCAGGGGCTATCATACCGCCGCGAGCACCAAGTTCGATGCTCATATTACATACCGTCATACGAGCTTCCATGGACATATTTCGAATAGTAGAACCGGCAAATTCAATAAAATATCCGGTTGCACCACTTGCAGTTAACTGAGAAAGCACATATAAAATAAGATCCTTCGACGTTACACCTTTTCCCAATTCACCATTAATAATTATACGCATTTTCTTCGGTTTCGGCTGCAAAATACACTGACTTGCAAATACCATTTCCACCTCACTTGTTCCAACACCAAATGCAACAGAACCAAAAGCTCCATGAGTAGAAGTGTGACTATCACCACATACAATTGTCATACCCGGTTGCGTATATCCTAATTCCGGCCCAACAACATGAACAATTCCGTTATACACATCACCAAGACCATAATAAGTAATGCCATGGCGAGCACTGTTGTCTTTTAGTTTCTCTACTTGAAGAGCAGACAATTGCTCTTTAATAGGCAAATGCTGATTTTCCGTTGGAATATTATGATCGGCAGTTGCCGTAATTTGATCAGGACGAAACACTTTTCTTCCTCTGTTTTCTAATCCTGAAAAAGCCTGAGGACTCGTTACCTCGTGAATAAATTGACGGTCGATATATAAAATACTCGGACCATCAGGAATCTCAGAAACAACATGACTGTCCCAAATTTTATCGAATAAGGTTTTTCCCATTTTAATTATTATTATTTATTATTTACTATTCTATTACTTTACTTATAGCATCAACAAAAGCTTCAGCAGAAGCTGTTACAATATCGGTATCAACTCCGAAGCCGTAAAAATAATTATTTTCGCATTCAATTTGAACACTTACGCGACCAAAATCATCACTGCCACCTGCAAACCCCTGAATAAGAAACTCTTCCAGTTTAATTTTTTTATTAAATATTTTTTTGATTGCCGAATAAGCAGCATCAACCGGTCCGTCTCCCATCGCAGATTCACTTTTTGTCTCATTTTGAATTTCAAGAGATACCGTTGCGGTCGGGATCATAGACTTACCACAAATAACCTGTAAAGAAATAATTTTGATAGCTCGTTTTTGAGCTCGTTTTTCTTTACCGACCAATACCCCTAAATCATCATCATTAACCTCTTTTTTCAAATCGGCAACTTTCAAAAATTCTTGATAAGCACTATCTAATTCGTCCTGTTGAAGTGCATAGCCTAAAATTTCTAATCGATGACGAAGAGCAGCTCTTCCACTACGAGCAGTTAATACTATAGAAGATTCACTCACCCCAACATCTTTAGGATCAATAATCTCATAATTTTCACGCATTTTCAAGACCCCATCTTGATGAATTCCGGAAGAATGAGCAAATGCATTTTTGCCCACAATAGCTTTATTTGCTTGCACCGGGCTTTTCATTAATCGTTGTACCAATCGGCTCGTTTGGAATAAATGTGGGGTATTGATATTTGTTTCAAGACCCAAATTGTGGCTTTTTATTGCCATTACAACCTCTTCAAGAGCAGTATTTCCGGCACGTTCACCAACACCATTGATAGTTACCTCTACTTGTCGTGCACCATTAATGACGCCCGAAACCGTATTGGCCGTTGCCATACCTAAATCATTATGACAATGAGTAGAAATAATAGCCTTATCAATATTAGGGACATTATCCATTAAATACTTAATTTTTGCACCAAATTCATGCGGCAAACAATATCCGGTAGTATCAGGAATATTAACAACCGTTGCACCGGCAGCAATAATTTGTTCAACCACACGAGCCAAAAATTCATTATCTGTTCGACCGGCATCTTCGCAATAGAACTCAACATCTTCCACAAAAGACTTTGCATATTTTACCGCATCAATACCACGCTCCAAAATCTTTTCGGGAGTTGATTGTAATTTATGATGAATATGATAAAAAGAAGTTCCTATTCCGGTATGAATACGCGGATGCTTTGCAAACTTTAATGCATCGGCAGCAACTTCAATATCTTTTTTCACCGCACGCGTTAAACCACAGATAGTTGGGTTCGACACAGCTTTGGATATTTGCACAACCGATTCAAAATCTCCCGGACTCGAAACAGGGAATCCTGCTTCAATAACGTCAACTCCGAGCAGTTCTAAAGCTTTTGCGATCTCTATTTTCTCCACCATGTTTAATTGATTTCCGGGAGCCTGCTCCCCGTCTCTCAGTGTTGTATCAAACACAAAAACTTTATCATTCATAATTTTACTGTTTTAAGTAACACATTTAATAAAAAAACCCCCTTAGCACATGCAAAGAGGGTTTATATATTTTTAAATCATATATACAATTCCCTCTTACTACTAAGCAAGGAGGATAATTGATAATATGATAATTATTTTGTTCATATATTTCTTTTGTGCAAATATATAATGTTTTTATGTATTGACGCAAGGTCAATTAAAAAAATTACATTTTTTTATATTTTTTGCTCAACAAATGTAAATGGCAACTCCACAATTTGTTCATATTCTTCACCTGCTTCTTTCATATCATCATCCTCTTCAACATACCACCATTCGACCTTTACATCATATTTGTTTAATTTTTGAACAGTCTCAAGACGCTGCAATATTTCCAATAAAAATTTTGAAGATGCAGTATTATAATATTCAAGATTAATACGAAAAATAATACAAGAAATTTCCGAAGTTAATATTACTGACAATTCTTCAATTATCGGAACATAAAAATCTTTTGCATTTTCGGGAAACGAACGTCCCGATATTTCGAAAACAGATGTTTCTGAATCAAAAATAACCTTTGGAGTATATGACGTTGATTGAATATCCATTTTTGTTTGCTAAAATACATTATAAATTTTAATTTTCAAAAATTTATATATCAACACTACTTGAAGTATGAATAATTTTCTGTGCAAATTCTTCACCAAGCTCATACCCAACAGTATAAATTTCATCAATTTTATTAAAATCAAATGTTAAATACTTTCGTGATTCCGGAGGGTCAATAAAATAATCACATAAGTGAATTTTATGGTGAACTGTATTATAAATACTTACCTGATAAATTCTATCGGCAATATCAATAATACTGGAAAATGAGTCGACCGGTTCTATATAATTCACATGAATACCAATAATTTTATCGGCTTTTCCTTGAAGAACGCGAGCAGGAAAATTATTCGTTACGCCTCCGTCAACATAATATTGATTATTAATAATTTTTGGTTTAAACAATACCGGAATTGTCGCCGAAGCAATAATATATTCAAATAATTTTCCGGATGAAATAATTTCATTTTTTCCGGTATTCAGATTAGTGATGGAAACATATAAAGGGATTTGCAAACTCTCGAAATCATTTGACGCAAGATTTTCGTTTAAAACATTCATAAGCTCCACCATGCTTCTATGACGAGCATACACTAACGAAAGCCATGAAAACGAAAGTGTTTCTATATGTTTTTTGAATATATTGCGAATAGCTTTCGGCTCAAAACCTGCGGCAATAAATGCTGCAATCACAGCGCCCATACTCGTTCCTGCAATTACCGAAGGTTTTATATTATGCTCATATAAACGCTGCAATATACCCAGTTGAACAATAGCACGAGCTCCACCGCCACTTAACGAAATACCATACGAATAATCACTCATAAATAATACAATAAAAAATACTGAAACTAAAATAGTAAAAATAATATAAAATTATATATTTTTATGCACTAAAAAAATGAGTATGGTACGGGATATATTTACACAAACATTACAATTTATTAAACAACACCAAGACGGTGAAACAGCAGAATTGTTAAGATACAGAGGATTACAGTATAATATGATGTATGGCGTTTCGTCTGCGATTTTATACAGTTATGCAAAAAAACTTGAGAAAAATCAAGAACTTGCCGATATGTTGTGGAAAGAAGATTTTCGCGAAGCAAAATTACTCGCCTTAATGCTTTCTGACCCAAACGCAATTTCAGATGAAGCTCTCGAACACATGGTTGGTTCTTTTACGAATCATGAACTCGTTGAAAATGCATCTTTATATCTTCTGCCATACATTCCGAATCCGATTGAGAAAGCATATAATTGGATAGAAGACGAAAGAGAATTTGTCAAAATGACAGGATATATGCTGGTAAATAAAATAGCAAGCCGTCTCAAAAATGTAAACTTCAAACAACTTGCCAAATTTGTCCCACTCTACGAACGTGACTTTACGCACAGTAGTTTTTTTGTAAGAAATGCCGTAGCAAATGCGTTCCAAGAAGTAGCGTTTCGAAAACCGGGACTAAAAGGGCATATTGTTGATGCAACAAAACGAGTATTACAACAAAATATTGGCACCGAATTTGAGTTACAAGCACAAGATATGTTACACGTATTAAATTATTGTTAAACTTAATTATTTTCAGATATGTTACAGAAATCATCTAATCCTGCTTTCGCAAAAATAAATTTTGCATCATATGCAAAAACCGGCGAAGGTATTATGACTATAAATGGTGTCATAAACAAAAGTCTTCTTCTTCTCCTTATTATTATTGTAGGAGCTTCAATAACTTGGAATATGGTATTTCAAGGAAACGCCTCGGTTACCGGTCTTATGATAGGAGGATTAATCATGGGGTTTGTTTTTGCACTTGCAACAATTTTCAAAAAAGAATGGGCTCATATTACAGCACCTCTTTATGCTATTGCACAAGGTCTTTTTTTAGGTGCCGTTTCCGCATTTATAGAATCAAGCTTTTTAACAACCGAAACCGGTGCTGCGACTGCCCAATCCGGAATTGTCATGAAAGCAGTAGCCTTAACATTTGCCGTTTTTTTACTCATGTTTTTATTGTACCGAAACAGAATAATTAAACCAACTAAAAAATTTATGCTTGGTGTAACTGCCGCTACAGGAGCAATTGCTCTTATGTATTTACTTAATATAGTTATGGGATTTTTCGGAAGTGGATTATCATTTTTGCATAGCAGCGGTCCTTTTGGCATCATCATAAGCTTAGTTATTGTTGCTGTTGCAGCACTAAACCTGATTTTGGATTTTAAATTTATTGAAGATGGCGTTAACCAAGGTGCTCCGAAACAAATGGAATGGTATTTTTCTTTTGGTCTAATGGTCACATTAGTTTGGTTATATATTGAGATTTTACGCTTACTGGCACTATTGTCAGGCAGAGACTAATTCTTATCTTATTAAAAAAAAAAGAGGAAACAGATAAAAACCATTTCCTCTTTTTTTTTATTTTTTAAATAAATTTCCTAATTCCGAAAAACCTTTCTTAAAATAATCAGCACTTGCCGAAAATACAGAACTTGATTCTTGCCATTTATCTTCTGCAGCATTCAGCAATTCATCATATTTAGACTGCAAATCACCCTTTTTTTTCTGTAATTCAGCAATTTTTTTATTATACGATTCTTTTGCATCGTCTTTAACCCGATCTTTTTTAAGTTCTAATTCTTCAATTTTTACGAAAATGTCATCAATTTTTTGTTTTGCTGTTTGTTGTGCTGTTTTCCTGTCCATAAAAAAAAATTTAAGTTAATAATTAATGTTTTTTATATAATATATAGATAATTTATAAAATGTCAAATAATTTACTAATAAATTGAATTATTTCTTTATATAATTTGTTCGATAAAGAAAAGAAATACTTACAGATTTATTTCTCTTTATAGTTATATTTCACATCAAATCGACTATCAGTTATAGAATGACGAGGGAAATTTTGTTTTTTTATAAACAAACCACATTCCGGACAATGACTATCATATTTTGATATTGGAGTGCCACAGGCCGAGCATACATACGGATTATTCATCCATTCTTGTTGCTGAGGAGTCATACCATCTTCGAGAACATCATGAACGGTAATATGATTAATAATACGGGATGAAAGTCCTAAAAAAAACACGTGATGAATAAGATAAAAGACTACGATAAATATTCCGGAAAACCACAGAAAAAAATATACAGAAAATGCTGAAAATACTGCAGCAAAAAGCACCACAAATATGCTTACATTAATAAAATTTCGCTGTTCTACTTCTATCTCACAATTGTACGTTTCATTGAGAGAACAGTGGACAGTAACGTTGTATGGAATATACAAAAAACTCTTGACCACAAATTGAATTACAGTTTCAGTTTCTGCAATTATAGTATGTTTTGATTGAATATACTCTCGTAATTTTCGATGAAAAAAGGGTTGTAATTCAGATACCGGAATGCGATGAGAATATCGAAAAAATCTTAAAGGATTATTTTTTTTGTCTTTCTTTTTTTTGTTCATTAATTCGTCTTTTACGCATTTGTTCTAATTTAGCATGGTGTGTGTTAAGAGAATCTAACACCTGCGTGTAAACTTCCTGAATACCTCCATAGACAGAATAATATTCAATACTTTCACGAAACACGCTATCGGGATATCCGTATTTCTTAAAAATAACACTATCATAATATTCTTTAGGCAATAGCACCTTTTCTCTATGAGTATTATTGTGGACTTGTACAATACCGTCAATCATATGCATATCAATCAACATTTTCGAAAGTGTTTCTATAGGTATTAATTCATCCGGTCCTTTCATCTGTTCTTGGCACGAAGAAAAAAGTATAGTTAAACTGATGAAAAATAGTATTTTTTTTATAATCATTATTTTATAGAATTAAATTGTATTCCAAGATATATTTCATGAGAACCAAACGAATCTTTTCGTAAGGCATTATAATTTAAATCATACGCATATCCAAAGCGAATCCGGTTTCTGTAATTATAGGCAAAATGCATCACAAAAGCCCCTCCGCTTCTATATTGAATACCGGAAGATAAAATATTTTTATACGTAGCCATTGCTCCCAATTCAACTTGCAAAGGGGTTCGATAAAAATAACGAATACGTACTGTTGGTTCCAGTTCGACATCAGAACTAAGCGAATACATATACCCCCCATTAATTGTCACATGGTTTAATAAATGATAAATGGTTTCATTATTCATAACCAGAGTGTCATCAATTACATTAATTTCGTTTCGAAATAACTGATCTAAACTAAAACCTGCATATAATGTGGGCGATTGCAAATACATTCCAAATATTGCATCCGGTTTCACAGACTGAAACATATCTTCAGACACATTGGATTCTGAATGCAAAAAACGAACCTTCGTTAAATCAACAGTATATTGCATAAATCCGGCATGGAGACCGAATGACAGGCTATAAGTATTCAAATTTATTGAATAACTATACGAACCATATACTGCAAAGCGAGAAAAAGCCCCCTGTCCGTCATTCAAAATCATCCCTCCCCAGCCCATTGGCAGAGATTTATGCGGTCCGTAGAGAGATAAGCTTGTGGTTACCGGTGCATTTTCAACGCCGACAAACTGATATCTGCTATTTACATGTGCCGAATAATACGAGTTAACTCCGGCATAAGCCGGATTTATAACATATTTATTATATGAAGACAATGAATACAAAGGCGTTTGTTGAGCTTGCACAAAGCCGCTCAGCATACACAACACAATACACAATACACAAACCTTATAAAAAAGTTGTGTCTGTCGGAAAATTATATTTTGAGTATATCTATTCAATTGTTTGTCTAATAAATTACTGATATTGAACCTGCCTGAGGTTCTGTTCCTTTTTCATCATTATATTCAATAATATAATAATACGTTCCCGTAGGTAATAAATCTCCTTTTTTATTTCGTCCATCCCATGGATTTGTATAATATATTCCATCACTCTCATACACTTTTGCACCCCATCGGTTGAATATTTTAACCACCGCATTCGGACAAGAATATAAATACGGAATAACCCAGGTATCATTATCACCATCATTATTTGGCGTGATACCGGTTGGGACAAACACATCGGAAAAAACATGTACATACACTCTGTCTGTTTCAGTGCAACCATTCCTGGTTACCGCTTCTGCATTATAATAACTCGAAACCAAAGCCTGTAAGTTCAAGGAGTATGTCCCAGAACGATTATACGACTGTTCATGTGTAACAATATCTTTTATTTGTCCTCGACCAGTTTTCGTAGTATTTGTAGATGACCAATAAATAGTATCAACACCATCTACCAAAGAATCTTTATATACAAACCAAGGGGGTGGGGTTGGTTCGATTGTAAAATAATCATCCTGAATAACAAATACCGAATCTGTTCCAATAATCATATTATTATCATCCAAAATCTGCAATTCAAAATTAACAGAATCATAATGAGCAATGGAAAATAAAGCTTCGTTCGACACGCAGCCGTCAAAACCATACTGCATAGCTATCATTGTGCTATCTGCATAATAATCAGTTTGAGGGGTAACCCAGACCGTGCGTGCCGAAACATCAGAAATATCAGCTGTTTTGTTAAATGCACGTGCCTGCCACATAAATACCCGTTCTTGATTTTCCGGAGAATAACCTGCATTAAATGATTCTGTGACATCAGCTTCTAATTGAACAGAATCTTCTAAGCAAATTTCTGTTCTTTTTGCCACATTACCATCTGTTGCAAAAATAGATGGCTGCAACATTATCTGAGGAACAACAGTACCGGCAAACAAGGTGCTCACACATTCATTTTTTCCCGTAATTGAAACCGAATAATCTCCCATTGGTAAATTTTGTGCCTCAGCTACTGTTTGAGAATAACGATCATTCCATGCAAAAGTAAAATCTGTAAAATCTGTATATGTACCATCTTGTGTTGTAATACTCTCAATAAGAACAGCTCCGCTCGGCATCTTATTCGCTAAATCTTCATCAGAATAAAAATCACAACGTGTTGGCTCCACCGATGTTTCAATTTCTGTAACGCGTATTGGATCTGTTCTATTTTTGAAGACCTCATAACACACCCCGGTCGAATCGAACACCGTGATAAAATACTCCCCGGCAGGCAAATCGGTACGTTCGAGATTTGAAGAACCGTCATACCATGTAGTCGTTGTTGTTTCATCGTGCCATCTGAATTTATATGGTGGATTAGGTCCGAAAATAGTATCAACGACAATACTTCCGGTATGAGAAATAGAGCCACAACCAGTAATTTCTACCGTAAAATCAGCAGAAATTGGTGGCGGATTTTCAAATTCATATTGAGCAGTATCACTCAGGCAATTTCGTGAATCTTGTGCCACCACTTTATATATACCTGCGGGTGTATTGGTTACATAATTTTCCGAAGATTCTATTATATTATCATTATATATCCAATTATAATTGTACCCCGGGTGTCCACCTTGAGATTGTACCAATAATTTTCCGGTGCCATTATTACAAAAAATAGATTCAAGCTCAACAAATTCAATACGTATTGAATCGGGATTATACAAAGTATCAAAGGTATACGATACCATACAATTTTTACTGTCAGTTACCTCAACAATATATTCGCCTGAAGCAAGATTTTCTGCATGCGAAGTATTGATTGCAGAATTATGACTCCACGAATAAGTAAATGGAGCATAACCATTAAGCATCCCCACTTCAAGTTCTCCATCAGCATCCCCAATACACGAAATAAGATAACGATCTTTTTCGAACAAGGAAAAATCAGAAATATCATCAACTTTTCCACTATCCACAATTTCACAGCCGTTACCATCAGTTATGGTTACCTCAATATATTCCGGCCATGCATTATTATACGCAGCCCCCACCTCTCCCGTCTCCCACTCATAGGTAAAGGGAGGAGTTCCGCCAATTAATTCTACATGCATTTCTCCCGTAGAATCTTCACAATAAGACGGGGTATCAGTAATAAAGAATCGTTGCAATTCAGGTGCTTGAGTAATCGTAAATTCTCTCTCAACCGAGCACACACTTAAATCCTCAGAAACAGAAACCTCAACCGTTCCTGCCGGCAGATTAGTTGCAACAGCACCGACATCACCATTAGACCAATTGTAACTGTACGAACTACTTACACCACCACTCGCCTCAACCTCAACCGATCCCGTAGATTCTCCAAAGCACAATACATTTGTTTGAGAAACCAAATCAATTGATAAAGCAACCGGCTCAACTGTGAGCAAAGCAGAACGCACACAAGTATTCGCATCTGTTACTTGCACCACATATTCTCCGGGACAAAGCGAATCTGAAAGAGCAGTCAAATCACCGGTCGACCATTCATAAGAATACGGTGCAGTTCCGTTTTGCGGAAGAGCTACATATGATTCATTACAAGGGTCACAAAAAGTTATTGCTTGACGTTCAAAATCAATAGTCAGAGTAGAATTATCTTGTAAAAATAAAATTGTATCGAGCGTACAACCTGCATTATCGGTTACTGTAACCTCATACACATCAGCTTGTACATTTTGTATAAGCGAATCCGTATCGCCGGTAGACCATGCAAAGGTATACGGAGGAATACCCCCAAAAGGGTCAACAGCGACTTCTCCCTCAGCAATACCACAATTAGGTTCAATAAAAAAAGCATCGAGTCCTATACGTGGCATAGTATCAACAATAATAACGCTATCAACATATTCACAGGCATTATCATCGGTTACGGTAATATAGTTTTGTCCACCGCAAAGAGCATTGGCGGTTGCTGTTGTTTCACCAGAAGTCCATTCATACGAATACGGAACTACTCCGCCAGCAACATTTATTGTAGCACGACCATCACATACCCCTCCACAACTAATACCTTTCGTATTATCAATAATTGCAGTTAAAGCTGTTGGTTCAAGAATCTGAACACTATCCGAAACAAGACAGCCATCCGCATCCTGCACCATAAAAGTATACATGCCGGGACCGATATTTGCATTAATATAAGACGTTTTTCCATTTGACCAAGAAACAGAATAAGGCGTAACGCCACCTTTCACGCTTGCCACGGCATACCCATTATCAAAACCATAACAACTTACCATTCCCGAGTCAATAATATTTGTCTCCAAGACCTTATATTCATACAATTCGATAGAATCTGTTGCCTGACATAAAAAAGAATCGTATACCGTTACCGAATACACCCCTTCGTCAAGAGAAGAAATAGTATTAGTACTTTCACCGGTTGACCAGTCATAGGTATATGGAGCTGTTCCCAAATTCGGGATTGCCGTAGCCTCACCCGTAGCTGCCCCGGCACACCGAATTCGTTCATCCGGACTCTGAACAGAAACCGACAAACTTGAAGTGTCTTCAACCATAAAATCAGCAGAAAATGTACAACCGTTATCGTCAGTTACGAGCACCGAATAACTATCAACAGCAAGATTTATGATTGAATCCACCGTTTGACCGTTTGACCACAGATATGAATATGGAGCAGTTCCTCCAAGCATTTCCACAAAAGCACTTCCTTCAGCTTCATTGCAGGGAGTTTCCGTCGTTCCCATATCCTGTGCATACATTGGGGGTATAGTTTCCAAAAACAAACTATCAGTAACAGTACAACCAAGCTTATCTGTTATTGTAACATAATACCACCCTTCAGACAGTCCGGTTCGAGCAGAATCAGTAATTCCATCACGCCATTCATACAAAAAAGGCGGATTTCCATACAAAGCAGAAGCAGTAATTTCGCCATCAGAACGACCAATACAGGTAATTTTTTCCGAGTCAAAAACAACCCCAAACTCATTAATATTTGTTAAATCAATTTCATCAGTTGTACTGCAGGAATTATCATCTGTAACCGTAACCGAATACAATTGAGGAACCAAGTTATTAATTGTTGCCGATGTATGCCCCGAATTCCAGCTATACGAATAATCATCCGCAACAATACCCCCAACCGGATTAACAGTAAGAGCACCCTCCGACACATCCTGACACAAAATATCTTCTATGGTAAACGACAAAACAAGTGAATCGGGTTGCGATAAAGAATAATTAGCGTTTGTTTCACATCCATTATCATCGGTAACATCAACCGAATAAACACCTTCAGGAATCCAGTTAGAAACCCGACTCGTTCCACCATCTGACCATGAAAAAACATATGGTGAAACGCCTCCGGAAGTTACAGCTTCTAATCTTCCGGTTTCACCATAACACTGAATTTCATTATATTCAGCAATGGAAACCTCTAAATTTGGTGGTTGTGTAACTATGTGTGACTCTGTTACGGTGCAACCATTATTATCCGTTACCGTTACCGAATACGTACCCGCACACAATGTAGCTGTTTGAATATCCGGCAAGGCATTATCCCAATCGTACAAAACATAGGGTGTTGTTCCACCTGTTGCCACAACTTTCACATCCACATCACAATCACCATAACAGTCAACCGAAGTTTGTGCCGGAGAATTATCAGGAGCAAGAATTTGTGCAGTTAATTCATCCGGTTCCAACATATCAAGAATCACTGAATTTTCACAAGCTTCTGCATCAAAAATAGTAATTGTATATACATTTTTCTCCAAATCATTTCGAATAAAATCAGTATCTGTCGAATCATTTCCGGCATCATCCCATTGCACAGAATATGGTGCTAATCCGCCGCTCACACTCACTTCTGCCGATCCGTCCTGATATCCATAACACGATGGCATAGATGATGATACGATTGTTCCCTCCACACCTTCTGCAGGTTCTGTAAGAGTGAAATCGACCGTATCGGAACAGCCAATATCATCAATAACTACCACTTGGTAATATTGCGGTAACAAATCAGTTCGATCAAGTCCCGAACCGCCATCAGACCACTCATAAGACAGTGGTGTAATACCATACTCTGATGAAATATATGCTTCGCCGATATTCATTCCTTTACAACGAATATTTTTAGTACTATCAAGAAAAAGTTCCAATTTATTTGCAGGCTCCGTTATTTCAAAATACACAGTATCATCACACCCAATAGCATCGGTTGCAACAACATAATGATTTCCGGCATATATATCAGTATTGTTCATACCAACAGTTCCATCACTCCATTCAAAAGATACCGCTCCCGTTGTATTAATTGCAGAAGCTGAAGCACTCCCACTTGGTTGCCCGGCACATTCAATATGTTGAATATTAGAAACACTTGCCTCAACTTCTACAGGAACAACCGAAGCAGGCAGCGGGGAACTAGTAACACAACCAACCGCATCGGTTACTGTAACCTCATAATCATTCACACACACATTCCAAATAGTATCTGCATCCGGATACGTCCCCGAAACGCCATCGTCCCATGAGAACGAAAAAGGCTCAATCCCCCCAACAACAGTTGCCGAAACAACACCCACACATTGTGATTCACAGCCGGCATTTTTGATTGTTTGCACCGAAACCTCATACGGTTCGGCTATTAATGTATGCGACTGAATATCATCATTAATCACAAAGGATTCCGATTCGGACACATCCAAAACATACGCACCATATCCATTATTAGGTTTCAAATTATAAAAACTATACGAATTATCAGTAGTTTCACCCGAAGTGAATATTTCAATCGGCTCACTACTTGAATTAAACAATATATATTTTTTATCTTCCGTATGACCAGTCACCGTAATATGGAGTTCACCATTTGCCGGATCTGTACACGTTGGATTGACCCATTCAAATTCTATTGTTTGTGCAAAAAGAGAATGGGAACAGAAAAAGAACAATAAGTAAACAAACAGTCGTTGTAACATAAAAACACAAAATATATCTAAATATGTACGAATGAGAACATTAAATGTTACATTACTATACACGAATGCACACACATTAACATGTTGCTAAAACTACAAAAAAATATTAGTTGTAAAATTGCATTTCATTAGTTTTTTTAAAGAATTGATAGTATTTTCGTTAATTATTACCAAAAACAATACAGGTGTCAGTTTTAAAAACAGAACATATCAAAAAAATTTACGGAAAACGTACTGTTGTAAAAGGAGTTTCGATTGAATTACACCAAGGAGAAGTTGTCGGATTACTCGGGCCAAACGGAGCCGGAAAAACTACATCTTTCTACATGATTGTCGGTCTTATACGTCCAAATGAAGGTGACGTGTGGCTTGACAATGAGGTAATAACGAAACTCCCGGTATATAAGCGAGCACGCTTAGGTATCGGGTATTTAGCCCAAGAAGCATCGGTATTTCGCAAACTGAGTGTTGAAGATAATATACAAGCAATTCTTGAGATGTCACCTCTTTCGAAAGAAGAACAGCAGCATCGATTAGAGGAATTGATTGGAGAATTTGGTTTAGGAAAAATCAGAAAAAATCTGGGAATAGAACTTTCCGGTGGCGAGCGCCGACGAACAGAAATCGCACGTGCATTGGCAACCAAGCCCAAATTTATACTTCTCGACGAACCATTTGCCGGGGTAGATCCAATTGCAGTAGAAGACATTCAGGGAATTATAGCAAGTTTACGCGAAAAAAATATCGGCATCCTTATTACCGACCATAATGTACACGAAACACTCTCAATTACCGACAGAGCATATTTACTGTATGAAGGCAATATTCTCAAATCCGGAACTGCCGAAGACCTCTCAAACGACGAAGAAGTAAGAAGGGTTTATTTGGGACAAAATTTTGAATTGCGGTAAATTCAAAGCATACCAATACGACAAAAAAAACAATTCCCGGATAGCATCACAACAATTCTATCTCTACATCAACCGCATTGCACAAACCGGGGAAAAATGCTAAAAAATGCTGTTCGAGTTCATAATGATGCTTTCGCAAAATTAACATGCAAACATCAGCTTTATTTGGTAAGCTGGTACGAACACTCATGCGGTTCAAAACTTTCTGAACACCATATAATGATCCATAATTCCGCAACCAATTATAATAGATAATGGGGTACAAAACTCGTTGAGCCCGCAGTGGTAAGACATAAAAATAAGTTTGGAGAATACTATATACACCGGAAATAAAAAAATCTTTAGACACTCCACTGAAGCTATTCCAATGAAGAGACAAAAAATAATCATATACAATATCGACAATTACACCTGCGTATTTTCCATATTCGGAAGCAAACAAAGCTTTACTTTCTTTAATTATTGCTGACGAATCGGTATACGTATCAATAAAGCGGTGCAGAAGTACTCCGTGCTGCATCATCACCGGATATGTATCCAAATTTCGTCCCTTCACAAAATCACCAACAAAATTTCCTGCCAACAGTAAGTCATGAGTACCCGATAAGAAAGAGTGTGCAAGATAATTCATACAGGTTTTTTTGAGATTGACTCAGCAATTGTATGCATAAGAATACGTTCGTCATTTTCTGAAAAAGAAATAGTTATAGGCAAAACATACACCGGTATATCAGTTGTTGAAATACCGGCTTCTACTAATTTCGACATATCTTTTTCGGTAGTTATAATAAGACTATCTGTCTTACTCTGTTGTGCAGAATGTGTAATAGCTACAATATCTTGATCAGTATAATCATAATGATCGGCATATGCACAATGGGTAAGTTCTGCAGCATAGCTCTGCACATAATCCTTGAGTACATCTGCCTGAGCAATACCCGTCACCAATACCACATGTTTACCCGAAATAAGTGTTTCTGTGTGCACTTCGTTTGTATGAACAATATGATACGGATTTCCATATTCCATGCGGGAAAACAAGACCGGTTGCGAATTTCTGTATTTAAGTGAATCCAAGAGTTGTTGTTTTTCCTCATCAGTAAGCTGTGGGCACTTAGTAAAAATTATAACATCTGCACGTTTAACAGCATAAGCCCCCTCGCGCATTCTTCCGAGAGGAAAAACCGCATCGTTACTCAATGGTCTGTTATAATCAATAAGAAGAATATTACACGCAGGTTTAATGTGTCGGTGCTGATACGCATCATCCAGAAGAATTACATCAACATGCGGATGTTTCCGGATTATCTTTTGCACCCCCCTTACACGACGCTCACACACCGCAACCAACATTCCCGGAAAAATACGATGATACATATAAGACTCATCTCCCAAAGCCTTTGGAGAAGGAGCCTGAAGAGAGTCAACATAGCCTTTGGTCGCACGTTTGTAGCCCCTGCTCAATATAGCAAGCGAATATTTATGTACAAGTTGCTGAGCAATAAAACGTACATGAGGTGTTTTACCCGTTCCTCCAACCGTAATATTTCCAATTGCGACAACCGGTTTTTCGCAGGAAATTTCAGAGAGAACATGTATATCAAACAATTTATTCCGCAAAAAAGTAATCAGCCAATACAAAGCCGTAAAAGGATATAACAAAAACCGAAAAAAAATCATACACAATTATTCAATATGTAAAACATACGGATATTGCATGTACAGTCCGTTTTTCTGAGGAACTGTGCGAGTAATCTCCTCAAGTGCTGAAACAGCTTCATTACCAAACAAACCGGACAAAACAGAAAACACATCAACATTGGAGCGAAACAGTGAACGAGAAACAAAATCCATTAAACCTTCCGATTTCGGATACATTTCCAAAGAATATTCGCCGGAAATATGAGCAGAATTAACCGCAATATCAATAGCATCAGATATAGAACCGAGTGTATCTACCAGTCCAAGCTCATAAGCATCTTTACCGCTCCATATACGACCTTGTGCGATTGTATCAACAAATTCAAGAGAAAGATTACGTCCCTCAACAACCCTAGCTTTAAAAGTGTTATACACATCATCAACACCATTGGTAATCACCGCCAACTCACGTCCCGTCACATCCCGAAATGGTGAACCAAAATCCGAAAAATTATTCGTTTTAACCGTATCAAAATTCAACCCAAGTTTTTCCATCCCTTCATCGGCACGCACATACATACCAAAAACGCCTATAGAGCCGGTTAACGTAGAGTGTTCCGCAACAATAGTATGAGCCGGAGCCGCTATATAATACCCCCCCGAAGCAGCATAATCTCCCATAGAAACAATCAGTGGTTTTTTATCTGCCAACCGTTGTACTTCACGCCATATAATATCAGACGCAAGAGCCGAACCACCACCGGAATTAATACGAAGCACGACCGCCTGCACCAAAGAGTCTTTACCTATCTTTCGCAACATACGGGCATATTTTTGTGCTCCGATAGATTGCTCATCTCCCTCACCCATATCAATAGAACCTTCGGCAATAACAACCGCAATTTTTGGAGAATTATCCGTCAATAAATCACCTGCGTTTTGCTGAGTCTGGTAGAGCATATAATTCGAAAGATTAATTTGCGGAATATCATCATTTTCCGGAATTTGAGCAGATTTATGCACAAAAGATAAAAACTCATCATAATACATAACTGAATCGACAAAGTTTTGTGAATAAGCATTTTCCGCATTCCATACCATCAAATTATCGGCATAATACGAAAGAGGATATTGAATATCTGCACGAGAATCCTGCACCGTATGACTGTAATGAGACCAAATATCAGAAATATACGCAGAAATCTGTTCACGATTAGCAGGACTCAATGAATCAAGCAACAAACTCTCCGCAGCACTTTTATATTTCCCGGCACGAAACAACACAGGTTGAATACCTATTTTTTTAAGAGCATCTTTAAAAAACAATGTTTGTGAACTTATACCACGCATTTCAAACATACCTTGCGGTTGCATGCCCACAAAATCTGCTAATGACGATAAGATATAAGACTTTTGCGAATAAATATCAGCATAAGAATATATCGGTTTTCCACTCTCTTTAAATATTTCCAATGCCCGCCGTATTTCAAACACCGTTGTATACTGTGCCTGTAACACATCAGGGAGCAAAATAATCCCGCGAATATTATCATCATTCGCAGCTTTTCTAATACTTTCACAGATATCTGTTAAACCTATTGAAACCGGGTTTTTAGAACGCATTATTGTACCAAGAGGATTAAACGAAGTTTTTTCCTTTATTGGTTCCTGAAAAGTCAGTATCAAAAAAGAACTGTCTTTTACCGTAACATCGGATTGTGTATAATCAGAAACCATCGAAGTAGACCCTACAATAATCCCGAATAGAATAAGAAAAAACACAATGATACCAAACAAAGTGCCGATAAAAGTAGCAAATACGTATTTCAAAAACTTTTTCATGTTGTTTTTTTTATTGATTTTTGTAAAAATAAGACTGTACAAAAGTACATTTGTGCTATAAAAAAGTAAAAAGTAAATATACATAAAAAAATGCATACACTCGTTTTATTACTCGGAGGAAACAGAGGAAATACTAAAAAGATTTTTCAAGAAGCAACAAAACTCCTTTCCGAACAACTCGGCACAATCACTTCTTCATCGAGTATTTATCGCAGTGAATCGTGGGGATTTACAGACGAACAAGATTTTTTAAATCAAATAATTATCTTAGAGACGGACGAAAATCCTGAAACCTGCTTAGATATATGCTTATCGATTGAGAATTATTTAGGTCGCACACGAGCGACTCAACAGTCGGGTTACACTTCACGAAACATAGATATTGATATACTTTTTTTCGACTCTGCCATCATACAAGAAGAGAAGTTGCAAATACCTCATCCGCATATTCAAAACAGACGTTTCACCCTTGAGCCCTTATGTGAGATTCTCCCTAATTTTATTCATCCCGTTATTCAGGAAAAATGCAGCACTCTCCTCGAAATGTGTACAGATGATTTGCGGGTAGAGAAGATATAAAAAACACTTTAACCCAAGCAACAACGAGCACATTGATTGACATAAATTAAGCTCAATACGAGTCTCTGCCCAAAACGCCAACCACCGCGGCACTTTCATTAGCACAAAAAAGATATGAGATATGAAATAGCAAAAAAACTAATGTGTCTTCCGCTAAAAAGTTTTGAATCCAATAATATTACGAACCTCCTTTAAAGTCGCAGATGCACTGGCACGTGCCTTATCTGTACCCAAGTCAACTACTTTTTTCAGATACTTTTCATCAGCTTTAATTGCATCAATTTTCTCCTTAAAAGGAGTTGTAAACGCAACAATATCTTCAGCCAATTGTTTTTTCATATCACCATAGCGAACAGTACAATCGGCATACGCTTTTGTGAAGAAATCAACCGTATCCTGAGACGATACAACCTTCATAAGAGTAAATAAATTTTGAATAGGTTCTGTGGGTGTTGAATTCGGTTCGCTTGGTCCGCTATCTGTAACGGCACGCATAACCTTCTTACGAATAGATTTTGCATTCTCATACAAATAAATTCCATTACCATCACTTTTACCCATTTTACCTGAGCCGTCGAGTCCGGGAATTTTAATAAGATTTTCACCAAAATTAAACGGATGCGGATCGGGGAAACATTCCACTCCATACATATTATTAAACCGACGGGCATATTTTCGAGCAATTTCAACATTTTGCTCCTGATCTTTACCTACCGGTACTTTTGTCGCTTTATGAATAATAATATCTGCAGCCTGAAGCACCGGATATGTAAGCAACCCCGCATTCACATTTTCGGGTTGAGCTCTGATTTTATCTTTAAATGTAGTTGTACGTTCAAGCTCACCAACATATGCATTCATATTAAGCAACAAATATAATTCAGCAATTTCAGGCACTTCACTTTGCACATACAAAGTTGCTTTTTCGGGGTCAATACCACAGGCTAAATATTCAGCTAAAATTTGAGTCACATTATTATGTAAATCTGCGGGGGTCGGATGTGTAGTGAGAGAGTGCCAATCTGCAATAAAAAAAAAGCAATTAAATTGCTCTTGCATTTTTATAAAATTCTGAACTGCTCCGAAATAATTTCCTAAATGCAAATTTCCTGTTGGTCTGATTCCGCTTAAAACTGTTTCCATTCTACTCTAATCTGTATTTTTTTCTTATAATAAATGAGATGTATTTAAATTTCCTAAACTTATAGTAATCATACGCTTAATGTTTGTTCGTTCTACTTTTATAGCTACCTGTAAGTGAATATTATACACACTTAAAGTAGATTCTTTCGAACGAATTTCACCAATTTTCAGAACATCAGAATTAATAATACCACTTTCGCGGCTCACCTCTTTTCCAAAAATAGCATCGGGGTTATCTTTTAATATTTCATAATCGTAGCTACCCTGCAAATCATAAATATTTGCCATTTCATCAATGGTAAGCACCTGAAGATTCTCCAAACCGTCAATGTTAAGCGTAAACCAATCATATACATTTTGATCGATAATACAACGATTCAAATTATCTTTACTCAAAATGCGAGCATTATTAATAATAGCACGACCGTAATGACTGGTGTCGAAATAATACAAAGTATCATACGTAATAGCATAGCGCAAACTCGCTCCGCCAATTATTTTTCGTAATTTCGGATAAAAATGGAAAGAATTATATGTACGAAGAACAATAGCAAAATTACACGCAAAAATCAATGAATGAAGTGGCGTGTCAAAAATCACAAAACCACCGTCACCGGTGCTTATATAGTGCTCTTCAATTTCAGATTTTGTGTATTTTTGAAAAAAGAATGCATGATTCCGAAAACACATTTCTATTGTTTCTACAAAAAGTATTTTAAATAAAAACGGAATCAAGGTTTGCTCAAACTGTTCATACGAGCTATACTTATAAATATCAATGCCCAACACCGACTTACGTGTCATTGTATTGTAATTGACATAACTTTTGAGTTTTTCCAACAAATCTTCTTCTTTGGGAATCAGATTTACCTTTTCATACACATATCGATCTTCAGTATCTTCAAGAATTCTGAGCAATTTTTTATAATCGAATGTTCGTACAATTTTATCCATAAGCCGATAATTATTTTACAAATGTATAGCATTTCAAGCAAAATTGTTTACAAGATACAATAAGTTTTTAGATTTCATACGTTAATTGATAGTTGGAACAAATAAGGACTAAGCAAGAGTTTAATTTTTCATTGTATAGAGAAAAAATCATATACAACTTCCCGTTTCTCACTTTACCCCCTCCCCTTCCACTCATCCTGAGTTTCCTCAGGTTTCACATATTTTAAATGTTTTGCCGGACTACCAACAACTACCTGATATGGCTCAACATCTTTCAAACATAAAGCACCGGCTCCGACAACGGAATAATTTCCCATAGTGACTTTTTCCATAACTGTTGCATTAAGAGCAACATCGCAGCCTTCACCAATTGTTAAAATACTCGAACAAATCGCACCCACCGAAAAATGACAAAATCCACCAATGGTATTATTATGCCCGATTGCACAATTTGCCATAATAAACGTACATTTCCCCACCTTTGTTTCCGGACCGATATACGAATGAGCCATAACCATTACACCCGGTTCAAGTGTTGTTCCTTCACCAATAAATGTAAGAGGATGTATAAGCGTTATAAGTTTCTCATCAGGAATATTGAGCGATTTAAAAATTTTCAAGCGTAAAGGTGCATGAGAAATACTGTGAATGGCATATATAAAATAAAAGTTGCCTGCGAGATACGTTTCGATATCCTTCAATCCACCCAACACGGGATACCCATTAATTGCCCCCCCCTTTTCCTCAAAATCATTCAAAAAACCATACACCTCATATTCATCAATATCATAATTCATACGCATATCCTGAATACATGCGGCAGCAACTCCTCCGTTACCTTGTCCGCCGATTATTATTACTTGTTTTGCCATAGTTATTTTTTTTCATTGAGTGCAATTTTATAAGCACATCTTGTTTTCTAATTCTAAAAATTCTATCTAAAAATACTTTTACTTTTGAGTCAGACAAATCATTTGCTTTTTTTAATGCATTCATAGTTTTGTTAACAATAATATGTGCATTTTCATAAAACCTCTTCTTAAACTCCGAATTACTTTCAAACACTCTAGAAAGTTCAGTATAAACCTTTATAGTTTCTAATTTTTCTTGGTCTGTCATTAAACGTACTCCAGAATTATCATCGTAAACATATGTATAATCAACCTTATAAGAATAATCCTTATGCAAATCTATCTCAAGAATAAAAGTTTTCCTATTTCGAATATCTTCTTCTGCATATTTATGAAATTGAGAATTTGTATGAAAAATAAAATTTCCAAGACTATGAAAAATATGCTTTCCTTTATACACCTCGAATCCTTGTAAATTATGAGGATGTGCTCCAACAATTAAATCGGCACCGGCATTTATAAGTTTATGTCCTCTCGCTCTTTCAGAAGGACAAGGGTAATCTATATGAACATAATTCCAATGCGGCATTAAAATTACGAAATAGTTATCTTTTTTAAGTTCCTTAATTTGTTTCTTTAGAACACGCAGATTATCTGTCGCAGTACCATACTCTTCTCCTTTAGCATTGTGCCACCGAGTAAGTCCTAGGAAAGCGAGCTTGTAACCATCTTTTTCCATAAGCAAAGGTTTGTTTGCCTGTATCTCATTTAAACCGGCACCAAACCATAATTTTTTGTCCTCATCTAAAAATTCAATGGTATCCTTTAATCCTTCTCTTGAAAAATCTAAAACATGATTATTGGCCAAAGAAAAAACATCGAACAAATCTAAAATATAATTTTTCTTAGGCTCAGCTTTCATATACCAAGTTTCGTATTTCGATGTAGACGTGCTATTAGTAAGTGGACATTCTAGGTTTGCAACATTTAAATCAGCTTGTTTTAAAGCTTTTTGCACACCTTTCTCTACAGTAAAGACAGAAGTGTCAATCGCAACCATGCTTAAATCTCCTACAAAATTAATCTTCATTAGTCTTCGCTTTTAAATTATCTTTGAGCATAAGTAAACCACCCGCTGATATGTTTAATAATAAAAAGGTAAATGTAATTAAAGAAGTAATTAAACTACCTTCTGAGGGCATACCAAAATAAGCATATAAGACAATATATGCAGTTTCTCGCACACCAACTCCCCCGAATGAAACAGGAATGAGTGAAATAATATTTACTAAAGGAACTACAAATAAATTTGCAACAAGCGGCAATTCGTACCCTAAAGCCCGGAATACAATATTCATAAATGCAGCCTTAATTACCAATATTATAAGCGAAAATACTAAAACAATAAATATGTATTTAAAATCCATTAAGGGTTTAAATATATCTTGAACTACCTTATCTTCTTTGGATATTTTATTTGAACCCTTAGAAATTTTATTGATAAGATTAATAATTCTTATGTTAAAGAAAATTGAAACTTTATTAAGAATTCCCGCTATTTTTCCTTTTACAAAACTACTTTTTAATGCTATTATAATAAATGCAAAACAAACTATTCCAACAAAAATATAAGAATAATTAATAATAGTCCTCAGTATTTCGTTTTCTACAACATTAATAAAAGGATAGCATGCTAAAACAAGAAGCAATGAAGAAGTTGTTCCAATGACTTTCTCTAGAAATATTGCACTTACATTAGATTTAAAAACACCATATTCTTTTTTTACTTTAAGCACTCTATATACATCTATACCAACACCACCAGGCACGAAGAAACCTACAAACAATCCTTTGTATAATATTGCATGAAGCTTAAAAAAATTTGCTTGCACATTCTCTATCAATCTCATTATTATAGCCCAACGTATTGTAAAAAACAAATACTGTAAAGGCACAGAAAATATAATAAAGCTTAATAAATAGGGGTCGCTTTCGGCAACAATGGTTCGTAATTTATCTATATCTATAATAGTAAAGATATAGTATAATAATACTACAGGAACAATAAACTTTATTATCGAGAAGATTTTCTTTTTCATTACCCTATTTTTCTACTTCAATATTTTTAAACTTGCCTGTTTTTGGATTAATAGATAGTTCTTCAAAAAAATCCACATTCAGAGGAACATCCGGAAAATTATCATTCCAAATATCTAATACTTTTTTCTTAACATCTTGCTCATTTTCATTCTTTTTACACACACATTGAAAATGAACACTTTTATCTTTTTTCTGCAATAACCGATATTGCTGACATTCATGCAAATTCCGAAAAACACTCCATACCTGTAATCGGAATAATTGAGTTCCATTTTTTAAGGTTATGACATCCTCTATTCTTCCTATTATTTTCCCCATTTTACGATAATCATTATGAATTTTCACATGATCACCAATTTTATATCGGATAAAAGGCATCGTTTTATTGACAAGATTAGTAATCACTAATTCACCATATAAGTCTCCATTTATTGTAACCGGATTAATATATTCCAAAATGATAGAATTAGGAGCATAATCAAAATATTCCTTATCTGGCTTGGTCCATGCTAACGATGGATGCTCCATACATCCATAGACGTTAATAATTTTAGCCTGCAAATATGTTTTTATATCCGCTTTCACATCATCCATAAGTGTTTCTCCAAACAAAACAACATAACCAACATTTAGTTTTTCATTATGTTTCTTTAACTCTTCAATAAGTACTTCTAAACATGTAGGTGTCGCTGATAATATTGATATCTTTGTTTTTCTGAAATCAGCAACAATTTCATGTATTGGTGTAAAAACACTATATGCTTTACGACGAAACAAACCAAAATATTTCTGTAAATAAAACAGAAAAGATTTCTGTTCAATCTCTTCTTTTTGTTTATAAACTCCAATTAAACAAAAATAAGAAAATGGATTATACTTATGCAAACTAAAAAACGTACGAAAATATGAAGTAAAATATTCTTTTTTTGTGAGATACGTATCAAAGGGTTTACCGGTTGAACCACTTGTAGAACGCACAATCAGATTATCAATATTTTTTCGCATTATTATTTCAGATGCATTAAATTGCTTCATATCATCTTTTGAGACAATCGGTAATTTTTGCAAGTCCTCAATAGTATGAATATATAAATCTTTTTCACTGAATTGTTTATATTGTTTCTTATAAAAATCCGATTTGTTATATGCACGAGAAATTAATTTATTTACTTTTCTCACTTGCATTTTTTTAATCCAAGAAACAGGAATTATTTTTGAAAAATAATACTCACATAAATAGCGTAACAAATAAAAAAGCATATTATTTTTTGTGTATCAAATTATTTTTAGCTAACACTTTCTTCGCCGCAATAACCATTGGCGGACCAATAAATTTACCATTTTTCACAGCCACGCCTTTTCCACTTTGCTGAGACTCTTCGAATAAATCTAACATTTCTTCCGCATCTTTTACCTGTTCTTCGCTCGGAGAATAATATGTATGCACTAACGGAATTTCTTTTGGATTAAGTACCAGCATTCCCTCAAAACCGAGATTTTTTGCCAGTTGAATGTTCTTTTCCAAATCTTCTAAGTCATGTACATTTATATGAACAGTATCAATTGGAGCAACATTATGGGCACGAGCAGCCATAGCTATCATAGCACGAGCAGTAAACAAACTGGTACCTTCTTTATCATGAATGCCGCC